>JAWUYS010000114.1:0-20255 GCA_034110685.1 Neptunomonas sp.
ATGAAGCGATGCTGAGGTTGTATCTGAGACATAATTAAACGAATCAGTAACACCCAAATCATCAGCTGGCGCACTATTATCAGCAGCATTATTCAACGTATATGTATAGTCACCGGCATCAGCCCCAGAGGTATCCACCACTAAAGATCCAAGACTAGTATCTACACCAATATATCCCGAGCGGTCATCAGCATCTCCAGCACCGCCATCGACAACACCATCAACATTCAAGATAGAAGAGCCGCCACTATCATTGTCAATAAGATTACCAGTAGCAATAGTACTACCACCGCCAGTACCATCAGTCAGAGCACTTTCATAAACAGTTGCCAAGTCATCAACAGGGTCAACAACCGTAAGGTCAACCGTTGCTGTAGATGTTTCACCGTCATCATCGGTTAATGTGTAAGTGAAGTTAGCAGGCCCTGCAACAGTTGGTGTATAAGTCCAAGTCCCGTTACCATTATCAACTAGTGAGCCACTACTTACCGCACTAACATTAGTAATAGTTGCATGGTCAGCCAACACATCGTTAGATAACAACTGGCCCTCAGTAATGATTATTGGAGTACCTAATATTGTAGTAAATGCGTCATCTCCGGCAACAGGCGCCCCGTCATCAACCGGGCTAACGTTAACCGTCACTGATGCAGTGCTCACATCACCATTTGCATCTGTAATGGTATAAGTAAATGAATCCGTGCCACTAAAATTTGCTATAGGTGTGTAACTATAAGATCCATCAGGGTTAACAGTTACATCTCCGTTGGAAGCACTGGTTGCTAGCGCCCAAATATTTCCGCCGTCTAAACTCGGCGTATCATTATCAGCAAGCGTCCCCGAAACTGAAGAATCTTCAAGCACATCAATACTGTCATCAACAGCAATAGGGGTATCTTGCAGGCTATAACCTTCAGTATCAGTTGCTGTAGCCTCACCATTAAAATCACCCGTAGTGGTGGTAACACTAGCATTAATTAACAAGCTCGGATCATCAACCAAATCAGATCCCTGAACGTCAATACTGAATCTCAGAGTTCCTGCATCATCGTAAACAAGCCCCGTTTTAGCGACTCCATTAACTGTTAATGTAACCGTATCATTAACAGCAACATCTCCTCCAACAACACCAGTAATAGTTACCATCCCTGCAGCTTCTACAGCGTCAATAACATCATTTGTTGTGATATTTGCATCCAAAGTAATAGATGCCGTCACAAATGAAGTATCAATTGTAAACGGAGTAGCATTAGCCGTATCGGTGTTGCCATACAGATCCGTCGCACTGGCCACGATCGTATGCGGACCGTCGCTCAGGGGCGTGGTCGGTGTGAAGCTCCAGCTGCCGTCCGGTTGTACGGTGGTGCTACCAATCACACTGCCGTTATCACTCAGTTCAATGGTGCTGCCCGGCTCGCCGGTGCCACCCAGTGTGGGGGTGTTATCCGCCGTGTCGGCAATCGGATCCAAGGTCACGGTGGTTACCGTGTCTTTGTTGATCGTGTCGCTGACTTGCGCGGCGGTGTTGCCCAGTGCATCGCTGGCATCCAAGGTCACCGTTAGGGTGCCATCGTCTAAGCCCGTCACATCCACAACGGCTGTCCAGCTACCGTCGGCGTTAACCACCAGGTTGCTGATCGGACCGCTCGTGCCATTACCATCGGTGACCGTCAGGGTATCGACGCTGCCGCCCGCTTCAACCGTACCTTGTAGGACGGTGAGGTTCTGCGCATCGATGCTGCTGATCATGTCATCGTTGAGGCTGTCATCTTTAATGTCGACCGTGGCGGCAGCTGTAACATCAAACAGCCCAGATTCTCGTATAATTTCTGGTTGTGATTGAGCTAAACCAATGGTTTCATATCCTGCTTCAGGATTGCCTTCTAGCGCCGTTCTTTCAATTAATTCAAATGTATTACCTTCATTATCAGCAGTCCCGCCATCCGCAGTGTTACCGGCAGCAGCTTCTTCAGCTATTAATGTAGGATCAAGACCTTCTAAGATGGCTTGTTGGATAGCTTCAACTGACGCCAGCCCTTCATCAAGTACAGCTTCATCTACAGGATAGTCCTCGGCAGAAGTATATGTTTCAGCAGTAACCAACCAACTTTGACCACCTTCAAGTACTACCGATTCACCATTCGCCATGGATACTTCAATTTTTGCATCCGGCGACGTGCGTATAGCCTCATCGGCATATACCTCATCTCCGAGTGCTAAAAGTCTCTGTGTTCCATCTGCTTTGATTGCATATGCTTGCCCAACAATAAAGCTTACAGATCCTACAACAGTAGCCATGCGATTTTACCCCATAGAACTTTTGTCTAATTACAGCCCATTTAACACATGTCAATTCTTTTTTTAAATTGTACAGTGGTTCAGGATAGTCGACAGAAAGGAACTTTGCCGAAGCAGGAGGCTTTTAGCTTGCACTAAAACCCATAAAACCTGCTCTCGATCAAAGCTTAAAGAAATGACTTTAAAGATTAAGCTTTTGCTTTTTGTAAACGCTCATATGAAGCTAACAACGAGGAGTGCTTTGTAAGTTGCGATAAATCCATATCAATACCCGTTAAATGGCCAAATACATTCTTACCTTTAATTAAGTCTTGGCATTGCTCCAACAAGTCAGAGCCATACAAGTCTTTAAGCACTACTGAAAACGCATCTGTTTTACCCTTTTCAAGCAAGGTAAATTGAAGCATTTGATTAAGACAACGATGAACTTTTAGCTGTGATTTATTTAACCCCCCAAATTGCAGCAACCAATCATTACACTCCAGCGCCACACCATGTTCTTGCAAGCCTAAAGCAATCAAACACTTTAGCTCCACCACTCGAAGTCCGTCATAACAACTACCAGTATCTGGGGTAATACCAATAAGATCAGATATCAACTGCTGATCATCTAGCCCTAACGTTTCAAGCTCTTCATACAACTCTTCAAGCTCTACATTAGTAAGCGTAGCTATCGCCATGATTCTGCTGCGCATATCAACGCCAGCATTATTGTTATTCCATACCAGCTCTTCTACTGGATAAATTTCAGACATCCCGGGCACAATAACGCGACAACAATAAACACCTAAGTGCTCATAATCCGATATATATATATCCATATCCACTTTGTGAATTAAGTAACACAAATGTTCAAACTCTGTTTTTGTATTCCCTTCTATATCCCATTCAACAAACTCATAATCCGTATCAGATGAAAACAATTCCCATGACACCAGACCACTTGAATCAATAAAGTGTGTTTCTAGGTTATGAGAGTCTGCAACCAGCTGGATATCAAAAGAAGGCTCAGGAAAATCAACCAATTGATCAAGGGCACGCCCCTGCAACAACTGTGTTACCGCTCTTTCTAATGCGACCTCAAATTTTGGATGCGCGCCGAAAGAAGCAAAGCAACCACCATCCTCTGGATTAAATAGCGTTACATTAACCAATGGAAACTTGCCGCCCAGAGAAGCATCTAGGATATAAACAACAAAACCTAGCTCACGAAGCGCAGTTATTGATTCAACTACTTTTGGATATCGGCTTACTATTTCATCCGGTATTTTCGGCAAGCTAATACCCGACGAGATAATAGTATTCTTTATATGTCTCTCGAATATCTCTGATATAGCCTGAACTCTTGCCTCGTATAAGGTGTTTCCAGCAGCCATACCATTGCTAACGTAAAGATTGCCTATAATATTGACAGGGAACCATACCTCCTCATTTGTTTTTTGTTTAACAAATGGTAATGCACAAATCCCTCTTTTCCGGTTCCCTGAATTTGTATCTATCAACATGGAGGCCGTTAACTCATCATCCATGTTGTAATGACTTAAAGTAGCATCATCCAATAACCCTTCTGGTATTTCATCAGACTCTACTGAAAACCATCTTTCATTTGGGTAATGGACAAAGCCAGCCTCAGCTACGCTTTTGCCTAGATAGAAGTCTGCAAAGAAATAGTTGCAGCTTAGTCGTTCAAAATATTCACCCAGCGCACTGGCCCTAGCAGCATCTTGAGTAGCCCCCTTTCCATTTGTAAACAACATGGGGCAATTCTTATCTCTAATATGCACGGACCACACATTGGGCACAGGGTTTAACCAATTAACCTCCTCTATATCAAAACCCAACTCTGACAATAAGTGGGACATTTTTTCGATTGAGTCTTCTAACGGCGCATCTTTACCCGTAATACATGTCATATCACATCTCTATTCAGCTTTTTCTTATCGATTCAAATCGACTTATATTGTTATTTCGTAGCTACTACTTCTTATAGAAGCACACTATCTATTTATGCCTATATTGCACCACATGTAACACCGAAATATAAGAAGTTAGTTAATATGATTAAAAACAACGACTTTATTAAAAATATTTACAAAAATTAGCTTGACGACATGTGCCTCCATCACTAATATACGCGCCCACAGGTTGAGTCGTTCCTCGATAGCTCAGTTGGTAGAGCAGTAGACTGTTAATCTATTGGTCGCTGGTTCGAGTCCAGCTCGAGGAGCCAATAACCTGTGAATTGTGTCGGAGCATAGCGCAGCCTGGTAGCGCATCTGGTTTGGGACCAGAGGGTCGCAGGTTCGAATCCTGCTGCTCCGACCATTTTCTACACACCGCTTTATCTTCTCTTTGTTTACTTTTCATTTGCATCACTACCATTCTTACTCTTAAATAAGCATCAGCTATTTTTCATCAAGGAATGACATGTGCGGGCATTACTTTATTTAATTTGTATCTTAGGCCTTTTACCTCAACCAGCCATTTCGTCAGAACAAGTGACACTTCAACTTCGCTGGCATCATCAAGCACAATTTATTGGTTACTACACTGCCAAGTCAAAAGGCTTCTATGATGAAGCCGGACTAGACGTCAACATTAAAGCAGGCGGCCCAGGCATTATTCCCTGGCAAGAAGTCGTTAATGGCCGAGCCGACTACGGTGTAGAAAACAGCAACGCCCTTACTGCCTTCATGTACGGAGAGCCAGTAACTGCCTTGGCAGCCATATACCAACACTCTCCCAGCGCATTTCTCACAAAACGCTCTTCAGGCATAAAAACACCCGCAGACCTTGCCGGAAAAAATGTCATGATATTCCCTGGAGCCCAAGACCCCGAGCTAATGCTGCTATTAAAACATCAAGAATTAACAAAGTTCGATCTTAACCTTATTGCGACCAGTACCGATCTTAACGATCTCGTTAATGATGAAGTTGATGCTTTCAACGCTTACATCTCGAATGAACCTTACGCCTTAGAGCAACTAGGCATCCCCTACTACCTTATAAAGCCGACAGACTATGGCATTGATTTTTATAGCGACATCCTAATTACCAATAAATTTTCTATCGCCATCCATCAAAAACGTACTGACGCATTCATCGCCGCCAGCCTTAAAGGATGGCAGTACGCCTTAAGCCATCCCGAAGAAGCCATTACACTCTTCAAAAACGAATACCCAACAAAAAAAGACTTGGGACACCTTCGCTTTGAACTCAATATGGCACACGAACTTATCATGCCGGAACTAATTGAAATTGGGCACATGAACCCAAAAAGATGGCAGCACATGGTTGATATGCTTGCCGATGCAGGAATTATTAGAAATAAACACAGCCTTGAAGGCTTCATCTACAAATATGAAAGCAGTATCGACTGGAGCTTCTGGAAGCCCATCATTTACTTTGCTGCTGGACTAATGACAATACTAGCCAGCATTAGCTTTTATCTTCTTTCATTAAACTTAAAGCTAAAACGCGAAGTTGCCACCCGGCGCGCAGCAGAAGAACAGCTTATCCACTTAGCAACGCATGATTCATTAACAGGTCTTGCCAACCGCTCAGCGCTGTCATCTTATTTAGATATGTTTATAAAGCTTGCCAAGAGAAACAACTTAACACCCGCCATTCTCTATATAGATCTTGATGGCTTTAAAGCTATAAATGACACACACGGACATTCGGCGGGCGACCAAGCACTCATCCGTTTCGCCAAGAAAACCCAAACCCTACTAAGATCCAGCGACATCTTTGGTCGCCTCGGCGGCGATGAATTTCTTATTTTACTCGAGAACAGTACACGCGAAGGCTCACATCACCTCGCTCACAAAATTCTCGCGAGTTTAGAAATACCTCTTAAATTCAACAACTCGCACAGCAAGCTGGGCGCAAGTATTGGTATTGCCATTTACAAAAACCATGATGAAACTTTCGATCAGTTTCTGACCAGAGCAGATAGAGCCATGTATTATGTAAAACATAATGGAAAGTCAGGCATTGGCGTTGCCGCTCCTTTTAAAGCAAATAAATAGTGATCATAGCTTTCGCATAAGAAACTTTTGTGTCCAAATCCACTATAATCTGCAAAAATATACCTAATACCCAGCAAAACTCAGACTAATGATGACTCTCTAATACGATTTACCTGAGAAAGCAAAATAAGAAACGGAGACATTCATGCCTGACCAGCCACTACCCCAACATAGCGAAAACCCAGCTTTTAACGTCACACGAAGTGTAACCAGCGAAGACACCGTTGAACCTCTTCAGCTAGGAAAGCGAGTTCGCGAGATCCGACTAAGCCAAAGCCTTACTCTGGAAGAAGCCAGCAAGCTGACAGGACTGGCTCGCTCTACTTTATCAAAAATAGAAAACGAACAAATATCGCCCACTTTTACTGCCGTCTCAAAGCTAGTTAAAGGATTGGGAATTGATATACCACAATTATTTTCTCAACCTTCACGCTCAGCTGGTGCCGGCGGAAGAAGAGACATTACTCGTGCCGGAGAAGGCAAGCCCCACCCTACACCAACGTACGAACACGAATTATTAGCAAACCAGCTCACTAGCAAAAAAATGTTACCGTACCGCACAACTATTCGCGCCAGGTCTTTTGAGGAGTTTGGTGACTGGGTCAGACACGAAGGCGAAGAGCTCCTTTATGTAATAAGCGGCAGCATTGTCTTTTACTCAGAATTTTATGAACCTGTCAGCTTAGATGAAGGTGATAGTGCATATTACGATTGCGAAATGGGCCATGCGGTCACATCTACCAGCGAAGACGATGCCGTCATTCTTTGGGTAACCGCTTAAAGCCTAAGAAAATATATACCCTTACCACTATTGCCGCATAAATTACTTGATGCTAAATTATAGACAACATCAAGAGAAGGGCTGACGTCCTCGCCAACCTGCCAACCTGGGCAAGGTGGATACCGAATTTCGGTGATGCGGTCTATCGACAATTAACCAGGCCCCTTTATTTCGTCAGCTTTTGGTTTTTAATATCAGGAGCACTCATGTTTGAAGCACACCAACCTACCGCAGACTTATCATCAAGCCGAACGCGCTACGAAGAAACCTCTATTGATGAGCAAATCTTAGATCAGGTTATCCACAGCAAAACTCACGATTGCCCTTTACGCATCTGGAGTAGCCACGGAAAACGCAAAGACAACCTTGGCAAACCAAGCACGTTTATCTTTTTATATATTGAATACAAAGACAATCAAGGCAACTCTTGCTACCTATGCAAAGAGCTAGACAGTGGACTTCTACTTGACCACCAGTTTTTGATCTTGCTGGCCGAATCAATTTTATTGAAAGACATTTCAGCACAACAAACACGAGAATGGCTTAGTGATAACCCATAACATGGGCTATCACTAAGCCTCAGCAACCATCCACCTTAGTTAATAATGGGTATTTTCTACTTAAAACACACCTGCACTCTTTCAAGCCCATTCAAACTGCGGCCTGTACTAAACGAGCCAGATCTTCTATAATCATTTATTATCATTCCATTCCGGTCGATCTAATCGACCTAGATTTATAACAGGTTCAATTAGATGTCATTAGAAGACCAGCCCGCCTTTTCAGAACTGGGCTTGGCCGCTCCTTTGTTGCAAGTGCTACAAGAGATCGGTTACGAAACACCTTCGCCAATTCAAGCCAAATGTATTCCTCACCTTCTTGAAGGAACAGATTTACTTGGACAGGCACAGACAGGTACTGGTAAAACAGGCGCCTTTGCTCTGCCTATCATGTCGCGTATCGACATAAACACGAAGAACCCGCAGCTATTGGTTTTGGCTCCAACACGAGAACTAGCTATTCAGGTAGCTGAAGCTTTTCAGACTTATGCTCGTCACATGCCTAACTTCCATGTACTTCCTATTTACGGCGGTCAGGCATACGATGTTCAGTTACGCCAATTACGTCGCGGTGTGCACGTTGTTGTAGGAACACCAGGACGCGTGATGGATCATATCCGTCGCGGATCCCTTGTATTAGACAGCCTTAAAACACTCGTACTTGACGAAGCAGATGAAATGCTACGCATGGGCTTTATTGATGATGTTGACTGGATATTGAGTCATACACCACCAACACGCCAAATTGCTTTGTTTTCTGCAACAATGCCGCAAGCAATTCGCAAGCTAGCTCTTCAGCATCTTAAAGATCCTGTTGAGATTAAGATTGCTAGCAAAACGGCAACAGCTACAACAATCAAGCAGCATTACTGGCGCGTCAGCGGTGTTCATAAATTAGACGCTCTTACTCGCATTCTTGAAATGCAACAGTTTGACGCAATGCTAGTTTTTGTACGCACCAAGTCGGCAACTACTGAATTGGCAGAAAAGTTATCTGCTCGCGGCTATGCCTGTGAAGCACTTAATGGCGACATATCTCAGCAAGTGCGCGAACGTACAGTTGAGCGTCTTAAGAATGGTAAGCTAGATATTCTTATTGCTACTGATGTTGTTGCTCGTGGTCTTGATGTTGAACGCATCAGCCATGTTCTTAACTACGACATTCCATATGATACTGAGTCTTACGTCCACCGTATTGGTCGCACAGGCCGTGCTGGTCGTTCTGGTGAAGCTATTCTATTCGTTGCTCCTCGTGAACAGCGCATGCTACGCATGATTGAACAAGCTACACGTCAGAAAATTCAGCCAATGGAACTTCCGTCGGCAGCGGATATCAACGTTAAACGTCTGGACCGCTTTAAACAGCAGATCAGCGAAACGATGGACAGCCAGGATCTATCTCAATATTTAGACCTGCTAACTGAATATCAGCAAGAACATGACACTGACCCTATTAATATCGCAGCTGCTTTAGCTGTGTTATTACAAGGACAAACTCCTCTACTTATCAGTGAAAAAGAGCTTCGCGGCCCTAAAGCATTCGATGATAGAGACAGTGGCGGCAGAGATAGCCGTTCTGATCGCGGTGAACGTAGACCTCGTAAACCTCGTGGTGAAACTTCAAATGCAGACATGCAGCGCTACTGCCTATCTGTTGGACAAGAGCACGGTGTTAAACCAGGTAACATTGTTGGCGCAATTGCAAACGAAGCTGACATTGAAAGCCGTTTCATTGGCCAAATTGAGATCAAAGACAAAGCAACTTTTGTTGATCTTCCTGCTGGTCTACCGAAAGAAACAGTTGCCGTTCTACAGAAAATTGTAGTGTGCGGACAGCGCCTAAATCTTAAAGCAGTTGACGGTGCAGGTACCCCATCTAAAGGTGGCCGTCCATCAAGCAGAGGGCCAAGATCATCTGCTCCTCGCAAGCCTCGCGCTAGCAAAGATTAAGTTTTAGTTATAATAAAAAGGCGGATTTAATAATCCGCCTTTTTTATGCCTATCATTTAAACAAGACTCAGCGATACATCGTTTGGACTCTAGTAAACAATACGTGCTACGCCGCCTCTTTTAAGTAAACGTACCTGCTCACCCACTCTGAAAAACGCTTGATTCTGCACTTCTTGAACAATAGACAAGGTTTCACCATTGGATAACCGTACCGTCACTTCTTGACCTTGCTTGCGAGTTGCATTCCCCTCTATCGCTTGACCAACCATGCCTCCCGCTACCGCACCTAGTACAGCAGCAATACTACTGCCTTTACCCGCACCAATAGTACTTCCTGCAATACCACCGACAATGGCACCAGCTCCCGTACCAACAACACCATCCTTGCGGCCCTCAATAACGACTGGAGTAGCGGACAAGACCGTTCCATAACGAACAGTTTGAACCTTTCTTGCTTCACTTTGGCTATAGGTCTTACCTGTTAAACCCGGCGAAGCACAACCTGATAGCACCAAGGCCATAGCGATAGTACCTAATACAGTACCGCGCATCGTTTTTTTAGGAAAAATCATTTTAACGCCTCACTTAATAAACTCGAGAAAACAACTCTCTGTTTAACTTACTATTGCCCACCAAAGACAACAGCCAATATATTCTGTATTTACGCAACTAATGCTGCCCATAAAGACGAGCATAGAGCCCATCTTGTTCAATTAATTGATGATGCCCTCCCTCTTCTGCAACCTTGCCATCTTCAAAAACATAAACATGATCTGCTTGTTTAACAGCGCTTAAGCGATGCGCAACAATGAGCGTAGTCCTGCCTTTCAAAAAGCTTTGCAACGCAGCATGCAAAGCACGCTCTGTTTCAGTATCTAATGCCGAAGTCGCGTAATCAAGAATGACGACTTTTGGATCTGCCAACACCATTCTAGCCACGGCCAAACGCTGCCGCTGACCTCCCGATAAACGGACGCCTTGCCTACCCACCAGCGCATATAAGCCTTTATCTAATGCGCGGATAAACTTATCCAATTGCGCTATTTCTAACGCTTTCCATATGGATTCTTCGCTAAAGTCTTTCCCCATACATAGATTGCTATGAATAGTTCCGTTAAACAACGCAGGATGTTGCAAAACGGTAGACACATTATCTCTGACCACATCAAGGCCAATCTGTTCTACTGGTACGCCATTAAAGCGAACCTTCCCGGCTTGTGGTATATACAAGCCTAACAGCACCTGTACGAACGTTGACTTGCCACCGCCACTAGCCCCTACTAATGCTATCTTTTGGCCTTTTTTTATCTGTAAAGAAAGGCCTTTTAGTACCTCGGCACCGTCCTTATATGAGAAATAAACATCATCAATCTCGATACTAACACTGCGTGACGACTCAAACGGATTGGATAAAGCAGGATACTGCGGCTCTTGCTGCAGCTCCAAAATTCTATTGAGTCGAGCCAGTGCGGCCTTAGCTCCATAATATGCATACTGAATACCTAACACTTCCTGAACCGGCCCCATCATGAACCATAAATAGCCAAACACCGCCATCATCTGCCCAATAGATAGGTCCGAAAATACCACCATCAGCATCGATACTGCTCTAAACAGATCAAAACCAATTAAAAAAACTAAAAAGCTAAATCGTCCTGCCGCTTCGCTTTTCCATTCATATGCACTGGAGTTATCACGAACTTGACGGGCATCGTCTACCAAACGGCTTAAATAATGATGCTCACGGTTGCTGGCTCGAATCTGCTGAATAGCATCTAAGGTTTCAGTTAGCGCACCCTGAAAAACCTCATAAGATTTATTCTCATGCTTCTTTAACTCTTTTACCCGTTTACCGATTACCGTTGTAAAGTAGATAACAACGGGGTTCAAAAACATAATGAAGAGCGCTAACGCCCAATGCATCCAAAGAAGGATGATGGCCGTACCAATAATCGATAACAATGCAATTAATAAACGACTAACAGAGCTACCTATGAAGCGGTCGACCGTATCAAGGTCTGTTACAAAATGAGAACTAACAGCACCACTACCGAGCGTTTCATACTCAGCCATGGATATTTTCCCTAATCTTTGCAGCATCATCTTTCTCATCCTGAAAATGATGTCTTTAGAGATAATAGTAAACTGGCGTGCCTGCCAAATATTAAGCACCAGTGCGATTGCACGCAATATGACCGTAATGATTAAAATCGACACTATATAGAGAACAGGACCATGCCACTGTTCTGGAAATAAAGGAGACAGCGTCTCGATCAATACCCCAGGCTTGTCGAGCAAGACCTCATCTACCAGCAGTGGCATCAACAAAGGCAGAGGAACAGAAGCAATCGTGGCTAGAATGGCCACCCAGTTTGCAAAAATCAGCTCGCGCTTATGTTCAAGAGTAATGCTTAAAATATAATTCCAACTAAACCGAAAAGACTGCATATCACCCTATCTATATAAAAATGCAAATGAGGTATTTATACCACATACCCCCATTTCTAGTATTGCAGCAGATACAAAAACACCCGCTATGGCGGGTGTTTTATTTAGCGTTGCATGTGTCTATTACATCAAAGCAGACGACACCGCTACGTAGTGATTTAGTTCACTTTATGCTGAAGCGCGAAGCATTGCGTATAACTGATCTTTTAAATGAAGACGCTTAATCTTTAGCTCTTCTTCTGTATGCGTTGCAACCGGCTCAACTTCCGTTTCCATACGCTCTACTTGCTTAGTGAGATTATGATATTCATCGAACAATCTGGAGAAATGTGCATCATTCATTTTAAGAGAATGAATCTGATCGCGAAACTCAGGTAATTCATGTATTAAATCGTGATGTTCAATGCTCATATTATGTATTTCCTTGATGGGTTACATTTTTCTTTTTTCTTCATAAGCAGTATCCCTGATATAGAAATAACGTTCATTGACGCTCATCAACATAGCCTGCTGAATACGCTAAAAGCACCTCTAAACAAAAGATAAATATCACTATTTATGGATAATTTTTATGTATTTACTCTCGACCTTCTGAGCAACACAAGGTAGGTTATATACCCCTGATAATTGTCTACTATAGAGCCCTAAATTTAATGGAAAGCCTGACACTCCAGCCTATTTCTTCTGTTGCCGGTGAGGTACAGATTCCAGGTTCAAAAAGCCTATCTAATCGTATTTTGCTGCTTGCTGCCCTCGCAGAAGGCGATACTACAATCACTAATCTGTTAGACAGTGATGATATACGCCATATGCTGACAGCATTAAGCTCCCTCGGTATTAGTTACGAGTTATCGGATGATCGCCAATCTTGCACCGTTAGCGGACGAGGACAATCTTTAGGGAACACAGACAGTGCACTGTTTTTAGGTAATGCAGGAACGGCTATGCGGCCACTCTGTGCAGCCCTTTGCTTAGGCAGTGGCGAATATGAGTTAACAGGTGAGCCACGCATGTACGAGCGTCCAATTGGCGACCTCGTAGACGCACTAAGAACTCTCGGTGCCGACATTGATTACCTTGGCACGCAGGGCTACCCACCTCTTAATATCAAAGCCAATGGTTTACAAGGTGGCGAAGTCAGCATTAAGGGCAATATTTCAAGCCAGTTCCTAACCGCATTACTCATGGCAGCCCCACTTGCTAAAAACGATTTAACCATCCATGTTGATGGCGAACTTGTTTCTAAGCCCTATATCGATATCACCTTACATACCATGTCTTTATTTGGTGTTGAGGTTATTAACAACAATTATCAGTCTTTTGTTATTCGTTCTGGGCAGCAGTACCGCTCACCTGGCGAGATCATGGTTGAGGGTGATGCATCTTCTGCATCCTACTTCTTAGCCGCCGCTGCGATTGCAGGCGGCACTGTACGCGTTTATGGCGTGGGAGCTGACAGCGTACAAGGCGACAAACGCTTTGCCGAGGTACTCGAAGCGATGGGAGCCAAGGTTACTTATGGGCCAACCTATATCGAAGTCACAAAAGGTAAAGAGCTAACCGCTGTTGATCTGGACCTAAACCATATACCCGATGCCGCCATGACAATTGCCACAACGGCATTGTTTGCTAAAGGCACCACAGCGATTCGAAACATCTACAATTGGCGAGTAAAAGAGACAGACCGCCTCGCAGCAATGACAACAGAGCTACGTAAAGTTGGCGCCATTGTCGTTGAAGGCGATGACTTTATCGAAGTCACTCCGCCTGCACAGCTACAGCATGCCGCGATTGATACCTACGATGATCACCGTATGGCTATGTGCTTTTCACTGGTTGCACTCAGTGACACACCGGTAACGATTAATGACCCGGGATGCACACGCAAAACATTCCCAGAGTACTTTGATCTGTTTAAAAGCATTTGCCAATAAAAGCTAAAATGCGTGTCAGTTATTATGACTGACACGCCCTATCACACCTAAAGCCTCGAAAAGTGGTTCATCATCAGGCAGAACCCACAAGCAGAACTTTGCAAGCCACTCCCCATTTCATTAAATACTCCACTACCCCAGGCTCTACAATAACCACTTAACTGGCCCTACCCGAAAGACCAACAACTAACAGAATATGCTGTAAAAGGGTAACTGCACGCAGCTCACTGCAATCTTCATTTATACCCCTCATTACAGATCATTTTCATTTTTATCCGGAGAGACACTCAATGACCAAAGCTACTGTTCTGGTTACCTCGGCTACTGGCCGCATTGGTAAAGAATTGGTTGCCCGCTTATCTCAAGCAGGTAAATTCACGGTACGAGCTTGCTACCACACAGAATCAAAAATTGTCGACTTGAAAGCCGTAGGTGCTGATGAAACAGTGTTCTTTGATCTGAATGATGCAACCAGCTGGGATGCTGCCTTAAACGGTGTTAGCGCCATCTACTCAGCGTCACTTGATCCTATGCTGGAAGGCCATCTAAATTTCCGCAAAGAGTTAGCCAATCGCACTGACACCATTAAACATGTGGTGCGTGTGAGCTGCATGGGCGCGGATACCAACACGGCATCTTATCAAGCAGAACAACACTCCTCCCGAGAAGGCGCATCGATTCCATTAATGTTGCAACATTACTGGTGGGGCGAGAAAGCCTTGATCGACGCAGGCCTGAACTTAACCGTACTGCGTAATAACTTCTTCATGAACCATCTCCTAAAGACCGATTGCGACAACATCGCCCAAGAAGGCTGGTTCAGCAATCCCTTAGGTAAAGCACGCAACTCCTTTGTTGCCACTCGAGATATTGCAGAAGCGGCAGCCGTGGTACTGAGTGAAGGCCCAGAGCGTCACGCTAACAAGTTCTATGATATTACCGGCCCTCAGTCACAAACCATGGCAGAAATCGCTACCGATCTTGGCCGTGCTATGGACAAGACTATCGAGTATCGTGCGCAATCAATGGTCGATTTCGAAACCGATTTCGGTGCTACTCGCGCAGAATTCTTCGAATACTTAGTCAATGGTTTTTACTGTCGCTGCAGCCCAGACTTCTACAACCTCACCGGACACAAACCTACTGCCTATTACGACTACCTGACGACTCAAGGCACCTCTGGCGAAACAGGTTTAGAAGAGTTATGGCAGGGTAATCTTTGGAAAAAAGGCCAAGACGCCATGAAAGCAGCAACGGCCGTTAAAAGCTAAAAACCTCTCATTAAGACCTTAGCGTGTCAGTTATTATAACTGACACATTTTTAATGCATGACTAGCCAACTATCAACCACTGGTTTAGATAAAACCCACCAAAGATCAGCATAACAAAGAGCATTAACGACAATACCATTGGCTTAACACCGGCCTGTCGAATAGTGCTCCAACGCGTTTGAACACCTAGAGCGGCCATCGCTATCGCTAAAGAGAACTGGCTAGCCAGCTGTAAAGTACTTAACAGCGCCTCAGGTAACAGCAATAGACTATTGATACCTGATGCCGCAATAAAGCCAAACACAAACCACGGAATAGCGATTTTACCACCAGATGAGCCATCACTACTGCGGGTAAGAAAGGCACTTAATATAAGAATAAAAGGCGCTAACATCATCACGCGAATTAATTTAACAACAACTGCGTTTTGTAAGGCTTCCCCTCCGATAGCCTCTCCTGCCGCTACCGCTTGCGCCACTTCATGCACCGTACTACCAATATAAATACCAAAGGCTTGTTCACTCATCCCAGAAAACTGAAAAATAAACGGATAACTAAACATGGCCAGCGTGCCAAACAACACAACCGTAGCAACAGCAACCGTCACATTCTGCTGGCGTGGTTTTAATACAGACTCAGTCGCAAGAATAGCCGCCGCACCACATATAGCACTCCCAACCGAGGTGAGAATTGCCAGCTCTCTATCTAATTTGAAAAAGCGAATACCAACATAAGTACCTACACAAAATATACTCGTGATCACTAATAGGTCTAGTACGAGTGCTTGCCAGCCCACAGATATAATTTGCTGAAAGCTCAAACTAAACCCGAAAAGAATAATCCCTGCACGCAGCAATTTTTGCTGACAAAAGCGCGTGAATACAATTTCCTTATCAGCCGCTTTACGCGTATTTAAATGACCAACAACAATGCCCAAAATAATAGCCAGTGGCAAAGCACTTAAACCGAATTGAGCAATAGCAGGTACTTTGGCGAGCAGAATAGCCACTATCGCAATCAACGGTAACGCTATTATTTGAGACATGGGAAAAACTCCGAGTAAAGATCTGTTTCACTCATAATCCATCTATACAAAGATTAAGTAAAATGGGATTATTAGATCTAATACATTAGAAAAACCGAATAATCATTACGAAACATCCATCACAATCGTTTTTTATGGCGTATTTTCTATGAGCGTATCTGTTAAGCAATTAAGAGTCTTTGAAGCAACCGCTAGGCTTGGCCGGTTAACAGCAGCTGCCGATGAGCAAGCCATGAGCCAATCTGCCGCCAGCCAGTCGCTCAGAGAGCTTGAATCCACATTAGACTACCCGCTCTTTCAGCGTGTAGGCCGCGAGCTTATGATTACTGAAGCCGGCCGAGACACGCTGCCTAAGATCAACCAAATACTGCACCTCATAGACAGCTTACATACACCGGGCGACGGTACAATTGCGGGCCCTTTACGCATTGCAGCCAGCGTTACCATTGCGACGTACCTGCTCCCTCGCCTACTAGCAGCGTTTATTCAGCGACATCCCAAAGTAATACCTGACGTTAAGATAACCAATACACAGCAAGTTATTGCCACATTAGAAAAGGGACAAGGGCATGTTGGTTTAATCGAAGGCCCTGCTCAACATCGCCAATTACAGATAACACCTTGGCACGAAGACAAACTAGAAGTGTTTTGCCATACAAACCATCCGCAAGCACAAGCAGGGCAATTACACCGCGAGCAGATAGAGCAACAGCGTTGGATATTACGTGAAGACGGCTCAGGAACCCGGCGGATTTTTGATACCGCCATGCAAGCCATTAATGTGCAGGCACAAGTAGCTTTTGCATTAAACCGACAAGAAGCCATTAAACAGTCCGTTAAAGCAGGGCTTGGCGTGGGGTGCTTATCACAACTCTCGATCGCAGAAGAGGTAAAGTCGGGCAGTTTAGTAGTGCTTAACTCCCCTTTGGAATTAACGCGGCGCTTCTCCCTTGTTACTCAACCTGCGCATAACAACAAGCTAACCGAAGCATTTATTGAGTTTATAAAATCACAAACTCAATCTATTTTTAGCAAAGGCCAAATAAAGAATATTAACTGATTCAGCCGCTGCCAATCATTCGTGTGAAAATAGATTTTTGGTAAAGGTGCGCAGGGATTCTATCTTCAATTTCTGCATGAAGTGCCGGCAATTTTGACCAATGAACACCTTGTTTATGGTGGTGCGCAGTATGGTAGCCAAGGTTACCGGTCAAACGATTGAAAAACGGATCTAGGTTGTTATAGGACGCTTCAAATTCGTTTTTCGTATCAAGGCCTGAATGGTGCTCGTATGTCACATAGGCGGTAAACAGAAGACTCGTGATCATCGGTAATACAAATAGCATTAATCCTGCAACAGGCTTATACCAAACAAGAACTGCAACGAAAATAAATGTAATCGCCGTATAGATAAGGAAGATAGATAACTGCTTAGGGTACTTTTTGCCCACTCTATAGCCGCGAGTGTAAGCGGTCAGGGCAACATTGAGCGTGTACTCGGCCATCCCCATTCGGGTTCCGTCTTTACGTTTCCAGCGACTTTCATCCTGCTCTTGATCAAGAAAATTTAAATGATGACCCAGTACATGGTGTAGGCGCCAAAGATGTGTTGTTACCCCTGTGTGTAAGGCGTAAACGAACTCTAAACCGCGATTGAGTGAAGCATTCCTAAATGTGAACAGATGTTGGTGATGGTGATTCCATGCACAGATAACTCCCTTTGGAAGTAACATCAACAAATAATAGCCACTTAAAATAGCTATATCATTGATAGTAAAGTACAAAATGAAATCAATAACTGTCAGCGCTAGTACAATAAAGACAGGCCAACGGTCTTCTTTATATCTAAATCCACTTAAACTGTTTTGTTTTTTAAGCATTTTTTACATATTTTCCAGTAAAACAAACAATATTTATCAGCATGTTAATAAAAATTCATTGCCTCTTTTTATACTGCCTGTACTTGTCATATCGTTTTGACAACCCACTATTCAGCGGATATCGCAAAGAACTCACATCTCAGCTTTTTATTTATTTCGAATGATAAAAGGCAATACAGAGTAAAAACATAAAGTAAAATCAAAGAGTTGTATATAAGCAAATAGCCGGTTCAGTAATCTCTTAAGTAAGAGACACAACTCAGGAGCCATTTCTAATAGGAAAAAATAGCGCACGAATCTAACCCATATTTTTATGGGTGACTCTAATCGCCCTACGATATAGGGGTCAATTCACGAATGATCTATTTGAATATCATTGGGAAAAGGTGCTCCTGTACCAAGCTCAAGCGAATCTTTAAGACTAATCAAAAAAACAGCCCACTTAGTACTACAGTGAGCCATAAAATCGGTCGATTCTTTCCAGCCAGAATGAGTAAACCTTACAAAAGTCTGCTCTTTATCCATGTCTAATTGAAATGAGATTTCTGTGCCTATCCAGGGATCAGGCACATTTCCTGAATGTTGCCAGCCTACGGTTTTATTGGGAATGAGTTGTTTCACAATAAAATCGGGGCCACCACCATTAAAACGAAACTCAATAGTGGAGCCTACGTCTCCTGCACCCGATACATCATTAGTCCACCATTTAGCGAGACCAGCATCGGTAGTCAATGCCTCATAGATTGCTTGAGGTGAAGATTTGATGCCAACTCGATGATTTATGTCCGCCATAATGTTCTCCCAAACGTTAAGACAAAGATAACACCTCAAGAAGAGACGCGCTTGACTTGTTATATTTTCAAGAGCACTTTTACTACTCTTGAAGTGCGATGGAAGCCATTTTCATAGTGCTTTCAAATGACTCTGCACCCGCAATAAATAAACCATTGTGACAAAACATAGCGTCATCAATACCGGTCACTTCTTTAAGTGCTTCACCCGATAAACCAGCCCATTGCTTAGGCAGCGATTTTTTATCTTCGAATGAACCTAGCTCAACAGGTACGGCTTGAATTCTCCATTGGCCAGACTCTGATGGGTAAACGATATATAACGCTTCTTTAGATAAGGCGTGTACCGTTGTTTTCCATGGCGTGTACTTGTCTAAGACAATCACGCGCGGATCTTCTGCGTTATCAATAGCGTTAGCGACAATTGATTTTGCACTAATGCCACCATTAACAGAGGCGATGAACCGTGCTAAAACGCGCGATGCAAAATCAACCGCTTCATCAAAACATGTATCAAAGTGGTTATCTTCTTGCCATGTTGGGTTAAACATCGAGATAGTATGGCTAAGGCTAATACCTTTAGAAACACCTTCAGCATGACCACAATCGATAGCATCAATCGTTGATACTAAGCCTGTATCAACAGCATTGGCTACCTCTTGGTTCCCCCCACATATTTCTAAACCATACTTCTGCCAAACCAAACCAAATGAGGAATAAGGAATACCATTGTCGCGCTCACCCGCACCACCACGTTGGTGATGATAAAAACGCCCGGCGTCTGGATCATATTCACCACCGACATCAATCACAATGTCTGCCTTACCAATAAGCTCTAAATCACGTGTACGTATGAGTTTAAAAGAAGGGAAAATGCTTTTAAGTGCAGCAATACTGAAAACATCATCTGCATGAAAATTACCGCTGTGCGTTGCTATCGTTTTATCATTCATTTGTTTTGCGTCATATCAGAAAGGAGTAAGGAGGTGTTGCTAGTTAAACTTTAGTAATCTGGAGCGTCTCATTTTGAAAAGTTTAATCAGCAAAAATTATAGGAGGGATCCTATACGAAGACAGCGAACAAAAATAGCTGATTCTGACTAACTAAAACGCTTCATCTTCACTATAAACACTAACGGCAAGCTCACCATTAACACTTTCAGAAACCAAAAAATTAATGGGCTTACAACATACTTGGCAATCTTCAATATATTGCTGATCCAAATCGGTTGAATCAATCAAAACGTCAATCGTTTCACCACAGTA
>JAWUYS010000115.1:0-30281 GCA_034110685.1 Neptunomonas sp.
GCCGTTGGTTGACACCAGCGATACAGTAACGGGCTGTTGGCGAGCTTATGCTGATATGGTACCTGCACTTGAATCACGTAAAGATTATATGCGTGAAGCGGCGCTGCGTGGTTTCTCTACTGCAACTGATCTAGCTGATTATTTGGTTAGACAAGGTATGCCATTCCGTGATGCTCATGAAGTGGTGGGTAAGTCTGTCGCTTATGGAATAGAGACAGGTAAAGATTTGGGCGAGATGACATTGGCTGAATTGCAGAAATTCTCAGATACGATATCTGAAGACGTGTTTGATGTCTTGACGCTAGAAGGCTCGGTTGCTGCTCGTGATCATATTGGCGGTACTGCGCCCAATCAAGTACGGGCTGCTGTTAAGCGTGGTCAGGCAAAGCTAGAAGAACGAGCTTAATGATTTTATAGCCTACCTTCAGCAAGAAAAATAGCGTGCCTTTGCACGCTATTTTTTTGTCTGCAGGTTTGTTTGTGTATATTCAGAATTGTTTTGTTAAGATCAAAAAATAATACTGTCGTGTAAAGGTGAGCTTTGCGGAGAATTATGTCTTTCGTTCGTTGATCGGCTTTGTTGATTGAGCGAATTTAGTGGCTGTTATTGAAAATAACTCTCCTCGTTTTACCTCTGTTTTCTCGGGCTGGTACAAAATATCCACAGCTATTACACTAGCGCTTTGCATAAATGCGAGTATAGGGATGTATGCGTTCAAAAAAATCATACCTTTACTAAAGGCAAGTAGGGCCACTTCCAGTCTTGAAGAAGACATTATGATGATCCAAGGTGCTCTGGGTGTCTTGGCTATTTTGCCTTTTGCCGTTAGCCGCGCTTTGCAAGGCGAGTGGGTTATGATGATTCTTGATCTGCTGATTATTTCAGGCATTGTCTCTTTGGGAGTCTATGGCCGCAATGGCGCAAACTTCAAAACAGTAAGTACGCTTTTTACCTTGATGTACACCAGTGGAATGCTAGCGGTAATTTCGGTAAAGGGGCCTGATATGTTGTTTTGGGCTTACCCTACTGCGATTGGCGGCTATTTTATGGTGCGTCTCAAGGTCGCCATCAGTATTAGTGTTCTTTCTGCTACTGCTGTCACCGTCTTAGTCTATGAAGAGCTTTCAGCGTTTCAGTTATCGGGTTTTGTGGTGACATACTTGCTTGTGTGCTTATTCTCATATTTTTTTGCTGCACGTATGAGGCAAGATAAGCAACGACTCGCTGAGCAAGCGACGATTGATCCGTTAACTGGCGCGAATAATCGTAGAGCCCTAGATGATGCTATTGAAAGTCGAGTTTCTCTTTTTTCTAGAAGGCCTGCACCCGTCTCTATTGTGATAATAGATATTGATTACTTTAAGCGTATCAATGATGAATATGGCCATGCAGTCGGAGACCTGTTTTTACAACGCTTTGTAGAGTTTCTCAATGGAGTTGTCCGCCAAAGTGAAATGCTATTTCGTTTTGGCGGAGAAGAGTTTGTTGTAATAGCAGAAGGGAGCTTGAACGAAGCAAATAACCTATCAGAGAAAATACGAGGGTTATTTGAGCAAGCGCATCTAATCCCTGATCATCCAGTGACTGTATCAATTGGCGTCGCAGAGCTAGGCATTGCAGAAACTTCACGTGAGTGGATGAAAAGAGCTGACGATGCTTTGTATTTAGCTAAGTCACTAGGCAGAAATAGAGTGTGTTTGGCACCTTCTTTAGAGAGTAAGCCAAAAAAGGTTTCAATCGGCGTAAGCATTCCCGTTGAAAAAGAGAATGCATAACGAAAGAGCTTAGCGGTTATTCTTTATGAGGCGATAAATAAAGAGTAATAGTGCAGCCCCTGTTGTGGCTAGCCCAAAGCTGGCTAAATTAAACCCGTCAACTTTCCCAAATCCTAGCATTGTTCCTAGATATCCGCCGACTACACCGCCAGCAATGCCTAAAATGATGGTTATAAAACAGCCGCCGGGGTCTTTGCCTGGCATAAGCCATTTGGCAACAGCCCCTGCCAATAAGCCCATTAGAATCCATGAAAAAATACCCATAGAAGTACCCTTGATGTAAAAGAAAGAGTGTTTGAGTTTGTAGCTATTGATTTATACTTGCTAAGAAAGCTGGCGGGTGGGGCCCGCCAGAGGTGTTAGTTCAATGTGATATCAACCATTAAGTCGCTGGCAATTGACTCTATAGCGCTTTGAAGGTCGTCAAAATCGAGGCTTTCAGGGGCAAGTAGTTGAGCTTGTGCTTTAAACAGAAGTTCTGCTGACATTGAGCCAGAGACGAGCTCTGTCGATAAGCTTTCAACATTGATATGTCGTTGCGCCAAGGCTTGCGAGATTTCGCGAACAATACCCGGTTTGTCGTGCCCAATCAGCTCTAATGTGAAAGACTGAAGGGTACTAGGTCTGTCTTGTTCATCGGCTGCTTCGGCAATGATTTTAAGGCCAGACTTTTCTAGTTCGAGTAAAGCACTGGTTAGCCCTGCAGCTTTTGCTTTAGGAACCTTGATAACAAGAATTCCTGCAAATTTGCCACCTAGTCGTGATAATGCAGATTCTAGCCAGTTGCCGTCATGTGCAGCAATAGTTTGAGATAAACATTCAACGAGTCCAGGCTTATCAGGTCCGATGACTGTTAATATAAGAGAGGTCATATAGCTGGTTCCTTCTAAAAGGTGTGATCTCAAAGCTAAGATATAAATATCTGATATAGAGGATAGTACACAAATATGTTGTCAGTGCTAAGTGCTTTATGGCCGGTTTTTGCAATATTAATATTAGGGTTTGTGGGTCGCAGAACAGGCTTTCCAGGTAATGGTTTTTGGGAGCCTGCTGAAAAACTTACATATTTCGTGTTGTTCCCCGTGTTGTTGATCAACAAATTGGGTTCAGCCGATATTAAAGGTGTATCTATTTTAGATATATCAATTGCTGTAGTGGCGCTGCTGTTAATCGGCACTGCTTTGTGTTTTGTTCTTCGTTATTGGATGAAGCTTTCTGCTGCAGGATTTACCTCTTTCTATCAAGGCTCTGTCCGTATTAATACCTATGTTGGTCTGGCCTCGGTTAGTACACTTTATGGGAGTGAAGCTGTTGCTGTGTCAGCCGTTGTTATTGCGTTCATGATTCCATTATTAAATTTATTGAGCATTATTGTTTTCTCCACTCAATTGGGTCGTAAACAAGGTGTGCGAGGGTTATTTACTGCACTCATAAAGAATCCACTTATTCTTAGTTGTATGCTGGGTATCGTATTAAACATCAGCGGTATTGGTATCCCGTCAGCGGTAGCATCTGTGACGGGATTGTTGGGTAGTATGGCATTGCCGTTGGGACTTTTGGCTGTTGGGGCTGGTTTGAATCTCCAGGCTTTGCGGGCAGTGCAGTCGGCAGTTTGGGTCTCTTCATTTGTTAAATTATTACTCTTTCCATTCATAATGTATGGAATTTGTTTTTTTATGGAACTTTCTTCTTTTATTACAGGTCTCTTGCTTGTCTTTGCCGCAGTGCCGACGGCGCCTTCCGCTTTTATTTTGGCAAGGCAGTTAGGTGGTGATGCTGAAATGATGGCGGCAATTATTACTGGGCAGGTGTTGTTATCGATGCTGACCTTGCCGATTGTTCTAGGAATACTGATTTAACATGACGAAGCAGTTAAAATGTCGCGAAATTCGGCAAAATTCCTGAAAAAATGATGATTTATAGCATGTTTTTTGTTCTTTTTAGGGTAAAAGCTCGTCTTCTGGCTATAATACTAAATAGGGACTTAATTATTTATGCATCTATGGATGGAATGCGGCGGTTATGTATCGGTAGTATGCGATTAAGCTGATTATTAATAAAAATATAGAGATTATATGAAGAAAGGTCCTGATTTAGTGATGGTAGTAGTAATGGCGTTTGTAGTGGGCTCCGTCCTAACCGGCGTGTTTTCTCAAGCAGACTTTCAGTTTGCATCGCTGGTGGAGCAAGTATTTAATCGCCAAGGTTAAATTATTAAGTTAATAGAAGCATTTCAATTCCTGGCTTATTGTTAGGGTGATTGCTTTATTTGATAAATATAGAATATGGGTAGTCGGTTAATATATTAAGGACATGCCTGTAAAATTTATATTGAAGGTTTATTAGAATATATTGCAGTATTACCTGTTATTTATTGATAACAGCCGTAGTCTGTAGCCACCGTTTTTAATGGTACATCCCAACTTTCTATTGGTAGCTTTTCAACTTTTTGTAAATGATGCGCAAGCCCAATTAAACGTGGTTTTTGCGCATTGAATTGTCTGATAAAATTGAAGGTTCGATCATAGTACCCGCCACCCATGCCAAGTCTTCCGCCTTTATCATCAAATGCAACAAGCGGTAACAATACGATATCTAGCATCTTAGCAGCACGAATAAAGCGATAAGGAGCTTTGGGTTCTAAAATGCCATACATATTGCGAGTCATCGGCGTGCGTGGGGTGTATTTAACAAACCAAAGTCGATTATGTGAGAGTGGGTGTAGAACGGGCAAGTAAACACTTTTTTTCATCTTCCAGCACCAATGAATAATGGGTGTTGGATCGAGCTCGCCATCATTGGGTAAATAAAGTGCAAGATGTTTAGATTTATGAATGCTAGGAAGTTTTTTGATTTCAGCCAGTAGTTTGAGCGAGGCTGTTGCTTGTTGCTTGGCGGTTAGGGCGCGACGCTTTTGACGCATAGACTGACGAAGTGTTGAACGTGCGTCCATTAACTTAAAGACTCCCCAAGATGCCGTTACTGGTTGTGGCCCTGAACCCGAAGGTTCAAGGAGGAAATCTCCGAAGTGTATAAGGCTTTCCGAAGACGGACATGCACACAACACTTGCTAGAAAAATCCATACTGGTAATTATCGGCTCGAGGGACGTAACCAATTGACGAACACCTCAGGGAGCCCGCTCATTATAACGTGTTTAGCGCTAAAGTCAGCTCTTGTATTTTATTAAATATCTGCTATGAGAATTATTTAACTGGTTGAAAAATATACAGTTAATCTTAATTCTCAGCTCTTCTCAGGGTGTTTCCTTAGGTTTTATGAGCGAGCTATCAATTTTTTGGCTTAGCTTCTTAATGCGCTCTTCTAAATTTTCTTGTTGTTGGGCTTTGTTCTGTAATAATTCATGAGAAAGGTTCAATGCAGTCATCACCGCTACACGTTCTAGGCCTAGAACTTTTCCTGCATCACGGATTTCGCGCATTTTCTTATCAAGGTAGTCGGCTGAAACAAATAGCTCTGCTTCTGATCCTTCAGGACAGCCAATCAAGTACTCTTTATCCATTATTTTGATAGCGACTTTGTGTCCAGCGTCGTTACTCATGAGCTTTGCTCCAGTGTCTTCATACGTTGAATCATTTTTTCAACTTGTACACGTGTTTGATCGTTCACTTGGAGAAGGCGAGCTTTTTCCTGTCGGGCCTGTAATCCGGTGGCCTTCAGATGCTGGTTTTCCAGTTCAAGCTCCTCACAACGGGCGAGTAGCTGATCAATTTTTTGTTCAAGTGCGATAAAGTAATGGTCTGTCATTCGGGAATCCAACATAAAATCTAAAGTGGACTATAAACAGGCTGCCTTAGAGGGTCAATCGAGTCTGCATAGCTCTGTATAGATTACAATGCTAGGATAATCAAAATATTTTGAAATATATGTCTGTAAAACAGTTAAGAGAAGAGTGAATAATGCCGGAAGTGAGTGAAGAGCTAATTGGTTTTGATGCGATAGCCAATTTACTTGTATCAGAGAATGTTTTCATTATCACACCATCTGAATTACATGGTTTGTTGGCCGGGCAGTTATCGTCTGGTGCCCGCATGGTGCCTGATATTTGGTTAAGTACAGTTGCAGAGCTATTAGAGCTAGATGGGCTTACGCAGGAAACCAGTAAAGTTGGGATGGTCGGTCTTTATCAGCAGACCTTGGGGCAGATGGAGAGCTTTAGTTTAGAGCTGTCGATGCTTCTACCTGATGATGACGCTACGCTCGCGCAAAGAGTCGAATCGTTAGGGCGTTGGTGTCAGGGTTTTATGACGGGTTTTGGCTATCAGGGAAAGCAAACGGATAAATCGCTTTCTGATGAAGCGAAAGATGTGCTTCGGGACTTGTCTGAAATCTCACAGGTAGCGAATGAAGTCGATGACGGTGAAGACAGTGAAGCAGATTTAATGCAGCTCGAAGAATATGTACGTATGGCTGTGTTAATGCTGTTTTCCGAATGTAACCTTAGCAGTGATGCTGTGAGCAACCCTGACGCACCTAAAATGCACTAAATGGATGATGTGAGAATGAAACAACCATGTATCAATCAGCGCGAATTTGCTGAACGCAGAGAGCGGCTCGTCGCACAGCTACCTGTTAATAGTGTGGTTGTTGTTCCCTCAGCGAGGCTGCAACACCGAAACAGTGATGTTGAGTCTCCATTTAGACAAGATAGTGACTTTTATTATCTTAGTGGCTTTGATGAGCCAGAAGCGCTAATTGTGATTACAAAAGGCGACGCAGCTGTTAGCTATCACCTGTTTTGCCAGCCTCGTGATCCAGAGATGGAAATTTGGAATGGTTACCGGTCTGGGCCGGAAGGTGCGAAAGTAGACTTCCTGGCGGATAAAGCGTTTTCCATCGATGAAGTTGATGAGCGCTTACCCGAAATACTTGATGGTATTGAGTCTATCTACTTCTGTATGGGTACGTGTTACCACACGGAGGCCCGTGTTGAGCATTGGTTACAGTCGATGCGTAAAAAGCGTCGACAAGGCGTTAAAGTGCCTTCTCGTCTTATTGAGTTGAGTCCTGTACTTCACGAGATGCGGCTCATTAAATCAGAGCAAGAGATCGAAGTAATGCGTGCTGCGGGTGAAATATCAGCTCAAGCACATGTTCGTGCTATGCAGATCTGTCGTCCTGGCTTGATGGAGTATCAGCTAGAAGCAGAGATTATCCATCATTTTATGCAACATGGCTGTCGCCTACCTGCTTACTCCAGCATTGTGGGAGGTGGTAAGAATGGTTGTGTTCTGCATTATGTATCGAACAACGCGATGCTAAGGGAAGGCGACCTAGTATTAATTGATGCGGGTTGTGAAACTGACTACTACGCAGGCGACATTACGCGTACTTTCCCTATCAATGGTCGCTTTAGTGATGCGCAGCGCGCTTTGTATGAGTTAGTTCTTAGGGCCCAGTCTGCATGTATGCAAGAAATTAAGCCGGGTGTTCCTTGGGAGCAAACGCACGATACATCAGTCCGAGTGATTACCGAAGGCTTGGTTGAGCTTGGTCTGTTAAAGGGTAAGGTAGATGAGTTGATCGATTGCGGTGCTTACAAAGCATTTTATATGCATCGTTTGGGTCACTGGTTGGGTATGGATGTACACGATGTTGGTGATTATAAGACTGATGGCAAGTGGCGACTCTTAGAGCCTGGCATGGTCATGACGGTTGAGCCTGGTATTTATGTTGCTCCAGACAATGAAAGCGTTGAGGCATGCTGGCGTGGTATCGGTATCCGCATAGAAGATGATGTAGTGGTTACTGCTGATGGTTGTGAAGTGCTGACAGCATCAGTACCAAAAACTGTTGATGAGATTGAAGCGCTGATGGCTGCGGCGAGATATTGATGAATACACATTACGATATTGTCATTATTGGTGGTGGGATGGTTGGAGCAAGCTTAGCTGCTGCTTTGTTACCCATGATGGAAGCACTCAATCTGCAAATTGCTGTAGTTGAGTCGATGCCGATGCCGACCAACGATCTTTCTCAATACCAGCCGAGTTATGACGCGCGCGCTACGGCGTTGTCATATGGTGCCCGCAAACTTTATGAGCAGATGGGTGTGTGGGATGCTATTTCTGCGCACGTATCTTCGATCCAGCATATTCATGTTTCTGATAAGGGGCATTTTGGCGCTACGCGTTTGCATGCTGAAGAAGAACACGTACCTGCGCTGGGCTATGTTGTTGAAAACCAATGGCTGGGCCGTACGCTACTTAACCATATTACTACTCACCAGCACGCCGAGAGGGTTACTTATTGCTGTCCTGCTGAAGTTGTTAGTGTCACGCCTGTAAAAGAGGGTATGCGATTAGATATTCTTATGGATGGTGAGACAATTCAGGTGTCATCTGATTTGGTTGTAATGGCTGATGGGGGGCGCTCAGAGTTACGTGAGAACTTGGGGATTAGTTATCAACAAGTTGTCTATGAACAGCATGCCGTGGTTACCAATATTAGTCCTGACCGTCCTCATCAAAACATTGCTTATGAGCGTTTCACGGATACCGGGCCTTTGGCTTTACTACCCCTACAAGACCAAGATGATATGGCACGCTGTGGTTTGGTGTGGACTGTGCCGGATGCTGAATTAGATGCTGTTATGGCACTCGATGATAATGCGTTTTTAGCACGTGTTCAGGAGCGTTTTGGCTATCGTTGCGGACGTTTTATGCATGTCGGGAAACGCTTTAGTTACCCACTTAAGCTGGTATTGGCAGATGAGCAGGTGCGCCCAGGATTAGCCGTATTGGGTAATGCAGCGCATGCACTGCACCCGATTGCAGGTCAGGGGTATAACTTGGCATTACGGGGTGTGGTTGATTTGGCGCAACATCTTATTGAGGCGCGGCGTTGTGGCATGTCTGTAGGAGATATTTCTATGTTGCAGGCTTATCATCAGGCGCGTATAGCCGACCAGAAGAGAACGATCGGTCTGAGTGACAAAACCATGAAGTTATTTTCTAATCGCAACCCAATGTTGGCATTAGGTCGCGATCTTGGTTTGCAACTGATGGATATTTGTCCGCCGGCTAAAACACTTTTTGCACGAGCGGCAATGGGTTTAGATGTGCCCGCTCCTCGGTTGAAATAAGGTAATAGAATGACCGTACAAACAGCTGATATCGTTATAGTAGGCGGTGGTATGGTAGGCGTAACGGCGGCGCTAGCATTAGCAGCTTCCGGGTTACACATCGTATTGCTAGAAAATAGAGAATTTGATCCTGCGCTTATTATGGAGGATGTTGCTGGCCAGCTCACCGCCGGGTATGACCCGAGAGTGAGCGCTTTAACGTGTGCTTCGCAGCAGTTATTAACACATGTGGGTGCCTGGCCTTACATGCAGCAGCTTCGGGTAAGCCCTTACACCGATATGGATGTTTGGGATGGCGAGGGTAGTGGTCATATACATTTCTCTTCAAGAGAGCTACATGAGCTTGCTTTAGGCCACATAGTTGAAAACAGAGTGACGGTTGCGGCCTTGTATGCAGTGGCACAGCAAATAGACAATCTGAGCGTAATCACAGGCGCTTCGGTTGTGCAGCTGTCTGAACCAGAAAGCGTTGCTGATGGTAGTTCGCGAGTGTTGACCTGCAAAGATGGCTCGCAGTGGCGCACCAAATTAGTTGTTGCTGCCGATGGTGCAATGTCAAAAGTGCGACAGCTCGCCTCTATCCCTATGTGGGAGTGGGATTATGGGCATCACGCCATTGTGACTACGGTACGTACTGAAAAGCCTCATCAGGACACTGCATGGCAGCGATTTACTGACGATGGTCCATTGGCTTTTTTACCGCTAGATGACCCTTATTGTTGCTCTATTGTTTGGTCTACATCGCCTGACCATGCGGCAGCGCTTATCGAATTAGATGATGATGCATTTTGTGCTGCGTTAACACGTGCATTTGAAGGGCGCTTGGGAGATGTACTATGGGCAGACAAAAGACATCTCTTTCCATTACGCCAGCGCCATGCACAATATTATGTGCAGGCAGGATTAGCTGTTATAGGTGATGCTGCACATACCATTCACCCTTTGGCTGGGCAGGGCGTTAATTTGGGGCTGATGGATGCGGCAGCATTAGCTGAGCAGGTTTTATCGGCACATGCGCGTGGAGAAGAGATAGGCAATGAGGCTGTATTGAAACGCTTTCAGCGACAGCGGCAAAGTGCCAATTTGCAGATGTCAGCTAGTATGGAAGCTTTCAAGCAGTTATTCGGGCACCAGCAACCGTTACTTAAGTTAGTACGGAATATGGGTATGAACACCTTGAATCGGCTGTCTCCTATTAAACAGCATGTGGTGATGCAAGCAATGGGCTTGAGTGGCGATATCCCCGCGTTGGCAAGAAGGCCAGTAGATCACGGCTGATATGAGTATTTATGTATTTATCCTAGTGTAGGTATCAATAGGTTTAGGCATAAGTCGTAGGTCGGGGGTTGGAATGCTATCAAAGATTGATCTAACATTAAAATCCCTATAAATTGACATCCCTTTTTTCTGCATCCAGCTATAGGTTAGTACTTATGTGTATTGGCTGTTGATGCGTTAACAATAGATAACAACAAGAGTTTTATAACGATGGCTAATAAAACCGCTTTATATGATCAGCATCTGGCCATGGGTGCGAAAGTTGTCGACTTTGGTGGCTGGGATATGCCTCTGAACTATGGTTCTCAGATAGAAGAACACAAACAGGTACGTACAGCGGCAGGGATGTTTGATGTTTCACATATGACAATTGTCGATGTAACGGGTGCTGATGCTTCTGAATACCTTCGTTATTTGTTAGCAAACGATGTGGCACGGTTAGATGTTAAAGGAAAAGCGTTATACAGCGGCATGCTTAATGAAGATGGTAACGTTATTGATGATTTGATCGTGTATCGAATGACAGACCCCTGCGTGCCTGGCGAATGGTTCCGTGTGGTTGTGAATTGCGCTACTCGTGAAAAAGATCTTCGCTGGATGGCAGAGCAAACTGCGCATTTTGATGTTGCTTTGACTGAGCAGCCAGAGCTTTCTATGGTTGCAATACAAGGGCCTGAAGCCATAGCTAAGGCTAAATCCGTGTTGAATGAGTCACGCGGTCGTTTAATTGACGGTTTGAGTATCTTTCAAGGGCTTGAATCTGAAGGCTGGTTTATCGCCAGAACCGGTTACACCGGAGAAGATGGTTTAGAAATTATTATTCCTGAAGATGAAATTTCTGAGTTTTGGCAAGCTTTGGCTGACGCCGGTGTAACGCCTTGTGGCTTAGGTGCACGAGACACTTTGCGCCTTGAAGCAGGTATGAACCTATATGGTGCGGACATGGATGAAAGCGTATCTCCGCTGGTATCTGCCATGGGTTGGACCGTTGCTTGGGAACCAGAGAGCCGTAATTTCTGTGGTCGTGCTGCATTAGAGTCTGAGAAGGCTGCAGGTGTAGCTCAGAAGTTAGTAGGGTTGGTGATGGATTCGCGCGGTGTATTACGTGGTCACCAAAAAGTTATTGTAGAAGGTGTTGGTGAGGGTGAAATTACCAGTGGTACTTTCTCGCCTACACTGAACGTGTCTATCGCTTTGGCGCGAGTTCCTGTGGGAACAAAAGACCTAGCGATGGTTGATATTCGTGGGAAGCATGTAGCAGTATCAGTCGTGCGTCCTCCTTTTGTCCGTAATGGAAAAAAAGTATTTTCTTAACCCTAGTGTAGGAATCGGGAATATGAGTGATATTCGTAACGAACTAAAATATGTAGCTAGCCATGAGTGGATTCGTGATGAGGGTGATGGGTCTGTAACCATCGGCATTACCGATCACGCACAAGACTTATTGGGCGATGTTGTCTTTGTTGAGCTGCCTGAAGTAGGTGCTGACGTTGAGACGGGAGACGATGCTGGTGTTGTTGAATCTGTAAAAGCGGCTTCTGATATATATGTGCCTATTTCTGGCGAAATTATTGCCACGAATGAGTTGCTGGAAGATTCGCCTGAACTGGTGAATAGCGACCCTTATGGAGATGGCTGGTTTTTCCGTATTAAACTGGCCGATGCTGCAGAATTGGATGGATTGCTGGATGCTTCAGCATATGGGGAATTATGTGAGGATGAATCCTGATCGATTCATGTAGCACTTAGGTGTAAGCTATACCCATTGATTTATTCACTGTCCCGGCACTTGGCCGGGACAGTCATTTTTACTGTCTATAGAGATTACCATGTCATTAAATACGCTTATTCTCAATCAAGGTGCAGAGCGCCGTCTTCGTGCGGGCCATGTCTGGATTTACAGCAATGAGGTCGATAATAAGCGCACCCCAATTAAGTCTTTTCAGTTGGGTGAGCAGGTTTTAGTTGAAGCGAGTAATGGTAAGTCGTTAGGTGTTGCTTATGTAAACCCTAATACCTTGATTTGTGGTCGTCTGCTGTGCCGTGATACTAAACTGCGTTTGGATCGCTCGTTACTGGTTCATCGTATCAATATTGCATTGTCACTACGTGAGGCGTGCTTTGATAAGCCTTGCTATCGTTTAGTGTTCGGCGACAGTGATGGCTTACCCGGACTGGTAATTGACCGCTATTTTAATATCTTTGTGGTGCAGATTTCGACCGCTGGAATGGAAGCGGTTGTGGATGAGATTATTTCGGCATTAAATAAGATTTTCACACCAGAAGCGATAGTGTTGCGTTGTGACGGGAAAATGCGTGGTACTGAAGGCCTAGAAAGCTACATTGAGGTTGCGCAAGGTGAAGTGCCTGAGCTATGCCCATTTGAAGAAAATGGAGTGCCTCTGCTAGCGCCTGTGCTGACAGGGCAAAAAACGGGTTGGTTTTATGATCATCGCAATAACCGAGCTGCCATGCAAAAGCATGTGACAGGTAAGCGTGTGTTAGATCTGTTCAGTTATGTGGGCGGTTGGGGTGTACAGGCATTAGCGGCGGGTGCAACCGAAGTTATGTGTGTTGATGCGTCTGAAACTGCGCTGGATGTTGCATTAGAAAATGCGCGTCTTAATAATGCAGAAGACCGTTTTGTGGCAGTGCAGGGAGATGCGTTTGATGCTTGTAAAGCGCTGATCCATGATCAAGAAAAATTTGATGTTGTCATTGTTGATCCACCAGCGTTTATTCAACGCCGTAAAGATATAAAAAATGGTGAGCGTGCTTATTCACGAATCAATAATTTAGCGATGCGCTTGTTGGAGCGCAACGGTGTATTGGTTAGCGCTTCATGTTCAATGCATCTTGAACGTGCCAACCTCGTTGACATTATTCGAGCTAACGCGCGTGAGCTCGACAGGACGGCACAAATTTTTGACCAGGGGCATCAGGGTGCAGACCATCCAATACACCCGGCTATACCAGAAACTGATTATCTGAAGTCATTTTGTGTCAGAGTTTTGCCAAGCAGTTAATCGTTTAGGAGAGCATGCATGCATTATCACACACTGGGAAATAGCGATCTAAAGGTAAGCCGGATCTGTTTGGGAACCATGACATTTGGTGAACAAAACAGTGAGGCCGAGTCTCACCAAATGCTTGATTATGCTGTTTCTCAGGGCGTGAATTTTCTAGACCTAGCTGAAATTTATCCAGTGCCAACCTCTGCAAAGTCACAAGGGTTTACAGAGCAATATGTTGGCAATTGGATGAAGTTGCGAGGTAATCGTGAGCAGATGGTTATCGCAACAAAGGTATCCGGCCCTGCAGATATGGTGAGCTATTTACGCCAAGATATTTGTTTTGATAGCCGTAACATCCGTATGGCAATTGAAGGAAGCTTGCAGCGCTTGCAAACCGATTACATCGATCTTTATCAGCTACATTGGCCTGACCGAAAAACTAATTTTTTTGGTCAGCTAGGTTACCAACATGATACGTCAAAGGATGGCGTACCCATTCTGGAAACCTTGAGCGTTTTAAAAGAGCTGGTGGATGAAGGAAAAGTTCGTAACATAGGGTTATCGAATGAATCGCCTTGGGGCGTGATGACCTTCCTTAAATATGCTCAGATGTATGATTTACCTAGAGTTGTTTCAGTACAAAACCCTTATAGCTTATTGAACCGTACCGATGAAATTGGTTTAGCTGAAGTGTTGCAGCGTGAAGCTGTGGATATGCTGGCTTATTCACCGTTAGGTTTTGGTGTGCTATCAGGAAAGTATTTAGACGACCAACGGCCGGCTGGTGCACGACTCACTTTGTTTCCCAGTTATGCTCGCTACATTAAGCCTAATGGAGTTAGAGCAACTCAAGCTTATGTTGATCTTGCCAAGCGACATGGCGTGGATCCTGCTCAAATGGCGCTAGCGTATGTGAATAGCCGTGCTTTTGTGGGGTCTACTATCATTGGGGCTACCACTATGGGGCAACTCCAAAATAATATTCTGTCTGATGAGCTGCTGCTCAGTGATGAAATTTTGCGGTCCATTGAAGATATTCATAGTAATAACCCAAACCCAAGTCCGTAACAACTTACCTCTGTTTTCCTCGCCCGCTCTGTAGGTCTTGCTTAAATACAAATTTTACTCACGTCATAAGTCGGCTATAGTTACTGAATATAGGCTGAACTTGTCTGGTGTGAGCGCGGATGCTTGTGCAGATTAAGCTCTTATAGTGTGTTAACCGTAGCAAGATAGGGACTTTGTGATGCGGCGTTACCTGCAGTTAGTTTGTTCTACGTGGCTTTTCTTAAGCTTTATTGTGCCAGCCTCAGCTGCTGAATGGGTCTATATTGTCCATGAAGGAGATACGCTTTGGGATTTTAGTATTAAAAATCTCAAGAATAGTGGACGCTGGCAAGACCTGCAAAAAATCAATGGAATTAAAAACCCAAAGAAAATGCAACCAGGTACGCGTATCCGGGTGCCTTTGGCGTGGGTGAAAGAAACACCTGTAGAAGCCCAAGTTGTGGCTATCTTGGGTAATGCCTCATTGACCTTAATAGATAGCAGTGTAAAGCCTGTTGCTGTTGGCTCGCGTATTCATTTGGGCGATCAACTTAATGTTGGTCATGCCAGTAGCTTATCAGTGGAATTTGCCGACGGCTCCATTATTACCTTATATGAAGGTAGCGCTGTGCGCTTTAATCACCTCAGTCAATTTGGTGATTCAGGGATGGTGGATACACGGTTCCGTTTAGAAAAAGGGCGTGTTGATACGCGTGCCATACCTGCTAAAGGTGATGGGTCTCGCTTTGAAATTCAAACGCCTTCGGCTATTACTGCGGTAAGAGGAACAAAATTCAGAACGACAGTTGTTGGTACTGATGATGTGTCCCGTATTGAAGTGATTGAAGGGAAGGTTGCTGTTAAAGGGCAGTCTAGAACGCGCAATATTGCAGCTGGTTTTGGTACTCGAGTTTCTCCTGGCGAGGTACCTATAGCACCTCAAAAATTACTTGCCGCCCCCAAGCTTCAGGCTATTCCTGATGTGATTCGTGAGCTTAATTGGTCGCTTGGCTGGCATAAGCTTTCGCGATCTAAAGGTTATCGTATTGAACTGTCAAAACGAGATGATTTTGTTACTTTGCTATGGAGTAGAGTAACCGAAAACCAACAAACTACCTTACCAGAAGTGCCTGATGGCCCGTATTACGTGCGCATTCGTGGTATTGATCATTTAGGCATTGAAGGCCTTTCTGCTATTGCTCGTTTACAGCTTGATGTGCATCCGCAGCCTCCCTTGCCGTTGAAGCCTCTTAATGACCAAGTAATAAGGGGGGAGTCCCCTGTTTTTCGATGGACACAATCTGCTGATGCTGTGACGTATAGTTTGCAAGTTTCTGCTTCAGAAGACTTTTCAGCACCCTTGCTCCTAGATGAAAATGATGTGAGGCGAGCGTCTTATTCGATGGATGAATCCCTACCTCATGATAATTATTACTGGCGTGTTGCCAGTATCTCTTCTTCAAAAGAGCTGGGGCCATATAGTGCGACGCGCAAATTTCGACAGGAGCCCGTAAAGCTTGCGCCTGAGCTGGTGGTTTCGCCTGAAGAAGATAAGTTAACGGTATCGTTAGCGGGGGAGCGTGCCCAGCAATATCAAATGCAGATCTCAGAGAGTGATAGTTTTGATGAGCTGGTTGTCGATAAGCTAACAAAGCAGCATGAGATGACATTCCCACGAGCAGCTAGCTTGCAATATATGCGCATTCGAGTTGTTGAGTCAGATGGATATAAAGGACCTTGGGGAGCCACTCAGCTTATTTACCCGCCGCAAGATAATCGATGGTTACAGGTTATTGGCGTGGGCATTTTAGGTATTTTGTTATTCTGATGAACGCAGCAAAGAGGCGAGCCCTTCTTATTAATAGTGGGCTTTGGGTTCTTTGCTTGTTAGTTCCTTTAATGTTGTTAAATAACAGCTATATAGCACGTTTGAACTGGATAATTTATGACACCATGCATGGCTTTTTACCGTATGAGGCTTCTGAGCAGGTGGTCATTGTTGCTATTGATGATAAGAGCCTGCAGCAAATAGGCCGCTGGCCATGGTCCAGATCTGTTCATGCCTCTTTATTAGAAAAGACAACCGAGCTGGGTATTAAAGCTGTTGGCTTTGATATTCTTTTTCCTGAGAGTGAAGCCCCCGATATTGATCAGATGTTTGCTGAGGCAATTAAGCGATCGGGAAAGGTGGTATTAGCTGTTGCTCCTGAAACTAATACCTTTGGAGAGATTACATCTGAATCTTTGCCTATACCCGTGCTGGCATTGGCGGCAGATAGATTAGGCCATGTTGATTATGAGCTAGGGGTCGATGGTATATGCCGGTCAGTTTATCTCTATGCAGGGCTTGATGGTGCGCATTGGCCTGCTTTCTCATATGCCGTTTATCAAACGGCATATGGTAAGTTTTTTGGCGCTGAGATCGTTGAGTCTATAGGCTCTGGGTGGATGAGGAATCAGTCTGTTTATATTCCCTTCTTAACGTTACCTGAGAGTATAACTAGAGTGTCATTCAGTGATGTGCTGTCGGGCCAGGTAGATGATGTTATTCGCAATAAGGTGCTATTAGTTGGCGCCACAGCTACTGGGCTAGGAGATCAGCTGTCAACTCCTGTGTCTGGCGATCATCAGCGTATGTCGGGTGTGGAAGTGAACGCGCATGTTTTGGAAGCATTGATTCAGCAGCGTACACTTGAATATGCCTCTCTGCCCTTGCAGGTCATTTGTACTGTACTGGTGACTCTGTTGTTTAGTTTGATTATGTATCTATTTGGACTTTTGCGAGCTCCTGTGGTGTTCTTTGCATCGATTACATTCGTTCTCTTGCTCGCTTTTATCTGTTTGCAGCTTACCCGCATTTGGGTACCTCCTTTTAGTGCATTGGTCGGTATTATGGTGGCCTACTTTGTCTGGGGGTGGCGATCTCAAGCTATTGTTCAGGGGAAATTATCTCGTCTTAATCAAACGTTACAGCATCAGGGTGATCATGACCCAGTCTCTTCATTACCGAATAGAACCATGCTGGAAAAAAGCCTTAATCAGAGCATGCTCCGCGCTAAACAAGTGGGGGATTTGGTGAGTGTTTATATTATTAACTCTGGGCAGTTGCGGACGATTAACGACCAGTTGGGTTTTAAGGTAGGGGATGAGTTATTGCACAAAGTGGCTCTGCGTATACAGCAGACGCTGGGAGAGGAGACCGTTGTTGCTAAAATAAATGGTGAATTCGCGGTGGTGCAAGAAACGTCTAATGAACTCAGAATTAAGCACGTTGGTGGTCGGTTGTTACAAATTTTGCAACAACCCATTGAGTGGCAAGGAAAAGACTATTATCTACCCCCCAGTATTGGTGTCAGTGTTTTTCCTGAAGACGGTTTAAGTAGTGATGCGCTGATTAATCATGCTTTTACTGCTATGCATCGGGCAAAGGCGGATAAGAAGCGAGGTTTATTGTTTTTCTCTCAACAGATGCGGACTGATTTAGTACAGCGTTCTGAGTTAGAAAATGATCTGCGTAATGCCTTGGCCAATAAAGAATTTGAAGTTTATTATCAGCCTAAAGTGTGTGCGAATAATCATAATATTAAGGGTGCTGAGGCGCTACTGCGCTGGCATCATCCCGTTAGAGGGATGATCCCACCTTCTGATTTTATTCCGTTAGCAGAGAAGCAAGGGGTTATTGTTGAAATTGGTGCTTGGGTCCTACGAGAGGCTTGCCTTCAAACTAAGCAATGGCATGCTTTGGGTTTCTCAGAGTTTCAAATTGCGGTAAATGTGTCTGCTGTACAATTAACTGAAAGTGATTTTCCATCGGTGCTTCACGATACATTGGTTGAAACCGAACTCGCTCCTCATTTATTAGAAATAGAGGTGACCGAGACAGCGTTGATGACGGATGTCGAGTTAACGATTAGCATACTTGAGCAGATTAAAGCACTTGGAACCGGAGTGGCGGTTGATGACTTTGGGACGGGTTATTCATCCCTGAACTATTTAAATATGTTTCCAGTAGACTCGCTAAAAATTGATCGGGTTTTTGTTAAAGATATCGGAATAAAGAGCGATAGCAAAGATATCACCTCGAGTATTATTGGTATGGCGCATCGCCTAAACCTTAAAGTTGTGGCTGAGGGTGTTGAAACGCCAGCCCAAGCACAATTTATGAAAGATAATGCTTGCGAATACCTACAAGGCTTTCTTTTCAGTAAGCCTTTGCCTGCTAATGAGTTTACCGACCTTCTGTCTAAACCCTGATTTGTTCTCTTTATAGAATCCCATAACGTAAAACTATTATTTAGATAGCGATAGCTAATTAGCTATTGTGTAGTGCACCTGATACTACTAAAGATGTCATTCGGTTGATTGAGGGTGCTGTCATGTTAAAAGTGAAAGATCTAATGCTTGTGAATCCGCCATTGTTATCAGGAGCGCAGGGGCTTCCTGATGCGGTTGATATGATTCTCAATAGCGGTTATTTAGGGCTGCCAGTGATTAGTGCTGAAGGTGGGCTTATTGGCTTCTTGTCGGAACAAGATTGTATCAAAGTGTTGATAAGTGAAAGTTATCATTGCGATTCTCACACCTTAGTTAAAGATGTAATGAGGCATGATCCGCTCTCAGTCTCCGCACAACTGTCGGTTCTGGAGCTGGCTGAGCGTTTTGGCAAAGGCCAGCCAAAGATTTTTCCTGTTGTAGAGAACGGCATCGTTACTGGCTTGGTGGCGCGTGGTCAAGTGATGAAATCTTTAAATCACTCGCTGCAATCATGTCGGGTGGCTTGAGCCACCCGAATTTGGCTAGCGTAGGCTGATAACTGGCCAGCCTTTTTGTTGTGCGGTTCGCGTTAGTATTTCATCCGCGTCGACAGCGACAGGGTGGTCGACAAGCTCTAATAACGGTAGATCGTTACGAGAGTCGCTATAGAAAGAACTCCCTTGTAGCGAGTGGTTGTTGTCTTTCAGCCAGTGATTCAAACGTGTCACTTTGCCATCTTGGAAGCAGGGAGTGCCTGCTACTTTTCCGGTATAGCTGCCGTTAATTATTTCAGGGTCGGTAGCCAGAATGGCATCCACTCCTAGGCGTGCTGCAATAGGGGCTGTGACAAAGCTATTGGTTGCTGTGATGATGAGCAAAAAATCACCTTGGACGCGATGTTTCTGAAGTAGAGCTAGCGCCTTAGGCAAGATTATGGGTTCAACTTTGTGCTGCATAAACTGTGCGTGTAGTTCAGATAGCTTTTGTGCAGAAAGCATTGCTAGTGGGCGTAAAGCAAATTCAAGAAACTCTTGAATATCTAAGGTTCCTTGCTGGTATTGCTGAAAGAAATAGTCGTTACTTTTACTGTATTCAGCGGCATCAACAATTCCTTGTTCGCAAAGAAACTCACCCCATGCATGGTCACTGTCGCCGTTGAGGAGGGTGTTATCAAGATCAAAGATGGCCAGGCTCACGTGTCGCACTCCCTTAGTTAGAGGAGCAAGCATAATGTGATATCTACTAGCTTTCAAACTTTGTGCTTTTTCCTATCCTACCGACAAGCTATTTGCGGATTGCAGGAAGTGTGGAACAATAGGGTCAAAATATTTACAGGATTTGTATACGTGATTGATTCAGACGGGTTTAGACCGAATGTAGGTATCATTCTGGCAAACCCACTGGGTCAGGTGCTTTGGGCGCGTCGTATCGGACAGGATGCCTGGCAGTTTCCACAAGGGGGAATTAACCCCGATGAAACGCCTGAACAGGCAATGTACCGAGAGTTAAGAGAGGAGGTCGGCCTCAGCGCGAAAGATGTTGAGGTGGTCGCAGTCACTCGTGGCTGGCTTCGCTATCGACTACCCAAGCGCATGATCCGCAGACACTCACACCCCATCTGTGTGGGTCAAAAGCAGAAGTGGTTTTTGCTCAGAATGTTGAGTCATGATGATGCCGTGGTAATAGATCAGACTGATTCGCCAGAATTTGACGGTTGGCAGTGGGTTAGTTATTGGTATCCATTGGGGCAGGTTATTTCTTTTAAGCGTGAAGTTTATCGAAAAGCGATGAAGGAGTTATCGCCAAAACTGTCACGTGTGGTCATACAACAGCAACGTTAACGTCACAAGGAAAAGAAATATGCTGGAACTGCTGCGTAAAATTGTTCAAGAAGTCAGTACTGCGCCTGATGTAGACGCCGTACTGGGGTTGATCGTGCGCAGAATTCAGCGAGGCATGAAAACTGAAGTGTGTTCAGTATTCTTATTAGATGCTTCATCAGAGCGTTTCGTCTTACGTGCGTCTCAAGGGCTTAATCGTAAAGCTGTTGGGCGTGCTTCTCTCTCTTCTTCTGAAGGGATCGTCGGTATGGTTGCAAAGCGTGCTGAGCCGATTAATTTGGAAGATGCAGAGACTCATCCAGCGTTTTGTTTATTGAAAGATACAGGTGAAGAGCGTTTTCATGCTTTTCTAGGTGTGCCGATCATCCATCAGAAGCAAGTGCTCGGCGTGCTTGTTGTGCAGCAGCAAGAGTGTCGACGCTATGATGAGTCAGAAGAAGCATTCTTAGTGACTATTTCTGCACAGTTAGCCGGTGTTATAGCGCATGCTCAGGTAACAGGGGCGATTAGTAAAATCGCTTGGAAAGATCAAAAAAGTATTGACCATCGCTTTGAAGGTATTCCCGGTGCTCCGGGCGTGGCTATTGGCCGAGTTGTTGTCGTTGCGCCTTTGGCTGATATTGACGCGGTGCCTGAAAAGTCCACCGATGATATTGCGCTGGAAGTTGCCCGGTTTGAAACTGCGTTAGAACGTGTTCGTGCAGATATTCGTAAAGTGAGCGCTAGGCTTGCCAAGCGTCTACGTCATGATGAGCAGGCGTTGTTTGATGTTTATCTTCGAATGTTAGATGACAATGCGCTGGCGGGTGAGATTGTTGGGCAGATTAAGCAGGGTAACTGGGCTCAAGGAGCATTGAGCTCGGTTATTACCAGTAATGCTCGACAGTTTGCCAGGATGGATGACCCTTATTTGAGAGAGCGAGCTACCGATGTTCGTGACCTAGGGCGTCGGGTTCTTGCTTATCTACAAGAGGAAAGCGGCTCTAAAAAAATTGAGTTGCCGGAAAACGGTATCTTAGTTGCAGATGAGTTATCGCCTGCAGTATTGGGCGAAGTGTCCGCAGAGAAGCTTGCAGGACTGGTCTCTGTGCTAGGTTCTGGTAACTCTCATGCGGCGATCTTAGCTCGCTCGATGGGTATTCCTACCGTAATGGGTATGGTTGACCTGCCTTATCGTCAACTGGATGGTCGCGAAGTTATTCTTGATGGTTATTCAGGGCGCTTGTATGTGGATCCATCAGAGGAGCTGGTACAAGCCTATCGAGAAGTGTTACGCGAACAAGAAGAAGTAGCGGCTGAGCTTGCAACACTTAAAGACTTGCCTGCTAAAACGATAGATGGCAGTCGAATGCCGCTCTGGGTAAACACCGGGCTTATTGCTGATGTTTCTCGTTCTTTGGAGCGCGGAGCTGAAGGGATAGGTTTATATCGTACCGAGATCCCTTTCATGGTGCGGGACTTTTTCCCTAGCGAACATGAACAGATGCAAATTTATCGTCGCCAGTTAGAAGCTTTTGCACCCTTGCCAGTAACCATGAGAACCTTGGATATAGGTGGAGACAAGGCGCTGCCTTATTTTCCGATTAAGGAGGATAACCCATTTCTTGGTTGGCGAGGAATTCGGGTAACGCTAGACCATCCTGAAATCTTTCTTGTGCAGATCAGGGCGATGCTTAGAGCCAATGAAGGTCTAGGTAATTTACGTATAATGTTGCCCATGGTCACCAGCGTAAATGAAGTGGATGAAGCTAATAACTTACTAGATCGGGCATTAATTGAGCTTCAGGAAGAAGGTTACGTCGTGGTACGACCTTCTGTCGGGGTGATGATCGAAGTCCCTGCTGCGGTGTATCAATTACGTCGTTTTGCTAAGCGGGTTGATTTTATTTCTGTCGGCTCGAACGATCTCACTCAGTATTTATTGGCAGTAGATCGTAACAACCCAAGAGTGGCCGGACTTTATGTTCCCTATCATCCTGCTGTGCTTAAAGTGCTTGAAGATATCGCGCGTGAAGCACGTAAAGATAATCTGCAGGTCTCTATTTGCGGGGAAATGGCTGCTGACCCTGGTGGCGCTTTGCTGTTGATGGCTATGGGATATGATGCGCTGTCTATGAATGCGACTAACCTCCCACGAGTGAAGTCGACTATACGTAGCGTCTCGATGGTGCAGGCAAAAGTGCTGCTTGGTAAAGTAATGCGCATGGATGATGCGGATAAAATACAGGCGTTGATGACAGAAACGATGGAGTCTTTAGGTTTAAGTCAGTTAAGTAGCCCGGTATTACCTGAGTGATATGCTAAAGACTGCTTTATTACGGAGCTTAACCAACGGGTTTGATGAGAAGAGTAAAATGCTCTTCACTTATTTTGCCTGATTGGTTAAACCTGAACTCGGCAATTTGCGTTTCGCCAGAGGGTTTTTGCAGTAGGACAGTGGTGGCGCGAGTTCCATAATTCGGGATATTGATAAAGCTGGCCGATAGCTGTTTTTCCCATTCATAACTTATGCCGGTGTTGGGTAAGTCCTCGTCTGCAGCTTGATGCTCTGAATGAAGTAACTCTGCGAGTAATTCAAGAGTGAGCTCGTTTTTGATTAGCTTGGCTAGGCCTTGTTTGGCAGCATCTACTTTTGGCCAGCTGCTGTCTAAATAAGCATTGCTTAAGCCGTGTACTCCGGGTGCAATTCGCTCAGATGGTGCGCCCTTATTTGAGCAATAATAGAGTCCAGTTGTATCTCCCAGTAGTAGGTTGAAGCCTCCATACGAACTGCCGTCAGTGGCTAGTTCTTGTAGGTAGGTTTTGGCGGGTATCTCCTCGGTGAGGAAACGTCGTGTTAAGGCTCCTCTGGACTTTAAATTGCTCTCTCTATTTGTGCCGTCCCTGAAGTTTGTGACGGCGGTCAGCTTGCCGCTCTTATTCATTCCTAGCCATGTACCGCTTTGCTCTAAATCTTTGCCCGCCAGTACGTTAGGGTCGTTTTCCCAAAAGTGCATGTCTAGTGTTGGTCGAGCGTAAAATTCATCACGGTTGGCAACCATAATGAGTGAGTATTCTGGATGTTGTTGATAAGCGAAAGTGATTAGGCACACGGTAGAGGGTTTCTCCTGTCTTTGGAGTGCTTACATGAAGCGAATTCGATAAACTAGCACATTAACATGAAAAAAATACGGATTAGAACTGATGTTACTGACTCTTGTGCTCTATCTGGTTCTCGGTGCTGCGGCGGGCATTGTGGCGGGCTTGTTCGGTATTGGGGGCGGTTTGTTAATTGTTCCTGTGCTTATTTTTAGTTTTGGGCTGCAAGGTATGTCACCAGAAGTGTTGACGCATGCGGCAGTGGCTACCTCACTGGCAACCATTGTAGTGACCTCTATCAGTTCGGTGCGAGCACATAACAAGCGTGGTGCAGTGCGCTGGGAGATGTTTAAGCCTTTGGCTGTCGGTATTGTTGTCGGGGCTTTTATCGGTGTGTTTACAGCTGATTTGATGAAAGGGGCTCATCTACAGATTGCGATTGGAATTTTTGCAATGGTGGTAGCCATTCAAATGGCATTTGGGTTGAAACCCAAAGCGGGTAGTGAAGCACCATCTGATAAAGGTTTAGCGGGTGCTGGTGGTATTATTGGTTGGGCATCTGCTATTTTTGGTATCGGTGGTGGTACGTTAACGGTGCCGTATTTAACGTGGAAGCAAGTATCTATGCAGGAGGCGGTGGCTACTTCTGCTGCTTGTGGATTGCCAATTGCATGTATGGGTGCTGCAACGAATATCTATACAGGTTGGGGTGAAGAAGGTTTGGCAGAGTGGAGCTTGGGTTATATTTACTTGCCTGCTTTTGTGGGTATTGTGATTAGTAGTTCTCTGTGTGCAAAAATTGGTGTGAGGTGGGCGCATAGTTTGCCGGGAGATCTTCTCAAGAAAATTTTTGCTGGTTTTCTGGCGCTGGTTGCGGCTCGATTCCTACTCTCTAATTTATTTTAAGGAACACTATGTGGGTTCATGATATTGATCCGATTGCACTGGATTTAGGTTTTATACAGATCCATTGGTACGGGCTAATGTACTTAATCGGGTTTGGCGCTGCATTTTGGTTAGGTGCATACCGAGCACGGCGTCCAGGTTCTGGTTGGACCGAAGAGCAAGTATCAGACTTGATATTTTGGGGCGCTATGGGTGTGGTTCTAGGTGGTCGTATGGGCTATGTGCTGTTCTATAATTTTGATCAGTTTCTCTTAGACCCGCTCTGGTTGTTTGCTGTTTGGGAAGGCGGTATGTCTTTTCATGGAGGCTTACTAGGCGTGCTAGTTATGCTGTGGTTGTTTGGCAAAAAGCACGACAAAAGCTTTATGCAGATGGGAGACTTTGTGGCGCCGTTGGTGCCGATAGGGCTAGGCGCTGGGCGTATTGGTAATTTTATTGGTGGGGAGCTCTGGGGGCGCGCTGCTGATGTTCCTTGGGCTGTCGTTTTTCCGCGTACAGCTGATGGTGTAGCAAGGCATCCTTCGCAGCTTTATGAGGCATTCTTGGAAGGCGTTGTCATGTTTGTAGTGCTTTGGTGGTTTACATCAAAGCCACGCCCTCGTATGGCGGCATCCGCGCTATTTTTGATTATGTATGGCGTGTTTCGTTCTTGTGTCGAGTTCTTCCGTGAGCCGGATGCGCATATTGGTTATATTGCATTTGGTTGGCTAACCAAAGGGCAGTTATTATCTCTACCGATGATAATCGTTGGGGCCCTGTTGTTGTTATGGGCTTATAAGCAAAAAACATCATCGGCTGCGGCTTAATAAGGTTAGAAAGAATATGAAACAGTACTTGGATCTTTGTCAGCGCCTTATCCAGCAAGGCGAATGGGTTGAAAATGAACGCACAGGTAAGCGTTGTCTTACAGTAATCAACGCGGATATGACCTACGACGTCGCTAATAATCAGTTTCCATTACTAACAACACGAAAATCTTTTTGGAAATCGGCAATCGCTGAATTGCTCGGCTACCTACGTGGTTATGATAGTGCCGCTGATTTTAGAGCGTTGGGTACGAAAACCTGGGATGCCAATGCTAACGAAAATAGTGCATGGCTAAGTAACCCCCATCGTCAGGGTATCGATGATATGGGGAGAGTATACGGCGTACAGGGACGTGGTTGGAAAAAACCAGATGGCGGTGCTGTTGATCAACTACGCAAGTTGGTTGATGACCTTACAAGAGGTGTTGATGATCGCGGCGAGATTCTGAGTTTCTATAATCCAGGTGAGTTTCATATGGGCTGCCTACGCCCGTGCATGCATACTCATAACTTTTCATTACTTGGCGATACGCTGCATCTGACATCCTATCAGCGCTCTTGTGATGTGCCACTTGGATTGGTGTTTAATCAGGTGCAGGTGTTTGCGTTCTTGAAGATAGTTGCCCAGATTACCGGGCATCAACCAGGACAGGCGTTTCATAAAATAGTTAATGCGCATATTTATGAAGATCAAATTGAGCTGATGCGTGATGTGCAGTTGCAGAGAGAGCCTTACGAGTTGCCTCAGTTGCATATCAACCCTGATATTAAATCACTCAAAGATTTGGAAACCTGGGTGACGATGGATGATTTTGAGGTATCAAACTATCAATTTCATGATCCTATTCAATATCCATTCTCGGTATAGATTAACGGAATAACTTTAACGATTGGGGTTTACTTAATGAGCAAGCAGGCATTTCAAGACGGTTATCCAGAAGAGTTAAGCCATTGTTATGGATGTGGAAGTAATAATGCGGATGGGCATCAGCTAAAAAGTTATTGGCTAGATGAAGAAAAGGGTCAAACAGTTGCGCATTTCACTCCTAAGGCTTGCCATACAGCTATTCCGGGATTCGTCTATGGGGGCTTAATTGCGTCTTTAATCGATTGTCACGGTACTGGCAGTGCTTCCGCGGCTGCTTATCGAGCAGAAGGGCGTGCTATTGGTTCGGCGCCTGCGCTGCGCTTTGTTACGGGGGCTTTGAATGTAAACTTTTTGGCGCCCACTCCAATGGGTGTTGAGTTAATACTCCACGGCAAAATCACTGAGATAAAAGAGCGTAAGGTAATTGTGGATATTACTTTGTCAGCCAATGATGTGGTGTGCGTTAAAGGTTCTGTTGTGGCGGTGAAAATGCCTGCAACAATGGGCTAGGTGTGCTTACAACTTCACTCATTGAGTGTTTAGAAATCTTTGCTTGCCTTCATTTCGGGCTAGATATGTCTAGCCCGAACAGCCAAAGGTTTAAGATGAAAAGCATACGCCTAAGTTAATCGGTGTGTTTTTGTCCGAAATATAAACTATTGTTATTTTCTTGTTTGCTGTGTTTTTAAATGACAGCAAAAGCTTATTTAAGGTGTATTTCTATGAGATTGTCCATGATTGTTGCTCAGGCGCAAAACCGAGTGATTGGTAGGCAAAACAAGCTGCCTTGGTATTTGCCTGGTGACCTGAAATATTTTAAACAAGCAACGATGGGCAAACCGGTCATTATGGGGCGTAAGACATATGACTCGATTGGTAGGCCGTTACCAGGGCGCTTGAATATAGTGATTACGCGTGATGATGCTTATCAGTTGGAAGGCGCAAAGGTAGTACGTTCCCTTAATGAGGCTTTTGATTTAGCGGCGTGTCAGGCAGAGATCGATGGAGCTGAAGAGGCCATGGTTATCGGTGGCGAGCAAATATATGCTCAAGCTTTGCCATTGGTTGAGCGTCTTTATGTGACACAAGTACATGCAGAAGTTGACGGTGATGCTTATTTTCCTGAGTTTTCCGTAGATGAATGGCAAGAATTGGGGCGTGAAGATTTTCAAGCCGAGGGGCCGAACCCATATGATTACAGTTTTGTTGTATACCAGCGGGCCAGCTAGATGATTGATGACAGACTGCTAGCGATTTTATCGAACGGCCAGTTTCATTCAGGGCAGGAGCTGGGTGATTTGCTAGGCGTGAGCCGAAGTGCTATCTGGAAGCAGATGAAAGAGCTTGAACAGCTAGGTGTAGATGTATATAGCATACGAGGACGTGGGTATCGCGTTCCGGGAGGTTTGGATCTGCTTTGTGAAAAAGAAATTGTTACGGGCTGCTCTGAATATGCAAGCAGTCGCTTAACAACGATTTCTCTACAGCGGGTTGTTGATTCTACAAATATGATGGCCATGCGAGAAGTGCATCAGCAAGGTGTGGTGTCTGGGCGCTTGTATCTGGCTGAGTATCAGACCGCGGGCAAAGGGCGTAGAGGTAGAACGTGGGTGAGTCCGTTTGCAAAAAACCTCTACTTTTCACTGGTTTGGCGTTTTACTCAAGGCGCCGCTGCACTTGAGGGCTTAAGTCTTGTTGTCGGTTTGGCATTGGTAAAGGCATTGAGCTGCTTGGGTGTAGAGCAGGTGCAGGTGAAGTGGCCCAACGATTTGTTGGTTAACTCCAAAAAGCTTGCGGGGATATTACTTGAGATGCATGGCGATGCATCGGGTGAGTGTCAGGTAGTGATTGGTGTGGGCGTGAATGTGGCTATGCCGGAGCAGGCACAGGAGTCTATTGATCAGCCGTGGACTGATCTGCATAAGCTCTGTGGTGGCGGTATATCACGAAACAGCTTAATGTCAGAAGTGCTCAATCATCTAGTGCCTGAATTAGAGCGATTTAGCGAACACGGTTTCTCCGTATTTCGGGATGAGTGGCAGCAAATCCATGCTTACCAAAATGAAACGGTACGCCTGTTGCTGGGCAATAAAGAAGTAGTGGGGGAGTGTTTGGGTGTTGATGAGCATGGCGCGCTTATTGTGCAGCACGCTGCAGGTGTAGAGCATTTTCATGCAGGCGAGATTAGCGTTAGGTCGCATCATGCATCTTGAGATTGATATAGGGAATACCTTTATAAAATGGCGCTTAATTGATGCTCATGAAATAGTAAAGAAAGGTTCTGTATTAACGCAAGAGTTTACGGCTGCATCGTTTACAGATGTGGCAAACGATCATATTGAGCAAGTACTTGTGGGCTCTGTTGCAGGCGCTGAGTGTGATGAGCGTTTGCGCAAGGCGTGCGACGCCTTATGGAAGGTTAAGCCAATATTCGCTAAAACTAGCCATCAATGTGCCGGTGTTATCAATAGCTATCAAGATCCGTCTAAAATGGGTGTTGATCGATGGCTTGCGATGATTGCAGCGTATAAACGCACCAATAATGCAGTAGTGGTTGTTGATTGTGGTAGTGCTATTACTGTTGAGTATCTTTCAGAACAGGGTGAGCATCAAGGGGGATATATTATTCCTGGTTTGCGTTTAATGAGAGAGTCTTTATTACAAAATACTGCACAAGTGCGTTTTGATAAACAGCACGCAGAAATAGTGACTCATCCCGGTGTAAGTACGGCTGAAGCGGTATTGCAGGGGAGTGCTTATCTTTTTAAAGCGCTTGCACATGAAATTAAGAATGATCTTGAAGAGGGCGTGGAGCTGTTTTTTACAGGAGGGGATGGCGCGTTGATGCAAGAGATGATTCAGCTTGGACGATATGAGCCAGATCTTGTTATGGATGGTCTAGTCTGGGTTTGCCGGTAATGCGTAAATGGCTGCTGATATTTTTATTATTAGCGAATGCTATTACGTTTTTTGGCTTTGTCATGATTGTTGAAAAACCTACTGAACAGGTGGATGTAGAAATTGAGCAGGCATTTACGCTGCGATTGGTTAGTGAAGTAGCAGAAGATAGTCTTCAAAAAAGAACAGGGCAAAAACTGTCAGCTGTCAGGGCGAGCCAGGCATTAGCGGAATGTATCGTTTATGAAGGGCTTTCTGATCAATCTATTGCTGACGGTATTGCGGGCTTTATGGTTGAGCAAGGTTTGTCGCCTACTATTCTTGTTCTGCCTCCTGAAAGCGAAAAATTTCAGCTAGTTCTTAGTCTGCCAGAGACAATGCGTGAGAAATTGTTGTTGGTTACGCCGTTGCGTGAAAGCGGTGTCTTAATTACTCCAAGCCGAGATTTCGCCGCTTCTAAATTTATAATCGCTGAATTTCTTACACGAGCGGCTGCGCAAGATAAAATGAATGGCTTATTGATGCTGGCTGAAAGGCTTGAAATAAAACAGCTACCTGCTGTGAAAATGCGCCATTCAATCCAGTTGTCAGTAGATATTGATCGTAATTTGATCAATAAAATCAACGATGTACTGCAAAATAAATATAAATCGTTAAAAATAGCAAAAAAACTCTGTTAAGGGGTTGCAAGGGTGGGGTCTCCTCAGTAATATATGCGCCACTTCGTTAAGCCGGTATAGCTCAGCTGGTAGAGCAACTGACTTGTAATCAGTAGGTCCCGAGTTCGACTCTTGGTGCCGGCACCAGCGAAGAGGGTAAGGTGGGGTTCCCGAGTGGCTAAAGGGATCAGACTGTAAATCTGACGCGCAAGCTTCGGTGGTTCGAATCCACCCCCCATCACCATAAATGCTCCGATCAGCGGGTATGGTATAGTGGCTATTACCTCAGCCTTCCAAGCTGAAGAGGTGGGTTCGATTCCCACTACCCGCTCCAGAGCTGATGGCTCGCTCATGTAGCTCAGGGGTAGAGCACACCCTTGGTAAGGGTGAGGTCGGCGGTTCAAATCCGCCCATGAGCTCCAAAAATTCGAGAAGGGTAGATATAGCAATATGTCTGCCCTTTGTTGTATCTGTGAACTTGTGGTCAGAAAATGGCCGGTTAGGGGATAATAACGATGGCTAAAAAAGCATTTGAACGTAATCTGCCGCACGTCAACGTAGGTACAATTGGCCACGTTGACCATGGTAAAACAACTCTGACTGCAGCGCTGACGCGCGTATGCGCTGAAGTATTCGGCGGTGAAGCAGTAGCATTTGATGGTATCGATAATGCTCCAGAAGAGCGTGAGCGCGGTATCACAATCTCTACATCGCACGTAGAGTACGAATCTTTGATTCGTCACTATGCGCAC
>JAWUYS010000116.1:0-8021 GCA_034110685.1 Neptunomonas sp.
CCTTTGCCCAATACATTCAATCCCTATTTTAGAATCATAGTTTGTTAGTATTAAAGATCAATAACTTAGCTATTTATATCTTTAAAGAAAGGTAAAGAGGCACGTTATTTGGGTCAATTGCTGGTTAAAGGATCGAAATAAAACGGTTTGGCTTGGGCGGAGTTTCTCTGAGCGCCAGTTTCATTTCCATGCGGTTATTATTAAATCTTTGCGTGTGCACTGTTTATTAATAACAGCAACATCAGCCAACTCCACTGCAATTTCAACAGGAACATTATAAGCTCTTCGGGCCAGCGTTTTATTGTTATTAGGAATTTCGATAATAAGTTTTCTGTCGACTATACGTACATACATTGTTTTTTCATTGGCTGCACTGATGTAAGCCTGTTGATCAAGGGCCATATTATCGTCATCAATAGAGATCCAACCACGATAACAGTCAACACCTCTCGCTCCCTCAGTCACGCCTGCGGCTGAAGGTTCTTGAATTTCTGTGGGGTCAACACCCGCGAGAATAGATTGCTGCAGTTGTAACGAAGCGGACTGATCAGTCTCAGCTCCAATACCTGCCAAGAAAGCAATATCAAAGCCTTGATTATCCTGATTCAACACTCCAAAAATAGCGATAGCGGTTACAGACAGTATTGAAATACCTTTCATTGTATCGTTCATAACCAACGCCTTATTATTTTTATAATGATAATTATGTGTGAAATGATGGCACTTAACAATCAAACGATTGTTTGAGACGATAAATAAAGATAAAGGAAATCCCTTAATTTTTAAGCTCTATTCAAGTATTCTTACATAAAAAATAGAGGCTTTATTATGTCCAAGCAAACTCCTCAGCTTTTAGATGCAACATTACAACTCGAAAACCGTATCGCACTTCTTACATTAAATCGTGACGATGTTCGAAACGCGTTAACAGGGACTCACTTGATCGATGACATACTGAAAGCTATTCAATGGGTCAATGAAAGCGATAATGTCTCAGTGCTCGTTATTACTGGTGCCGGTAAAGCATTCTCGGCAGGTGGTAATATAAAAGAGATGCTAGAGCGCGATGGTGAGCATTGTGATGGAGCCTTTAGCGGTAACGTTTATGAGGTACAAGACAAGTATAGGCGCGGCATTCAAAAAATCCCGCTGGCTGTATATAACTGCGAAGTGCCTGTGATTGCTGCGATTAACGGTGCAGCGATTGGTGCAGGATTCGATCTTACTTGTATGTGTGATATGCGTATAGGGTCCACAGAGGCATTGCTCGGCGAGACTTTTGTCAACCTCGGCATCATCCCAGGAGATGGCGGAGCGTGGTTCTTACAACGACTTATCGGCTACCAAAAAGCAGCAGATATGACCTTTACTGGCCGACTAGTTAAAGCCGATGAGGCAAAAACTATGGGTCTGCTTCTGGATGTTGTAAACCCTGAAGAACTTATGCCTAGCGCAATGAAGCTCGCCAAACAAATAGCAGCCAAACCTCCTCAAGCAACACGTTTAACTAAACGCCTAATGAAAGCCGCTCAGCGCCAAGAACTCGCTGACTTCTTAGATTTGTGCGCGGTGTTTCAAGGCATGTGCCACAACACAGAAGATCATTTAGAGGCGGTTAGCGCTTTCGTTGAAAAGCGCCCGGGCCAATATAAAGGCCAATAATAGGCTGAGCTACACACTCCGACTTAAGCCCTAAATAGCAAAAACCGAAGCATAAATGCTTCGGTTTTTTATAGTCATTACAATATGTTTAAAATTAGACCTGCTTAATTTTATCCAATATCGTCTTACGAGATATCACCGCTAAACCCAACGCCATCATAAGTAATGTGCTTGGCTCAGGAACACTGTTTGACGGTGGTGGCGAGCCTATAGTACCGGTAATACCGGCTAGCTTTATACCGTCCCAATTACTATCCGTAATCGTATCTCCTGTATTAGCACCTGTCCCAACAGCTGACATATAAGCCCCAATAATCCAATAGCTAGAGTAAACAGGTTCTAAGTTACTGTTTACTGATTCAGGACCTGCACCGGGGTTAGAATGATGGCTTATAACACTCCAGCCATTTGCAGCTAATCCCGACAAGTTAACACCATTAATATGCTCTGCAGGCTGCGAACCAGGAGTACCACCCTGATAGGCCATCACTGTTACATCAGAATCACCACCACGCCAGCCAATATCAAAAGCATCTAAAGAAAAGTTTTTATCGCCAAAATCAAACATGACGAATTCATATTTTCCGCCATTATCTATTGCGTGATTATCTCCGCCTGAGTTGCCGTACCCAGAACCGTCAGTACCGTAACCATCTTGATCAATCACCAATCCATATTGGTTATGGGCCAGTAGGCTGTTCACATTACTGATTTGGCTAGATCCTGATACAGGTGCAGACCAAGCAGATAACGTTGTAACCGCGCCCGCGCCACTGCCGGTAAACTCATAAGAGCCCGACGTTGTACTTGATACCCGATAGTCGCCCGAGCTTGCTGTCTTAAAGTTCCAACTTACAGATGCATTGGCATTCAAACTACTCATTGCCAACGTAGCACACAACCCAATCATAATATTTGTAAGTTTCATAAAACCACCTGCACGGTTACTGTTGTCTATAAGAGACATATTATTACTATAGCGATATTTAAACAAGATTATAATTCAATAAAATAATTTTATTTATTAAAATCAATAATATAAGAAATTAAAATACTTAAATACAAACAAAATTAAAACAAAAATTTATTTCTCATTCATCTTCATTTCTTCTTTCAAAGCCATCGCCCGATCTTTTCCTTCAAACTCCACACCAAACAGTAGCGCTCTATCTAGGTAAATTGCAGCCTCTTTATCTCTACCAATTGCGCTAAGCGCTACGGATAGATGATAAAGAATTTCAGGCGCATTAGACTCACGCGAACTTGCTTCTCTAAGAAATTTCAAGCCCTCTTCTGCGTTCCCGGACTCTACTAGCAGCCAACCTAAGGTATCGGCTATTTGCGGAACATTAGCGGCCTTATCATAGGCTCGTTTCGCATAATTCAATGCTTCAGGGCGATCCAATTTATAAAGCACATACGCCATATTATTTAACAGCAACGCATCTTCGGGGAAACTATCTAATAACTGCACCAAAGAGATAGCCGCTTGCTTATAGTCTTGTGACGCTATTAAGAATTCAGAATATGCCAGCTTAATACTTGAATCTTGAGGGTTAGATTTCAGCCATTGCGCTAAAACTTTACCAGATTCTGCTTGTTTCTCTTGAGCTTGCAACGCTTTATAACGGCTACTAACTAAAGCACTAACAGGCTTAAGCGCAAGTCCTTGTAAATACTGCCCATCCGCTTTTTCATACTGCTTATGCGCCATAAAGACATCACCTAGCAGCTGAAACCCGACAGGGTTGTTTGGGTATTTTGCCTGTAGTTGCAGCGCTGCTCGTTCTGCACTATCAAGCATTCCCAGCTTTGTGCTCAGCTCAACTTGCAACACTTCGGCAGGATAATAATCCGGCTGAGCCTGCAACACTTTTGTCAGTGAATAACGCGCATCTGCAACCTCATTAATTCGCAACTGAAGCAGCGCTATTTTATATAAAGCCTCGGCATCATAACCCGCGATTTTAACCATTTTTTTAAAGGTAACTTGCGCGGCTTTTGGCTCGTTCTTTAATACTTGTATTTGCCCCAAAGCAGAAAGAATGGACAAATCCTCTGCATGATCTCGAACACCTTTTATAGCAACACTCTCAGCAAGTTCTAGCTTTCCTAACTCAGTATATAAACCCGCCAAATAAAGAATAGGCTCCAATGAAAGACCATCTAAGGCCGCCGCTTTCTCAGCCCACTTTAATGACTCACTAGGATTTTCTGACGCTGACTCTAAGCGCGACATTTCAAGCATGATCTTGGTGTTTTCGGGGAACTCAGCTATCAGACCATCAATTAAAACCCGAGCTTTCTGTAAATTTTTCTCGGCTATTTCTATCTTTACAAGGTTTAGTTTTGAAGCAGAGAAGCCCGGGTCTTGTTCCAAAATTATCGCAAACTGCTCTCTAGCCTCAGCCATCTCCCCTTTAGAGAAGAGAGCTATACCGAGTAAGTTTCGATAAGTAACATTATCTGGCGAGAACTCAACTAACCAACGAGCCGAATCCTTTGCTTTGGCAAATAATTTTTGTTGAATATATGAAACCGTTAACAGGAAAGCAGTTTGCTGAGTCGGCTTTTTAGAGAAAACTTTTTCTAGCGTCAACATCCCTCGATCAACATCACCAGACTTCAACAAGCTCTTAGCAAACTGAGTCTCAATATAAAGGCTTTCACCTTTACTGACCGCTTCTTCAAGTAGATGGGTTGCCCTATCATGTCTCCCCGTCTGGCTATATGCTGCAGCAAGCATCGCTAGCAGACCGGCATCTGTTTCAGCTAATACACGAGCGTTATTAAGTAGTTTAATCGCTTTTTCTGGCTCGTCTTGCCCTAGCAATACATCAGCTAAAAGCTTATGAGCGCCAACATCCGAAGGAATTTTCTTAAGATACATTTCAAGATAAGTGCGCACCGATTCCCATTGCTTTAATGCATGATGCGCTAACGCTGCAGCCATTAATAATTGTGGGTCTGAAGCCACTTTAGCTTTAGGAAGTACCGCTACAACCTCAGTACATTTCACATACTCTAGACGCGCCTCTTCGGTCTTGCCTGACTTTGATAACAACAACCCTCTAAAGTAAGCTGCACGTGGCTCATATGGGGATTCAGTGTCCAAAAAAGCAAGCTCTACACCCGCTTCATCTAAGCGTTCCAAATCAATTAGTGCACCAACTTTAGCGACTCTGGCATCAACATGATTAGGCTGTATGACGAGTGCTTTATCATAACTATTTATCGCTGCTTCTAAGTTGCCTAAGGCATGTACAATCGAAGCATGACTATTCCAAGAACGCGCATCATTAGGCCATTCTACTATTAGCTGCTGCGCGTTTTCTAAGGCCTCGTCGTAAGAGCCTTCCCTGATAAGTAAGATAACATTAGCTAAACGAGGCAACAGTGCTCCACTATCTATATTAAGAGCAAAATCTATCGCATAACGCGCATCTTTTAACTGCCCTAAAAGAGTGTAAGCCTCGGCACGATAACCTAAGAGATCAACTTGTATACGCGAAGCTAAACCATCAATTGGCAAATCAGTAATTATTCTTTGATAATCACCTAGCTGCAAATAAGCTTTTGCAAGGTTTAGTATTACCAATGACGAATCTGCACCAAAAAGAAGCGCTTGTCGTAAAACATGCTCAGCAGCTTTTGCATCACCTTGCTGTAAATATATTTCACCAGAGAGTATTAGAGAAGGCAGGTGGCGAGCATCAGCCTGTAGTGCATTTTTCAACTGCAATACCGCCGATGTCAGCTCATCTTGATAATACAGCTTATTAGCATCCTCAAAATAAGCAGCAACATCATTGCTACTGTCATTAACGGCTCCTATAGCTGAACTTAAGCAACTGAGCGTGAGTATGACAACCCCAGCATTACTAACAAAACTCATTCATTTAGTCCTTCTCATAGCTTAGCCATTATCTGGGTTAAGTAATGCTCAAACATAACATCCATGCATATAATGTAGACACTGAGTCACAACTTAACAAATACAGAAGCACCTTTGATTGCTTCTATTTAACGTGATTTACCTGTTTTTACACATACCACTAACACTTTAGTTTATCGGTTACTGGACACCTCTTAACTCCACGCTTTCCAAAGCCCCATTAAACTAATCACAATTAGCGCAGCGCCTAGTAAACGAAAAAATACAGGCGTCTCTGCATTAACAATTTTTTCGTGAAAATGCATACCAATCACATGTCCAAGAGCAGCACATGGAAGCAGCCATAGGTGATGGATCAGCTGAAAATCAATACCCGCCCAAAGAAACGCTACACACTTTATTAACACCAAGATAAACCATAGAACAAACAGCGTATCTCTTAATTGGTGCTTAGCTACATGAGAAGCATACACAGCCACAATCAAAGGAGCACCAATCAAAGAAGTACCACTGATATACCCTCCTAACATAAGGAAGCCAGCATCTAGCGTTTTACTATTACTGGTAAACGGCCGGTTAAGCACATACCCAACGGCATACACCATGACTATCGTAAAAATGATACTACTCATGAGCTCCGTTGGTAGCGTCAACAAACCGAACACACCAATAAGTTTTGGAATAATCATGACTTTTAATGAGGACTTTAAATATGTCCAATCAATACTGGATTGATGAGGTGTTACATGATGGTTCTTTAGACTCTTTCTGTGACTGGTTATTGCTATAAAACTAGAAAAGACTAACAAATGAACAGCAATAATCGGCAAAAACACCAACGGATCATTATGTACGAGCAGAAGAAATGGAAGTGTCAATACAGCACCGCCAAAGCCCAAGCCTGAGCGAACAAAACCACTCCAAACAAACAGCAGACCAATAAGAATATACTGCCATAACTCAAGATCGTTCATTATGTTCTCTAACGTAAAAAGGGGCCAAAGCCCCTTTTTTGATAAAATGTAAATTGCTACTAATGAGGACGGTTAGCCAAGAAGAACCATGTGTCCAAGACTGAGTCAGGATTAAGTGAAACACTTGTAATGCCTTGATCCATTAACCACTTAGCCAGATCAGGGTGGTCTGACGGTCCTTGCCCACAGATCCCGATATATTTTCCCTTAGCCTTACAAGCATCTATTGCCATACTTAAAAGCTTTTTAACAGCATCGTTACGTTCATCAAAAAGATGAGCAATAACCCCAGAATCTCTATCTAAACCCAGTGTAAGCTGCGTTAAATCGTTAGACCCAATAGAGAAACCATCGAAATATTCCAAAAACTCATCAGCCAACAAAGCGTTCGAAGGGATTTCGCACATCATAATCAAGCGCAATCCATTTTCACCACGCCTTAAGCCATTTTCCGCTAGCAACTCCACGACTTGTTTCGCTTCACCTACCGTGCGCACAAAAGGAATCATTATCTCAACATTTGTCAGGCGCATTTCGTCGCGTACCTTTTTCAAGGCCCGACATTCAAGCTCAAAACAATCACGGAAAGAATCAGATATATATCGTGCAGCGCCTCTGAAACCAAGCATTGGGTTTTCTTCACTCGGCTCATATTGATCGCCGCCAATCAGATGACCATACTCATTGGATTTAAAGTCGGACATCCTAACAATGACTTTCTTCGGGTAAAAAGCAGCCCCCAGGGTTGCAATACCTTCTACGAGTTTACTGATATAGAAGTCAACCGGTCCTTCATACCCAGCAATACGCCTTTCTATTACTTGGCGCACTTCATGCGGTTGCTCATCCATATTAAGCAATGCTTTAGGGTGAACGCCAATCATACGATTAATAATAAATTCAAGTCGTGCCAGCCCAACACCCGCATTTGGTAGTGACTGAAAATCAAATGCGCGATCAGGATTGCCTACATTCATCATGATATCAAATGGCAATACCGGCATTGATTCAACACTGTTAGTTTGATGCTCAAAACTTAAGCGGCCTTCATAAGCTCGCCCCGTATCACCCTCTGCACACGAGACAGTGACGACTTGCCCATCACGCAAGCGATCGGTCGCATCACCACAACCAACAATAGCCGGGATGCCTAATTCACGTGCAATAATCGCAGCATGACATGTACGTCCACCACGATTGGTAACAATACCCGCCGCTCGTTTCATGACAGGCTCCCAATCAGGGTCCGTCATATCAGTAACAAGCACTTCACCGGGCTGCACTTTCGACATTTCAGAAATATCTGACACAAGGCGAACAGGACCCGAGCCTATACGATGGCCAATGGAGCGCCCTTCGACTAAAACGTTACCTTTTTCTTTTAGTAAGTAACGTTCAATGACATTACCCTTGTCTTTACTACGCACTGTTTCAGGTCGTGCTTGAACCACATAAAGCTGCCCATCATCTCCATCTTTAGCCCATTCAAT
>JAWUYS010000117.1:0-25433 GCA_034110685.1 Neptunomonas sp.
GGTGCTCCTCAAATTGCCGGTGCTGTTTTTTTACTGGATAAGCTTATTGGTGATAAGTTTGAGAGGGTGTCCACAATCAAGTACCAACTATCGGGACCATGGGTTGAGCCCGATATTAAATCAATTACTCCTCAAGCTGCTCTGTCTTCTAATGATACGTCAGGACAAGAAGGAGATAAAAAGTGACCCATTTAGCTGTTGTGCAAATGGTGTCTGGTTCTGATGTTGAAATAAATTTGAATAGAGCCGAGGTTCTTATACGAGAGGCTGCCGCTAACGGCGCACGGTTAGTATTGTTGCCAGAAAACTTTGCACTCTTTGATAGTCAGCAACTTTATTCCTTAGCTAAGGATGAAAGGGCGTATAAGCGTGTGAGCTGTTGGTTAGGCGACCTTTCACAGTCTTTAAGTATTTGGCTGTTTGCCGGGAGTTTTCCCTTGCTTGGAGAGAGCCCTGCTAATCGTAAAGTGCGTTCTGCTTTGCAAGTTTTTGACCCCGTCGGTAGGTGTGTAGCTCGATATGATAAGCGTCACTTGTTTGATGTTGATGTCAGTGATAATCAGGGGGCGTATTTGGAATCGGCGTTTATTGAGCCTGGAGATGAGCTGGTTGTTGTTGAAACCGAGCTAGGAAAGGTTGGATTGAGCATCTGTTATGATTTGCGTTTTCCAAAGCATTTTTGGAAATTAAGAGAGCTAGGTGCTGATATTATTGTTGTACCTTCTGCTTTTACCAAGGTGACTGGTAAAGCCCATTGGGAGGTTTTATTAAGGGCACGCGCTGTTGAAACTCAATGTTATATTCTTGGAGCAAATCAAGGTGGGCAGCATAGCCCCTCTCGCGAAACCTCTGGCGACTCTATGATTATAGATCCGTGGGGTACGATTATCTCTCGTTGTGATATGGGTGAAGGTGTTGCACTTGCAGAGTTGGACTCTGGTTTGCTAAGTCGTGTGCGTAAAAGTATGCCAGTACTGTCACAGCAGCGTTAGAGAGGATATAGGCTGTTAAGGTTAACAGCCTATGCATTGCCAATGACTATGGATTTTCTTCTAGTTCACGTAAGTATTTAAATAGTTTACGTGCAGCGGCCGGTGGTTTGTTTTGCGATACTTCTTTTTGGGCGTTTCTTACCAGTTGTCGTAAGTGCTGAATATCAGTGTGAGGGTATTCAGAGATAATGACATCTAGCATTGTATTATCTTTGTTATTCTCTATTAAACGGTCACGCCATTTTTCAAGCTTATGAAAAACCTTGTTATGAGCTTCTTTTGTGACGTCAAAGCGGTCGATAGCGTTTGCTATTGCCTCACCGTCTTCGTAGCGCATTAACTTACCTATGTATTGCATCTGGCGGCGTAAGGCGCTGCGATGCGGTAGTTTTTTGGCTTCATCCACTGCATTGCGAAGCGTTTCATCGATAGGGAGCTTATCGAGTTGTCCTGGTTTTAGGTCAACTAAGCGCTCGCCTAACTTTTGTAGGGCTTCTGCTTCACGTTTGACTTGAGAGCGACTAATAAAGTTCTCGTCATCATCGTTCTCTAGGTTATCGAAATTGTCTTCGTTCATTGTTTTATCCGTAGAAGTAAGTTGCTAAGCCGAGAAATGCAAAAAAGCCCACAACATCAGTAATGGTGGTTAGGAGCACACTTCCGGCTAAGGCCGGGTCAATACCCCAAGATTTAAGTGCTAGCGGGAGTACAGTACCGGCCAGTGCTCCAGCAATTAAGTTGATGATGATCGCTAAACCAATAACTAATCCGATGGTAGTGTCTTCAAACCAGTAAATAGAAACAGCTGAGACGACTAATGCCCAAAGTACGCCGTTTAAGCAGCCTACTAATAGTTCGCGGTTTAATAACCAGCCAGCATTAGAGCGCTCAACATGTCCTAATGCTTGGCCGCGAATCATGAGCGTCAGTGTTTGGCTCCCGGCAATGCCGCCCATAGAAGCGACTATCGGCATAAGAACGGCGAGGGCGACAACTTTATCAATAGTGTCTTGGAAAATCCCGATAACAGCGGATGCAGTAAGTGCTGTAATCAAATTGATACCCAGCCATACAGCCCTACGACGGGTTGTTTTCATCAGTGGGGCAAAGGTATCTTCATCGTCGTCAAGACCTGCCATGCTCATCATCGAGTGGTCAGCATCTTCACGTATAACATCGACCACATCATCGATAGTGATTCGGCCGAGGAGTTTACCTTTTTTATTTACAACAGGTGCCGATACTAGATCATGCTTGGCAAAAAGTGAGGCGACTTCATCATCAGGCATCTCTGCTGGAATCGGCTTAATATCGGTGTTCATTATTTCACGAACAGTAATATTAGGATCAGATACGAGAAGCTTTGTTAGCGGTAAAATCCCTATATAGGATTCTTTCCTGCGACTGACGACAAATAAGCTGTCTGTCATTTCAGGTATTTCATTATGACGGCGAATATAACGTAACACCGTCTCAACAGTAATGTCCGGGCGAATAGTCACCGTATCCGTATTCATTAACCCACCGGCCGTATCTTCCGGGTAGGCCAAAACAACTTCTAAGCGCTCACGGTTCTGCTGATCCATGATCTTCAGCAGCTCTCTCGTTACTCGCTCTGGGAGCTGCTGCAAAACGTCTGCTACATCATCGGTGTCTAGTGACTCTGTGATTGCCAAGACACGGTCAGTATCCATTTTGCTGAGAATGTCGGATTGAATGTCATCAGCAAGGTATTGGAGTACTTTCCCTTCGTTGTCGCTATGAATTAGATTCCATAAAATTTCGCGTTCTTTAGGCGGGGATTGTTCTAGCAAATGCGCTACTTCAGCAGGGCGAAGCGAATTGTTTAGAGTAAAACGCACCTGTTGAAAGGCACCACTGTCCAGCGCCCGATTGAGTTTGTCCAGTGCTGTAGTTTCGTCATTAATAGCCATAATACCCTTAACTGCGAAAACGCACGGTGCAATATTTTATGTCGCTGTAGTATAGCGGATAGATGAGTTGTATTCAGTACTTGCTATGCGTGAATGTAGGGCTATTCATCTTCATCGAAGCGGTTGTTGATAAGAGTTTCAATGGCGCAAATCGCATCATCTTGATCATTGCCCACGGCGGTGACAGTGAGTTCTGTTCCCTTGCTTGCAGCTAGCATCATTACTGACATGATGCTTTTCCCATCGACTTCGCGACCATCTTTGATTAAGCGGACGTCTGAAGAAAATCTCGAAGTCGTATTAATGAGTTTGGCAGCAGCACGAGCATGTAAGCCTAGCTTGTTGATAATAGTTATTTTTAGTTCGAGCATAGCGCTTCATTTCCTCTGTGCAATGGTGACGAGTGCTCAGTGCAGCTCGCGATGCCTGATATTCACACTATCCATATAAGATTTAAAATGACTAGCTAATTGTTCAGTGACATAAACTGAGCGGTGCTGGCCGCCTGTACAGCCGATTCCTACAGTGACATAGCTGCGATTGTTTTGCATAAAATGTGGCAGCCATTTATCTAAGTACTGTTGGAGATCTTGTATCATTGCATTTACGTCGCTTTCTTGGCTAAGAAAGTCGATTACTGGCTGATCGAGTCCAGTGTGCTTTCTAAGTTCAGCTACCCAATACGGGTTGGGTAAAATACGCATATCAAAAACAATATCCACATCCATGGGAACACCATGTTTGAAACCAAATGATTCAAACTGTAAAGAAAGTGATTGCTCTTTTCGTTCAGAAATTCTGAGCTTTATGATGTCGCGTAGTTCGTAAATAGACAGCAGTGTTGTGTCTATTCTCAAATCAGCAAGGTCAGCGATTGGCTCTAATAATGTACGTTCATAGTCAATAGAATCAGGAAGATTGCTGACCAGCTCTGCCATCGGGTGACGCCGTCTTGTTGAGCTGTATCTTTTTAACAACGTATCGTGAGAAGCGTCAACATACAGTAGTTCAACTGTGATCTTAGGGTGCTTTTTGAAATCCCGCCAGATACTCGGTAATTTTTCGAGATTGCTGGATAAGTTACGAGCATCTATGCACACGGCGATACGGTTGAGTTGTGCATCATCTTCCAGCATATGATCAATTAAGTTTGGCAGTAGTTTAGCCGGAAGGTTATCAATGCAATAGAAGCCGACATCTTCGAGGGCTTGTAGAGCCGTGCTTTTTCCTGAGCCTGATCGCCCACTAATGATCACTAATTTCATAGATCCAACTCTAAATGCGAAACAGTTGAGTAGCAACTTCTAAGAGCTGCTCATTTGAATGTGTATTTCTTAGCTTTCCTCGAAACTCTTCCTGACTGAATACTTCGGCTAGCTTCCCGAGTGTGCTTAAGTGATCGTCACATGCTTCTTCGGGAACCAGTAGGAAAAATAATAAATCTACTGGGCGGTTATCGATCGCATCAAAGTCAATGGGCTTGGATAAGTATATGAGTGCGCCAGTGGCCGTTTGGACGTTGGCAAGGCGGCAGTGTGGAATGGCCACACCTTCGCCTATACCTGTGCTGCCCAAGCGTTCTCTGCCGATGAGTCCGCTAAACACTGCTTCTGCAGAAAGGTCATTGTGTGACTCAGCAATGACTTTACTGACAAGCTCAATGATACGTTTTTTGCTTCCTCCTTCAATATTTTGAAGAACTCGCTCTGGTGATAATAGTGACAGAATGGGCATGTGATTTCAGTTTTAAAGGTTACTTATGGCTTTTAGTTTTTTCTTTATGCTTGATGATCTGGCGATCTAGTTTATCGATCAACCCATCAATAGCAGCATACATATCATCTTGTTCGCTTGTGGCAAAAATTTCACCGCCAGCGATGTGCATATCCGCTTCAACTTTTTGGCGTTGTTTATCAACGCTCAATGTGACTTGGACATTGGTAATGTTATCAAAATGTCGCTCAAGTTTTTCAAACTTAGTATGCACATATGCAGAAAGTGGTTCAGTAAGTTCTACATGATGACCTGTAATATTGATTTGCATAGGTATCTCCTTTTAAAACGACGTATGTCGTTATAACTTAACATTAAACCAGACACTTCCTTTCATTTGAAGGAGCAATGCCCATAGCTTCTCGGTATTTTGCAACAGTTCTTCTTGCAACTTGGATTCCTTCTTGGTCTAACAGTTGCGCAATTTTATTGTCGCTCAGCGGTTTTGCAGTATTTTCTGCAGAGATCATTTTTTTAATGACGGCGCGAATGGCTGTAGATGATGCTGCGCCACCATCATTGGTACTTACATGGCTAGAGAAGAAGTATTTCAGCTCAAATATGCCACGTGGGGTATGCATATACTTTTGTGTAGTAACACGAGAAATAGTCGACTCATGCATTTCTACTGCTTCTGCAATATCGTGCAATACCATTGGTTTCATCGCTTCATCACCATGTTCCAAGAACTCTGACTGGCGCTCAATGATTTGGCTAGAAACTTTTAGCAGTGTCTCATTGCGGCTTTGCAAGCTTTTGATAAACCAACGAGCTTCTTGTAAATGGTTTTTAAGGTAGGTGTTATCAGCGCTGCTATCAGCTCGGCGGATCAAATCGGCATAGCTTGTGTTAATTTTCAGGTTAGGGGATGCTTCCTGGTTTAGTCGTACAGTCCAGACCCCTTGAAATTTCTCAACATAAACATCGGGAGTAACGTATTCAGCTTTTGAGCTAGAGATATGAGAACCGGGGTAGGGATTCAATGATTGAATTAAGAGAATAATAGCTTGTAGCTGAGGTTCTTTTAACCGCAATTTTCGTAGGAGCTGTTTGTAATCCCGAGTGCCGAGCAGATGGATGTACTGCTTGCACAATGTAAGCGCCTGTTGAAGCAGTGGCGTGTCAGATGGTAATTGGCGTAACTGGATGCATAAGCATTCGCCTAAATCACGGGAGGCAACACCAGGAGGGTCAAACTGTTGAATCCTGTGTAATACCGCCTCTACTTCATCCAGCTCAGACTCAGAAAATAGTGCTGGTTCACTCTCTTTAAAGTGCTCAAGAATTTCTTCTGTGGAGGAGCGTAAATACCCTTCGTTATCGATGCCGTCAACAATTGCTTCAGCAATTAAGCGGTCTGCTGGGCTCATTGGCGTTAAGTTTAACTGCCAGTTAAGATGGTCTTGCAGTGTTTCTTCTGCCGAGTCGTTAGATTCAAAAAACGAATCGTCATCGCGTTGGGTGCTACTTGTTCCTGTTTGATAGGTATCTTCCCATGAAGAGTCAGTGCTGAGCTCAGTTGGGATGCTGTCGCTCCACTGGTCTTCAGCTGAGTTCTCTATATTCTCGTCACTTGATGCGCTGGACTGTGCAAGATTATTGTCTTCACTTGGTGTGGTTATTTCTTGCTGTACTTCTGGTTGATGTGCTTCATCGGAATCATCACTAGTTTCGAGCATCGGGTTGCTGTCCAATGCTTCCTGTATCTCATGTTGGAGATCGAGTGTCGACAGCTGCAGCAAACGAATAGCTTGTTGTAACTGAGGGGTCATTGTCAGGTGCTGACCCATTTTGAGTTGCAATGATTGCTTCATATAACTACAAGGTTGCTCCAATAAGGCAGTTCATTTTACTTAGAATGTGAAATTTACAATGTGATGTCTAAAGTGTAAACGTATGTCCTAAGTAGGCTGCTTTTACTTGTTCATTTGCAAGAATCTCTTCTGGTGTCCCCTGAGCAAGAATAACGCCTTCACTAACAATATAGGCTTTTTCACAAATATCGAGTGTTTCTCTCACATTGTGGTCAGTAATTAAAATACCGATGCCTTTAGACTGCAGGTGTTTTATTGTTTGTTTTATATCATTTACAGATATAGGGTCAACGCCGGCAAACGGTTCGTCCAACAGAATAAAGGTTGGCTCGGAAGCTAATGCTCGTGCGATTTCTACGCGCCTACGTTCACCGCCAGATAAGCTCATACCTAAACTATCGCGTAAATGTGTGATGTGGAATTCGCCCAGGAGGTTTTCTAACTTTTCGCTACGTTGCTCTGTCGTGAGCTCTTTACGCATCTCCAGTATGCCAAGTAGGTTATCTTGTACACTGAGTTTACGAAAAATAGAGGCTTCCTGTGGAAGGTAGCCTATCCCTTTGCGAGCACGCTCATGCATAGGTAATTGCGTGACGTCATCACCATGGATGCGAATAACGCCTTTATCTGTGTTAATTAATCCTACAATCATATAAAAACAGGTGGTTTTACCAGCGCCATTCGGGCCTAGAAGCCCAACGATTTCTCCACTGTTTACTTCTAGAGACACGTCGCGAACTACATCTCTTTTTTTGTATGACTTAGCTAAGTGTAACGCTTGAAGAAGAGTACTCATCTGTATTAATTGGCCTTAGGCTGGATAATCATTTGGACACGTTGCCCTGATGACCCTGATCCGCTGTATGCATTGACGATGGCTTTTTTCATTTGATAAACGATACGTTCACCACTAAAAGTGTCTCGATCTTGCTCTACACGAGCTTGACCTGTAATGGTGACCGTTTGCTCAGCAATTTTATATTCTAATTTTTCACCAAAAGCATTAGTCACCGGTTGGCTTGCGGACGGTTTTTGGCGAAAATTAGCAGGGCTGCCCGTAGCAATAATTAGGCTTACATCATCCTTTTTTCGATATAGGTCGACCTTAGCTGCGCGAATTTCCATGCTGCCTTGAGTCATCAAAACATTACCCTTGTATGTTGTTGTGCCCGTATTGTCGTCAATGCGAGCGCTGTCCGCACTTATATGAATAGGCTGCTCGCGATCGTTGGGGAGTGCAAAGCAAAATGAGCTGAACAATGCACTGATAAGCAAAAATAGCTGTATTAATGATCTGTTATTTAGCATGGAAGGTGCCTTTTACATCAGAAAGTAACTCAGATGTATTCATTTTATAGTTAATAATCATGCCCGTAGCTGTTGTGATATTGGATTGCTGGGTGATCTCAACGGGCGCGTTTGTCTTTGCAATTCCTTGAGCTTGATGGAGGCTCAGGTTTGATGTTTTCAATACGCTTGGTGTTGTGCTTGTTGGATTATGCGTGACGATGACTTGTTCAACAAGGTCGAAGCGGTCGATATTATCATAAGCAATGCCTGAAAGACTTTCGCTGCTTAAACGAACACTACCATCAGTCATTAAAGTGATATGAGGTAGTTTTAATGTAGTACGTTTTGCTCTCGGGAAATGGTTAAGCTCACTAGCACTCAGCGTACGCAGAAGTTCTCCATCAGCATTGAATTCTTTACTAGAGGCCGATTTCATAAAGTAATCAACGCCACTGATGATTTCCGCTTCAGAGGCGTCTTCTATATTCGAATCGGAGTTGATAATCCAATATAAAAAGAGAGGGAATAGCAGCAGTATTGCCAAGGATATCCTGGTTTTGCTGCGCGTAAGTAACATGCTTATAAGAACCTCTCATAAGCACTTTCTAACTGACCTTTAGCCTTAAGAGTCGCTTCGCAAAACTCACGAGCTATACCATAGCCGCCGGTACGTTCAGTGCACCAATGTGCATGCTTTAGTGCTAACGTTGCATTTTGGGCTTGTTTTTTTAATGCTGGGTTCTCAACTCTTAGCATTAAATAACTCCTGCTTTGAGCATATCGTGCATATTTAATGCGCCGGTTGGGCGGTTCTGACTATCGCATATGATTAATGCATTGATCTTCTTGTCCTGCATTATCTTTAGCGCTTCAGCGGCGAGCAGCTCTCCAGAAATTGTGGTGCATTGATGTGTCATCACTTCTTCAATGGCTGTTGTTTTTAGATTCAGCTCTTGATCAAGTGTGCGTCGTAAATCGCCGTCTGTGAAAATGCCTATTAATGCCCCTAACTCATTTACGACGGTTGTCATACCTAAGCGTTTTTCGGTTACCTCAATAAGTGTGTTATTGATGGTAGTGCCATGCTGAACAATAGGGATGTCTGTACCTGAGTGCATTATATCTTTGACTTTTAATAAAAGCTTTCTGCCTAGGCTTCCGCCTGGGTGTGAAAATGCAAAGTCTTCGGCGCTGAAGCCTTTGGCTTCTAATAACGCGATAGCGAGCGCATCGCCTAATACTAATTGTGCTGTCGTGCTTGATGTGGGAGCCAACCCTAGGGGGCAAGCTTCTTTTTCTACACCAATATGTAAATTAGCATTTGCTGCTTGGGAAAGAGTGGACTGAGGGTTAGCTGTAATGCTAATGAGTGGTGCCCCCATACGCTTAATTAACGGCAGAATGGTTACAATTTCAGACGTTTCGCCTGAATTGGACAGTGCCAATACCACATCGTTAGAGGTAAACATTCCCATGTCGCCATGGCTGGCCTCACCGGGATGCACATAAAAAGCAGGTGACCCTGTACTAGCAAGGGTTGCAGCAATTTTATTGCCTATGTGCCCAGATTTCCCCATGCCTGTAATAATAATACGTCCAGTGCACTCCATCATGAGACGACAAGCACTTTCAAAGTTGCTGTCGAGGTAGCTCAATAAATCGTTTACAGCTTCCGCTTCCAGTTTGATGGTGCGGATAGCAGATGCAATAAATGGTTTGGTGTCGTCATTTGTTTTATTCATTGTGCTCGGCTTCTAATCAGGTTGACATAGTGTATAACACAAACATATATCCCGCATATGCGGCAGTTAACAGGCCTCCTTCAGCTCTGTTAATTTTAGCTGGTCGTTGTAAAAGGCAAAATGCTAGCAGTAATACAGTGAAGCCTAACATCACCATATAATCGCGATTAAAGGCTATCGCATCAAGTGTGATGGGGCTAACTAAACCAGGGATGGCCATGACTGCTGCAATATTAAATATGTTAGAACCAACAATATTCCCTAGTGCTATATCGTGATGGTTTTTCAAAGCGCTGGCAACAGATGCCGCCAGTTCTGGAAGACTGGTGCCTATAGCAACGATGGTTAGTCCTATTACAAGTTCTGAAATCCCCATGTACGTAGCTATTTCAACAGCTCCCCACACCAGCATACGAGAACTAGCTACGAGTAAGCTTAAGCCAAGGATTAGCCAAAAAATTGCTTTGCCCGTGCTCATTTCAGGTATTTCTTCTGCGTCGTCAGAGATGCGATCGGCTGGGTCGCTGCTTTTTTGGAATTTAGCGAACATTACGAGGCAGATAGCTAATGATGCTAGTAATAAAATGCCGTCTAATAATGTGATATTTAAGTTATAAAGCACGGCGCCTGCTAAGAGTGTAATACACAGTAGTAGTGGCATTTCTTTACGTAAAACCGCTGATTTTACGGGGAGCGGGGCGATAATGGCAGTAATACCTAATACTAGGCCGATGTTAGCAATATTTGACCCTAGCGCGTTACCAACGGCTAAACTGCCGGAATCATTAATGGATGCCATAACTGAGACGAGTATTTCAGGGGCTGATGTACCAAGTGACACGATCGTAAGGCCGATCAGCATAGGAGACATTCCCGAGTTCTTTGCTGTTGCTGCAGCTCCTATCACAAAGCGGTCAGCACTCCAGACTAAAATGATCAGTCCAGCGATGATAGATAAAATCGGAAATAACATAGTATTTATTGTGCTTAATAGTTGAAAACGGCCTATTAAATCAGAACCAAAATTTGGTGCAAGTTAAAAGGATGATCTGTTCATGTTTTGTGCAGTAAATGCTATAGTGCGGCGCGGTATTTCTATATGTGAAATCGAATCATTAACCCCTTCTTGTTATGGCAGGGAAAAGGCTTTGATAATATGTCGGTGAATAACAATCTAGATTCAATTATCGATATTCGTGGGTTGGGTTTTAGTCGTGGTGCTCGTCAAATTTTTCGGCATGTGGATATGGAAATTCCTCGTGGGAAAATCACAGCTATCATGGGGCCATCAGGAACGGGTAAAACAACTCTGCTTAAACTGATTGGTGGTCAGCTTCGTCCAGATACTGGGCATGTAAAGATAGATGGCTTAGATGTTCATCGAATTTCTCGTCAACAGTTGTTTACCTTGCGTGAACGAATGGGAATGCTGTTTCAAAGTGGTGCATTATTTACAGATATGAGCGTCTACGAAAATGTGGCGTTTCCGATCAAGGTGCATACTAAGTTACCCGAGGAGATGGTACGAGATATTGTATTATTAAAACTGCAGGCTGTCGGGCTGCGTGGTGCTAGAGATTTGATGCCAAGTGAGTTGTCTGGGGGAATGGCTAGACGTGTAGCGTTAGCGCGAGCAATTGCCTTAGACCCGGATATTGTTATGTATGATGAACCTTTTACTGGACAAGATCCTATTGCCAAAGGTGTCCTTGTTAACCTTATTCGCAAGATCAATCAAGCGTTGGGGCACACCAGTATTATTGTTTCACATGATATTCAGGAAACGATGAGTATCGCAGACTTCGTCTACTTATTATCAGATGGGCAAGTGATTGCATCGGGAACACCAGAAGCTTTGTTAAAAAATAATACCGATCAAGTCCAACAATTTATGCAGGGGCTACCTGACGGGCCTGTACCATTTCATTTTTCTGACGATGATATGTTGGAAGACCTTTGTACGCAGGAGAGGTGGTAATGCTTAATCAGTTTGGCTCGCTGGGGCGTGTTATGTTGGACCGTTTGGCCGGCATAGGGCGTGCAGGAGGTATTGTTTGGCAGGCATTAGTGGCAAAGCCTACACCTGTTGTTATGTTTCCTTTGTTGCTTAAACAGATCTACTTTGTGGGCGTTTTATCACTCGTTATTATTATTGTGTCCGGCTTGTTTATTGGCATGGTGCTAGGTTTACAAGGCTATACTATTCTTGTGGGTTATGGGTCAGAGCAAGCAGTTGGTCAAATGGTGGCGCTTACCTTAGTTCGAGAGTTAGCGCCTGTTGTGACGGCATTATTGTTTGCAGGTCGAGCGGGTTCCGCACTGACGGCTGAAATAGGCTTGATGAAGGCTACCGAGCAGTTATCTAGCCTCGAAATGATAGGTGTAGATCCTTTGCGGCGAATTGTTGCACCTAGGCTGTGGGCAGGTTTTATCTCAATGCCTATTTTAGCAATTATTTTTGCTATGGTTGGGATCTGGGGTGGTGCTTTAGTGAGCATTGAATGGCTTGGGATTTTTGAAGGGTCTTTTTGGTCAAACATGCAAAGCTCTGTGGATTTCACTAAAGATGTTCTTAACGGTGTGATTAAAGCTGTTGTCTTTGGAATCGTTGTAACTTGGATCGCTGTTTTTCAGGGTTATGATTGTGTTCCAACCTCCGAAGGGATTAGTCAGGCAACAACTCGTACCGTTGTTTATTCGTCTTTAGCGGTTCTGGCGTTGGACTTTATTTTAACCGCATTGATGTTTGGAGAGTTATAAGAGATGCGTATGCGATGGATAGAAATCATGGTTGGGTTTTTTATGGTGCTGGGTGTGCTTGCACTGTTGGGACTAGCTCTGAATGTAAGTGGATTGAAATTATCGGCTCAACAGGATGATTATACAATCTATGCACGGTTTGAAAATATAGGCGGATTGACTTCGCGTGCTAAAGTGACCCTGTCAGGCGTGCAAATTGGCGAGGTTAAAAGTATTAAAATCGATACACAGCGCTTAGTTGCTCTTGTTACTATGGATATTTATGCAGATATCGATTATTTGTCTATCGATAGCTCAGCCAAAATCCTTACAGCGGGGCTGTTGGGCGAGCAATATATAGGTATTTCTGTCGGCTTTGAGGAAGATAACCTTAAAGATGGCGACTATATTGATGACACCCAGTCAGCGCTTGTACTTGAAGACCTGATTGGTAAGTTTTTATTTAATAAAGTGAATAACTAGGAGAGGCTCTCTCAATGCAACGCTTTTTTCTAACTCTTTTGCTCGGGATGAGCTTGGCTTTTCAGTCTTTGACCGCTCAGGCCACCTGGCAAGAAGCGAGTGTTCAGGTTCGTCAAACAATTGAAGACATGATTGTAGTCATCGACGAACATCGTGCTCAAGATCCGGTTGACCTTCAATCAGTGACTCAAGATATAGAGACGATAGTTGATAGAGATGTAGATTTTGAGTACATCTCAAAGTGGGTTATGGGTAAGTATTACCGCCAAGCTAGTGATGTTCAACGTAATAAGTTTGCAGTTGTTTTTAAACAGACGTTGATAAGAACATATGCAAAGTCATTGCTTGAGTTTGATGTGGATACATATGATTTAGTTGGCGCGAATAGTGTGAGCCCAGTTGATAGTAAGCAAATTGTTTCTGTTAATGTGGTGTCTAAAGCAGGTGTTGGATATACCTTGGTTAACTATATGGTTAAGTCTGATGGGCATTGGAAATTAGTGAATGTGATGCTGAATGGCATCAATTTGAGAATTACATTTCAAAATCAATTTTATGAAATGATGCAGCGCTCAAGGTACGACGTGGGTCGTGTTGTTGATTCTTGGGAAGCAAAAATCGATGACAAGCAGACAAAGAGCTAGCCTGTGACTGAGCAAAAGCATACACAAAAATTGAAAGCAGAACTTAATGAAGAGTTAAACCAGATTGCACTAACGGGTGATTTGGTTTTTCCTTGTATTGATGGCATCAGGAAAGTGACAGAAGCAGAAATTTCGGCTAAAGCTGGGGATTGTGTTCTGGATTTTTCAAATGTTAAGAAAGTGGATAGTTCATCCTAGTCTCTGTGTTTATGTTTTTTAAGATTAGCTAAAAAACAAAATAAGAAAATGACATTTATAAACTTACCAAAGGATATGGTGGCGATTGCTGACCTTGTAGGCTTAAGTGTCATAGGACACACTCCTGCAGGCGGTTAATCGGGTATTAATTTCGCCTTTTAAGCGCTAATTCGTTATCATTGCGCCCCTCAATTAAAACGTAACTTACCCCGGAGCGCTTCATGACCGCTGAAGAAGTAAAACAAATTATTGAATCGCAGCTGCAAGGCTCACAAGTGATCACTGGAGGGGAAGGTTGCTCCTTCGAAGTTACTGTTATTAATGAAAAGTTTGCCGGTTTGATGCCAGTTAAAAAACAGCAGTTGGTATATCAGTGCCTGAATGAATATATTGCTGATGGCACTATTCATGCACTAACCATTAAAACCTATACACCAGAACAGTGGGCTGCACTGCAAAGCTAACCAACGGTTGGAAATTTTTGAATGGATAAACTCATTATTGAAGGCGGTGCGTGTCTGAACGGCGAAGTTCGTATTTCAGGCGCTAAAAATTCAGCACTACCTATTCTTGCAGCAACACTTTTGGCTGATGAGCCAGTAACTATCTGCAATTTACCGCATTTGCACGATATTACGACAATGCTTGAATTAATTCGTCGCACCGGTGTAGAACTGACTGTTGATGAAAAGCTAAGCGTTGAAGTTGATACAAGCACTATCAAAAATTTTCATGCACCATATGAGCTAGTAAAAACTATGCGTGCATCAATTTTGGTGCTGGGCCCATTATTGGCTCACTATGGAGAAGCAGAAGTATCGCTTCCTGGTGGATGTGCCATCGGTAGCCGCCCCGTCGATTTGCATATTCGTGGTTTAGAAGCAATGGGTGCAGAAATCACTGTTGATGCTGGTTATATTCATGCACGCAGTGATGGTCGCTTGAAAGGCGCAAAAATATTATTTGATATCGTGACAGTGACCGGTACCGAAAATATTTTAATGGCTGCTACTCTGGATGAAGGGCAAAGTATTATTGAATACGCCGCTCGTGAGCCAGAAATTGTCGACCTTGCCAATTGTCTTATTGCAATGGGTGCCGATATCAAAGGTGCGGGTACTGATACCATTATTGTAAATGGTGTTGAGTCTCTTAAAGGGTGTCGTTACTCGGTTATGCCCGATCGTATTGAAACAGGTACGTATTTGGTAGCGGCTGCCGCTACTCGCGGTTATGTGAAGACTAAAAATACACGTGCAGATATTCTGGATTCCGTATTATTAAAGTTGACAGAAGCTGGCGCAAAGATTGAAACAGGTGATGATTGGATCTCTCTTGATATGGAAGGCCGTCGTCCTAAGTCTGTCAATATTACGACCGCTCCTTACCCTGCGTTCCCTACTGACATGCAAGCGCAGTTTGCTGCATTAAATGCCGTAGCTGAAGGTGTTGGGCATATTAAAGAAACGATTTTTGAAAATCGATTTATGCATATGCAAGAGATGATTCGATTAGGTGCAAATATCCTCATTGATGGTAACTCTGCCACAATCGAAGGCGGTGAGCATCTTAAAGGTGCAGAAGTGATGGCGACAGATTTAAGAGCCTCTGCTAGCTTGGTTATTGCTGGATTAGTGGCGAGTGGAGAAACCACAATTGATCGTATTTACCACATCGATCGTGGTTATGAATGTATTGAAGAGAAACTGCAGATGATGGGTGCGAAAATTCGCCGCATCCCAGGTTAAGTGAATAAAATGATGAAGAAGCAACAGCTTACGATTGCGCTGTCTAAAGGTCGTATCCTTGAAGAAACGCTGCCCTTATTAGAAGCGGCGAATATAATTCCGGCTGAGAATATATTTAAAAGTCGTAAGCTGATTTTCGACACTAATCATGACAATATTAAATTTGTTGTGATACGCGCTACTGATGTACCAACCTATGTTGAGTATGGCGGTGCGGATATGGGGATTGCTGGTAAAGATGTTCTAATGGAGCACGGAGGCAAGGGCCTTTACGAGCCATTAGATCTTGAAATTGCTAAATGCAAGCTCATGGTCGCAGGGCTTACTGATGCCTCTCCTGTTGAAGGGCGTATGCGTATTGCTACAAAATTTGTCAATATTGCTAAACGATACTTCGCTCAGCAGGGTTGTCAGGTTGATATTGTTAAACTGTATGGTGCTATGGAGCTGGCTCCTATTATGGGCTTGGCTGATCGTATAGTTGATATTGTTGATACGGGTAATACTTTGCGTGCAAATGGTTTGGAGCCGATGGATTTTATCGCCAACATCAGTTCTCGGCTTGTTGTAGGGCAGCCTGCATTAAAGATGAAACACCGCCAAATCCAGCCTATTATCGACATGATGTCTGAAGCCGTTGTGAAAAGAAGGGAGGGGTAGCATGAGTGAGCTGTCAATTACTCGTTTAAGCAGCACTCAGGAAGACTTCGACTTTCAATTAGAGAAGCTGCTCGCATGGGAAAGTGTATCTGATGCAAAAGTTAATCAGATAGTTGACGATATCTTGTCTGAAGTTAAGCAGCAGGGCGATTCAGCTGTTGTTGCTTATACTAACCGTTTTGACTTGACCTCTGTTGATACCATGCAAGAGTTGGAGCTGAGCTCTGAAACTCTTGCGCAAGCGTTTGCAGGGCTTCCAGAGGTTCAGCGTGCTGCACTTGAAAAGGCAGCGCAGCGCATTCGTCACTATCACGAAAAGCAAAAAGCCGACTCGTGGCAGTACACTGAAGAAGACGGCACTATGCTGGGCCAGAAAGTAACTCCGCTAGATCGAGTTGGCTTATATGTTCCGGGTGGGAAAGCCGCTTATCCTTCATCTGTATTGATGAATGCTATCCCTGCAAAGGTAGCAGGTGTTACCGAAATTATAATGGTTGTGCCTACACCGCGTGGAGAGCTAAATCAGTTAGTATTAGCGGCTGCCTCTTTGGCTGGCGTTGATCGGGTGTTTACTATCGGCGGAGCACAAGCTGTTGCTGCATTGGCTTATGGTACTGAAACTGTACCTAAAGTAGATAAAATAGTGGGACCAGGTAATATTTTTGTAGCGACTGCTAAGCGTGCAGTATTTGGTGCAGTCGGTATTGATATGATTGCAGGGCCTTCAGAGATTTTAGTGGTATGTGATGGCCAAACCGACCCTGATTGGGTTGCAATGGATCTATTCTCGCAAGCAGAACATGATGAAGATGCACAACCAATACTCGTGACTCCTGATGCCGGTTTTATTGACAAGGTCGAAGACAGTATTCGTAAATTATTGCCAACAATGGAGCGTAAAGAAATTATTGAAGTTTCTTTACGAAATCGCGCCGCACTTATTCTTGTTAAAGATATGGAGCAGGCGATTGAAATTAGCAACCGTATAGCCCCTGAGCATTTGGAACTCTCAGTAGAAGACCCTGAAGCTTTGTTACCTTTGGTTCGCCATGCTGGTGCTATCTTTATGGGGCGTCATACAGCTGAAGCGTTAGGCGATTATTGTGCAGGGCCTAATCACGTTTTACCAACATCAGGTACCGCACGTTTTTCTTCTCCGTTGGGTGTTTACGATTTTCAGAAGCGCTCTTCGCTCATTATGTTTTCAGCAGATGGTGCTTCTGATATTGGAAGTGTGGCTTCAGTACTGGCCAGAGGTGAAGGGCTTACGGCTCACGCGCGCTCTGCAGAGTACCGCATTAAAGACTGAATATGTTTATTGTAAAAAGGCCTCATGAGAGGCTTTTTTTGTGCGTTTTTTTAATACTAAGTTTTTAGACTTAAGAGCTGGGGCGAGTTAAAGGCCGCTCACCAACGGTAACTTCTGCAGTAAATTGTTTGCCTTCTCGTAAATACTCAACTTGCAGTGGCTCACCTGGGATGAAATCAGCAATACCTATCATGGAACGTCGTCCCTCAACAGGTTTGCCATTCAAAGAAAGCATAACATCGCCAGGCTGTAAGCCAGCTTTATGTGCGGGCCCATCTCGGTAGATACCGGCAATAATTAAACCGCTCATCTCCTTAAGTCCAAAGGATTCAGCTAGGTTAGCTGTTAACTCTTGAATCTCGACGCCCATCCATCCACGAACTACTCGACCTTGAGTAATCAGATCAGTCATGACTTTTTTTGCAAGGTTGGAGGGAATAGCGAAGCCTATTCCTTGGGACCCGCCTGATTTTGAAAAGATGGCAGAGTTGATACCAATCAGGTTACCGTGAGCGTCTACTAAAGCGCCGCCGGAGTTTCCTGGGTTAATAGCGGCGTCAGTTTGTAAAAAATCTTCATAGGTGTTCAAGCCTAAGCTGTTTCTTCCTGTCGCACTAACAATACCCATCGTTACTGTCTGACCAACACCAAACGGGTTGCCAATAGCTAGCACGACATCACCCACGAGTAGTGAATCAGAGGGCGATAGTGTAACGCTTGGCAAGTTGTCCATGTTGGTCTTGAGGATTGCTAGATCGGTTTCTGGGTCTGTTCCAATAATCTCGGCTGCTGCTTCACGGCCATCTTTTAGAACAATAACGATACTGTCAGCACCCGCGATGACATGGTTATTGGTAATGATGTAGCCTTGAGCATTAAGAATGACGCCTGATCCTAGGCTTGATTGGATGCGCTCTCGTTGAGGCATGTCTCCCAGTTCATAAAACTTTTTGAACAAAGGGTCTTTTATTACAGGATGTTTTTGTTTCTTAATAAGTGTTCGCGTATATATGTTAACAACAGCCGGCGCTGCCTTGCTTACTGCCTCTGAATAGGAAACAGGGCCGCTTTTACCTGGTACATGAGTCGGTAATTGGGTTTCTCTAATTTCGACAGTTGTCACTGGCGGTGAAAGTAGTTGGGGGAAAAACTGCAACAGGATGATCGCTATAAGCACACCTGTAATAATCGGCCAACCAAGAAAGCTGAGTTTACGCATTAAAATAAATTCCAGAAATACTGGTGAAAACAAAATCTCACCGTAGAATTATACGATTTGTGCCACATGGTTGCTAATGAGGATCTAATTATATGTCTGTTTTATTGCCAAAGCTGGTTCAATATTGCAAAGATTTGTTAAGTGTAGATGCGTTTAAAGATTATTGCCCTAACGGCTTACAGGTAGAAGGTAAGCCAGTTGTTAAGAAAATCATCTCGGGTGTGACGGCGTCTCAAGCGTTGCTAGATGCTGCTGTGGATATGCAGGCTGATCTTATATTGGTGCATCATGGTTATTTTTGGAAAGGAGAAACTGAAAGCATTACCGGTATAAAAAAGCGGCGTCTGAGTACTTTGCTAAGTAATGATATTAGCTTGTTAGCATTTCATTTACCCCTAGATGCCCATCCTGAGTTGGGTAACAATGCGCAGTTGGCTGCACAAATGAAGTGGAAGGTTATATCGGGGCTTGGCGGCGAGTTAGGGCGCGCTATTGGAATGGTTGGGGAGTTGTCTGAGCCACAAACCGCTGAACAGCTGTCTGCTGAATTTGTACGGGTGCTTGGCCGGCCTGCGCAGTATATACAAGGTATTACTCGACCTATTAAGACGATCGCATGGTGTACTGGAGGCGCACAGGGTTACATTGAAAAAGCGCTTGAAGAAGGCGTTGATGCTTATATATCGGGTGAGATTTCTGAGCAAACAGTTCATATCGCGAGGGAAGCGGGTATAGACTACTTTGCCGCTGGCCATCATGCGACTGAGCGCTATGGTGTGCAAGCGTTGGGTGAGCACTTGGCAGCTCATTTTGGTATTGAGCATCATTATGTTGAGATAGATAACCCGGTATAGATGCTTGGTATGTGTACCTGAGAAAAGTACACGGATAGAAACTAAAAAGGCCTCATGAAGAGGCCTTTTTAAAAGCACATAAACTATGCTTTTTTAGCGGCTTCTTCTGTACTAGGTTCGGCATCACTTTTGTTGGCGTCATCAGTTGTGTCTTTTAATCCATATGACTCAGACAGCGTGCCTTCTTCATCGGGCTGCTTCGGCGCGTAATCACGTGGTGGCTCAACGGCTGATGATGTTTCTGTTTCAGCAACAGTATCGCCATCAATGTTTGATTCAGCAGTTTCTACTTCAACTTCTTTCTGAGCAGTCAGTTGTGGTGTCATGCTGGATTCAATAGAGCGCGCTGTATCTGCATCACAAAGTGCTTGGGCGCCCGTTGCTAAGTGTTGGTAAACACCGCGGTATGATTCAGTCATTTTATTAACAAGGTCAGCGGTCTCTTCAAAGTGGCCGGCGACTTGAGTTTTGTAGTTTTCGAGCTCTTTTTTTGCATCTTCCAGCTTCTCTTGCTCGTCTGAACCTCCGCCAGAGCGACCCATCAGGAAGCCAATTAATCCACCAATTGCTAATGCTACAACACCGATGATCCAAATATTACTCTCTTCCACAGTTTATCCTCACTGCATAAATCGCGTTATTTTTTAATATAGCCCTAGGATAATAGAAACTTATCTTAAAGCCTATTAACCATAATTAATTACAGACAACATAACATGCATTTAGTTTTTGTTTAACACGATTGTTTGTCAGATTGTTTATCTGATTGGGCTGCACTGTGTTGTTGGTTTAGGTAATTCACTTGTTCGGATAATACTTGAATAGAAAGCGCAGCGTCTTGATTGAGTAGGGCATCAAATAACCGCTCATGTTGATTGTAGATGATAGCTTTTTCACGGTAACGGTGAGCTACCATGTTGGCAACCGGCTGTAAGGCCTCAATGACGGTATGCATAACAAAGGCGAGCATACGGTTGCCGGTTGCATTGGCGATTAAGCGGTGAAAATTAACATCAGAAGCACAAAAATCCTCGGCAGATAGACTAGGGTCTGCTTGAACTTTGAGCTCAGCTAGCAAAGCATCTAAGTCCTCTTTAGAGCGGTTTTTTGAAGCAAGTTTGCAGCAGATGGTTTCAAGCTCAAGACGTGTCTGTGTTATCTCCTCTAATGAAAAGGCATTTAAACCCATCAAAAGAGTGGTGGCGCCAGCTAGTGAGTCACTTAAATCACTAACACTGGGGCGGTTTACAAAAGTGCCTCCAGTGGGGCCGCGCTTCGAACGAACAAGGTTTTGAGCCGCTAATCGTTTTAGCGCCTCACGAATGGTTGGGCGTGAAACACTGAAGCGAGCTGCGAGTTCATCCTCAGTTGGTAGGCGGTCATCGGCTGCTAAAGAGCCATCAATAATAGCTTGGCGAATTTGATCCGCAATCTGGCGAGATAAGCTTTTCTGGCTGACGGGTTCAAAATCTATAGATTTCACGCGCTATTACTCACAAAAAATAGAGTGTGAGTATTTCATATATTAGGTTTTTTGTTAAATTGTTACTCGTATTTGAGGCTTTTTGATGGAGGGTGCTTACTCTTAAAGCAAGAAAAGTGAACTTAAGCTTAACGGTTTATCGTTGTAATTAATTGATTTTTAACATTTTTTGTCAGTAAATCTTACATATAATATTTTTTCATATATTAACCTCCTCTTAAGCTTATGTTTTTTAAACGTTTGTATTAATCGGCGTAAGCTTTGCATGCTGAGCCAAAATGATTCGCTGCCTTCATGGTATGAAAGCGCGAAGGTCATGTTAATAAAAATAGCTAAATCAAGGAGTTGATGATGCGGTCTGCTAAATTTAGAAATATAACGTTGTTTAAAAGGAAGTGTGTATTGAAGAACTTAATGCTTAGATTTGCTGCGAGCCTATTTGCAGCACTTTTATCATTTAATGTTCAAGCTGGTTTGATCGAAATTGATGGGTTTAATGTTGGTTCGGAACAGATGATTGTTTTGAGCGGCACAGATACGTACGCAGTAGATACAAATGCGGTACGTACTTTAAGCGCAGAGCTTTTGGCTTTTTCTGATCCTGTGCAAAGTAGTGTTGAAGTAAGCTTTGGTTTTTTAACGGTTACAAATGGTTCTTCCGAAGATTCAGAAGTACGAGTTTCTTGGGATTTTGATGCTGATTTATTGCCAGCCGGCTCTTCCAACTATGAATTTCTATTTAAGGTTATTGAATCAGATGGCAATGCTACTGACCTAGAGTTTTTCTATGACGGTTTATCATTTGCTAACTTCGATATCCCAGGAAATACCATTAATCAAGATGTTGTTTTTGGCATTTCCAGTTCAGTATTTTCTAATGATGGCACACTTGGGTTAGTCATTAATGGTGACCCTGGTTGGGATCTACAGCTCGATGTAATTGGTTTGTTGTATGATGGACCTATTGCTCACAGTGTTCCTGAGCCTTCAACTATTGCTTTGTTTGCATTAGGTTTATTGGGTGCTGGGGCTGCTCGTCGTCGAGGCTAGTTCCTAGAGGTAAAATAAAGCCACTTTCGAGTGGTTTTTTTATGTCTAGGGTTTGGCCGATGTGCTGCTTATTTTAACGAAGCGTCAATAGTAGAGCTTCAATGTATAATCATTTTCTTGGTAGTTTAGGAGTTTCGTCATGCAGTCAAAGCGCGGCCGCTTGGATCGGTTTCTAAGTAGTCATTTAAGTATGAATCGTAAAGACGTCAGGCTTTTTTTAGCCCAAAAGCGCGTAAGTGTAGATGGTGTGATTGCTCTGAACATTGATCAGCCTGTTGATGAATTTTCTCATATTGTTTTAGATGATCAGCGGGTATTACAGGCGAATAAACCTGTTTATATCATGATGCATAAACCCATTGGTGTGGTGAGTGCTACTAAGGATGATCAGCATCGTACTGTGATTGATCTACTTGATAGGCCAGATAAAGCAACATTACACATTGTTGGGCGCTTAGATCTGAATACATCAGGTTTACTGCTATTAACCAATGATGGTCGTTGGTCTCGCCAACTAACATCACCTGAAAATAAAGTAACAAAGTCTTATAAAGTTACTTTGCAAAATAGCCTTACAGAAGAATATATAAAGGCCTTTACACAAGGAATGTATTTTTCTTATGAGAATATTACAACTGAACCAGCAGGGCTTGAAATTATCTCTGAGTATGTCGCCCATGTGGACTTAACCGAGGGGCGTTATCACCAGATCAAGAGGATGTTTGGCCGGTTTCGTAACCCTGTGTTGCAACTGCATCGAATGTCTATTGGATACCTATCGCTTGACTCAGCTTTGCAGCCTGGTGAGAGTCGTGACTTAACGCTTCAAGAGGCTGAGAGTATTCATCGCTCACATCTGAATTGAGCAATTAGCCACTAGAGATAAATAGAAAAATAATAGTGTGGGATGGCCAATTCTGCGACACACCTTAAATAAGTGCGTAAACTGCACTCTTTACTATAACTAAGTAACTCTCGACGGCCTTTTGTCATTTTTAATAGGTCTTCGGTTTTCTGGAATCCTCACATGATACGCCTTACGAATATCCAATTACCGCTAGATCACGATGATCAGGCTATTGCCAATGCTATTGTGGCTCGTTTATCTATAAAAGCTGATGACCTTGTTAGCTACCACGTACATCGGCGCGGATACGATGCCCGCAAAAAAGCGAGTATTGTGCTTATCTATACATTGGATGTTGAGACGAAAAATAACGAAGCGCTTCTCGAAAAATTTGCAGGTGAGCAGCTCATTAAAGCCACTCCAGACATGAGCTATCAGTTTGTGGCACAAGCGCCTGTCGATTTGCAAGAACGCCCTGTTGTTATTGGTTTTGGCCCCTGCGGCCTGTTAACGGGGCTAGTCTTGGCACAAATGGGCTATAAGCCGATTATCCTTGATCGCGGTAAAGAAGTGCGTGAACGTACTAAAGATACTTTTGGTTTTTGGCGTAAGAAAATATTAAACACCGAGTCTAACGTACAGTTTGGTGAAGGTGGCGCTGGTACATTCTCTGACGGTAAATTGTATAGCCAAGTGAAAGATCCACATCACTATGGTCGTAAAGTACTTACTGAATTCGTCGCAGCAGGCGCGCCCGATGAAATTATGTTTGTGAGTAAGCCGCATATTGGTACATTCCGTTTGGTATCGATGGTAGAAAAAATGCGAGCGAAAATTATAGAACTGGGTGGCGAAATTCGCTTTAGTGCGCGGGTTGATGATGTGCAGATAGAAGCCGGACAAATTACCGGCGTTACTCTGGCAGATGGTGAGGTTGTCAAGTCTAAGCATATTGCTTTAGCGATTGGCCACAGTGCTCGTGATACTTTCCAAATGCTGCACGACAAAAATGTATTTATCGAAGCAAAACCCTTCTCTGTTGGCTTTAGAATTGAGCATCAGCAGTCTTTGATAGATGAAGCACGTTTTGGTACAAATGCCGGTAACGAAATCCTAGGCGCTGCTGACTACAAGCTGGTTCATCATTGTAAAAGCGGTCGCTCTGTCTACAGTTTTTGTATGTGTCCCGGTGGCACTGTTGTGGCGGCAACGTCTGAAGAGAACTGTGTCGTTACCAATGGGATGAGCCAATACTCACGAGCTGAGCGTAACGCCAATAGTGCAATTGTAGTGGGGATTGACCCGACAGATTACCCGGGTGGCCCATTGGCTGGAATTGATTTTCAGCGAGAGCTCGAAAGTAATGCTTACCTGCTAGGCGGTGAAAATTACGATGCACCTGCACAAAAAGTTGGTGACTTCTTGAAGGGAGTGTCCTCCGAGACTATCGGTAGCGTAGAGCCATCATTTAAACCGGGAATCAAACTAACCGATCTGTCCAAAGCATTACCAGATTTCTGCATTGAGGCTATTCGAGAAGCGATACCTGCTTTTAACAGAAAGATTAAAGGGTTTGCTTTAGAGGATGCGCTACTCACGGGCGTTGAAACTAGAACCTCGGCTCCTATCTGTATAAAGCGTGGTAAAGACTTCCAGAGTATTAATACTCAAGGCTTGTTCCCTGCCGGTGAAGGAGCGGGTTACGCGGGTGGAATTATGTCGGCAGCGATTGATGGTATCAAAGTTGCCGAAGCCATGGCGTTGAGTATTAATAGCAGTAATTAATAGAAGGATTCGTCGGACACAGTAATAACCAGTATCAAGATCAACTCAATTGATACGCTTTGTGAAAAGGGCTGGCCAATCTAAAAAAGCTGGTTGGCCCTTGATACATTGCACTAAGGGCGGTGGAATACAGGCATATAACAGTCAAAATTGAGGAAAAGTACAATGTACGTATTGATGGATATCATGGTTTCACCTGGCGGCGTAGGCACTTCTGTATCACCTTACATAGCTATGTGCCAAAAGATTTTTGAAGATGCCGGCTTAACGCATACCATGCACGGTTACGGTACTAACGTAGAAGGTGAATGGGAAGATGTCATGGCAGCAGTCAAGCGTTGTCACGAAGTTCTTCATGCTGAGGGAGCGGTTCGTATTACCAGTCATATGAAATTAGGCACACGCATAGACAAAGATCAGACCATGGCCGACAAAGTCACTAGCGTACAAGAAAAAATGATCGCTAAATAACTGCTATACTCTTTACAAAGATCGACTGATTTCATAGATTAATTCGCTCTATAGATCATCAGGCCTGTTATCCACAGGCCTTCACAATTTGCTTTGAAATACGGATATTTCAACACAGTGAAAACACCCCATTTTGTAGCCCTGTTTTTTGTCATCACGCTAGCCGTTACCTGCGGTAATCTCTTATCTAGCTACATTATCGCTCAGTTTGCTGCATCTGAATTGCGTGAAGTGAACGCAATTATCGATTTAACACGAGAACAATTAATAGAGCAAAAACAGGCAGATGCTGCGGTAAGACAAAACACAGCTAAAAAACAGCGAGCACGCAGTGAAAAAGGAAAAGCGATGTGGCGCTCATGTATGTATTGGTCGTCCATGCATCAAAAAAAGCAAAC
>JAWUYS010000118.1:0-15325 GCA_034110685.1 Neptunomonas sp.
TAAAGCTGACACGGTAGTTTCATAAACGTCTTCAACATCAAACTCATTACCAGGAGGAATTCCCGCCGGTAGTAAATGTTCATTTCGAAGCTCCGAAATCACCAGTTCTGAAGCTTTAACACCGATCTCATTTAATTCTTCTAAGCTGCCGTACAAAAACAAACGACTACAAATCAAATTAATTCTTCGAGGAATACCTTGGCTGTACTTAAATATAATAGGAAAAACAGCTTCACTAATCGCTGGATCATTTTTCCATCCGGCGATTTCAAGACGATGCTTAACGTATTCTTTCGTTTCACTTTCCAATAAAGGTTTAAGGAAACAAGTGGCCACAAGGCGCTGATGCACTTGCTCCATTTCAGGACCATGGATAAGGTCCTGGAGTGCTTCTTGCCCCAGTAAAAATATCTGTATCAACGGGACACTATTCAACTGAATATTGGTTAGTAATCTCAACTCTTCAAGCGCAGAAATTGAGAGCCCCTGCGCCTCATCAATAATCAATAATGCACGACCGCCATTTTTATGATTACTAATAAGCATTTCTGACATACGTTGCAGCAAAACAGCTTTATTATTTATCTCTTCCTTAATGCCAAAAGAGTATGCAACCATGCGCAGTAGATCATTAGCCTCCATCTGAGTAGAAACCAACATAGCCACTTTTACACTACTCGTAGATTCAAGACTATGAACCAAATCATTAACCAGCGTGGTCTTTCCAGTCCCTGGCTGGCCGGTAATCATAACAAAACCTTCTGCACGCTCAAAAGCGTATTGCATATAGGCGCGGGCTCGAGCAAAGCTCTTATGCCCATAACAGAAACGAAAATCAGAACTTAAGCGAAATGGCTCTTCTGTAAGGTGATAATAAGCTTCATACATCAGTATTATTCCATAACCTGAAAACATCATTAGCGATATATCGCCACATATAATTCATTTACTTCGTCCCTGAAAGAGCATCCAGCTGTAAACTACGAATCGGACTTGAGCCGCTGAGCCTGAACGAGTAATCTTTAGCATAGCATTAAGAAGATTCACAGACACTTAACAAGGCTTTATATTCTAGCTTATTCATATAAAATCTAGTTTCCAAATAAAATAAATCATTGCGATCAAATATAGTTTCATGGATTTATAGTTACCTGTTCTGGAGATCAGATGTACGAAGAACATTACGGCTTAACCGCAGACCCCTTTCGTCTGACTCCGGATGCAAGCCTTTGCTTTTTACACCCTGGATTCCAGAAAGCTAAAGCTTCAATGAGTTATGCCCTACATCGCCAAGAAGGGTTTGCCCTAATAACAGGCAAGCCAGGCACAGGGAAATCCACCCTAATTTGTGATCTCATCGAACACTTACCTGAAACAATTACATTCATTCAAATCACATCATCTCAACTTATCGCTGAAGATCTGTTATGCCTAATTTGCCTAAATTTCGGGATTTTTCCTGAAGAAGGCAATAGCGCCAAATTATTGCACTCTCTTCATCGTTATTTTTTAGAACAGCAGAAAAAAGGCAAACATACTTTACTAATTATAGACGAAGCACAGAATCTTTCCGAAAGCGCCCTAGAAGAGTTAAGACTTCTCACCACACTTCAAACAACCAACAAACCGCTGCTACAGATTTTTCTTGTCGGACAAGAAAAGCTTCGTTCAACCATTGCATCAGCAAGTCAAACACAGTTACGACAACGTATTACTGCTTCTTATCATATGCAGCCTTTAAACGAAATCGATACTAAAGAGTATATTCTATATCGTTTAGCGCTCTGCAATTGGAAAAAAAACCCCGAATTTGATAACAAAATATTTTACTACATCTATCGATTTAGCAACGGTATACCTCGTATTATAAATCTTATATGTAGCAGGCTTTTTTTGCATGGCTGGTTAACAAAGAGAAGCTTTTTCGAAATCCAGGATTTACACATTATTATTCACGAGCTCGTCCAAGAGCAGCTTCTTCCGATAAGCAAAACTCTTGCTGAAGCATAAATAATAAAAAGGACTTACGTCATGACAGAGCAAACAGAAGTAGAAGCCAGTACTGACTTTATTGACAGCGTTTTAAGCCTATCCCATTTTTTACATAACCATGAAAACATTGATGCCTCACTAAGTGAATTAGCAAAACTTTTGGCAAAAACCTTAAAAACAGAAAACTGCTCAATCATGCTACTCAAAGACCAGCATGCCGATGAGTCTTTCCCACTTCGTATGCACGCTCATTCAGGCTCCCTACCCGATAGCGCTTACACCAAACCAACCTCAGCGTCAGGCATCTCTGAATATGTTGCTCGTTCCGGCAAACCTTTGCTAGTTCCAGATATAAAAAACAGCCAGTTTTCTGCATCAGCCCGACAAAAGGGAGGATTCATATCATTGCCGATTTGGACCGATAAAGTCGTTATAGGTGTCATCAACATTAGCAAACCATCAGACAATCGAACTTTTGCAGAATCTGATCTTGAACTAGCAACCATTCTAGGAATGTTTGTTGCCAAGTCTATTCAAACTCTTCATTTACAATATATTCTCAGGTCAAAATTTGCGATTGCAGCATTAGAGCGAGAGCAAAATTCACAAAAAAAACCTATCGGCGACCTCACTCAGAACCCAGAAAAAGTTGCTAAGATTCTAGCTAAAGGCTTTTATCACGAGCTTTGCCATGCAGGGATTGAGTCAGACCATATTATTGTTGCCGTGTCGGAAATCATCACATTATTAAATGAACAGCTAGAGAACAAGAAACAGCAAAATTAGAACCCACTTAATACAGCCACAATAGAGCTTAAGTTGCCGTGGATTCTTTTTCGTTAGGTGAAATAAAAGCCTTATGGAAAAGGTGCCTGATTAGAAGCCCAAATGGCATTCTCAGATAATGTCCGCGGATAAAGAGAAGCTTACGCGCCAGAGCAGTACCGACCAACCGCGCGCTATTGTGCGGCGGCATAATCACACGATCAAACAATACATCCATAACACCTGCCGTGAGTACAGGAGTCCACTCCTGCTCACAAGAGGTAACGATACCTAACGGAATAGGCGTATTAAACATACGACGACTATATCTTAAAGCGTAATATAGAGGCTGTATAAGATCCATCTCTCGCCCTCTAGCTAAAAGAGCCTGCCAGTCAAATTCCCGCGTCAAAACATCCCTTATTAACCCATCAAAATCTAAAAGATCTCTGAAAGCATGATCAAACTCAGTATCCATGAACAAGTGAGTGGCGCTGTGCAGTAACATGTCAATGTCGGACAACGTCCAAACACCGTCTTCAACTTCTTGCGAGCCTGTAAAAAGATTGCTAGCTACCGGCTTAAGTGAAGCAGTCAAAGGTAAAATAGTATGATGAATATCAATAACGGTGTGCCGCTTAACATGCACTAAAGGCGGAATCTCATGCATCCAATCACGATAATAACGTTGATCATAGGCACTTTGATTCGAGCTCGCCCAGCCATGCCACTGAAGCGCAGCCTCTAATCTATCGATATTTTCTTTTGGGACTAAAAGATCAATATCAGAAAACGTCCTTCCCTTAGCACAAGGCTTATCAGAAATAACGTACGCAGCCCCTTTCAGCAAAGTGAGCTTCAACCCCAAAGAAGCAAAAACGGGAAGGAACCGCTTAATTTCAGAGCGCGTATCACGTAGATATTTTTCTGAAACTATCGAGGCAGCCTCAAGATGCCACATAACAGCCTTAGGAACATCAATCAATTGCTCTCTCTGTTCAAGCCGATAGTACAGCATACTCAAAACATGCGTGCTACGCCCCTGCTGAATTACCAAATTCCACTGCGCCAAAGAAACATCTTTAGCTGCACAGTCTCCTGTAAGCAAACCGCATAGCACTTTAAATTTATTAGCTATCATGACACTAACAACTCTAATTGAGAGATTGCGTCATTTAAATCACTGTAGGCAAGCTCATAAGCATCAGCGTCCTGCACTAGGTTAGACAACGCATGAAAAGCATGAGAACCAAGCAAGTGATAATTAAATGCATTCTCAACCAAAGACATATAAGCATAAGCTTTTTCTTTGCTTTTTAGCTGTAATGAAGAACCGGCTTGGTATTGAGGAAAAAGTACAATTGCCGCCTTTGCTTCCTCAGATGAACGCTGCACGCTCTCAGCGGGTGGTTTCACATGGGCTACCGACCCTTTTAGCGTATCAGTACATACATGACCGAATACTGACTCTGGCCAGAACTCTTGAATAACTTGTATAGACTCATTTTTAAGACTCATGGGCTTTGGCAAAGGTTGAAGCATTGAATCCTTGATAGAAATCATTGTCAGCTCATCAGACAATAAACGCCATCCACGAGCAACAAGAGCAGTACACAAAGTACTCTTACCAGAACCTGAAGGCGCTGGCATAATAATGGCCTTATTATTTTTTTCTACTGCAGCAGCGTGCAAAATCAAGTATTGATGCGCGTGCGCTGACACACACCAATTAATACCCCACTCGGTTAATGCTGGGGATTGATTCAGGGACAAGGGGGTAAAAGGAACATTGCCATTAAACGTAAACTCAACCAAGGGCTTAATCCAGCCACGTGCTCCTGACTTTCGCGAAATCTGTATAGGAAAATCAACAAACGCTCTATCTTGATCAATTATTGAATCGGGGTACAACTGATAAATATGGGAAGCCACCAATGGGAGAGAAGACCGAATATGGCACCAAAAAGGCCCTACATTCAATCTCAAACCGTCACAAGCTAGCTGATCGGCACATTCATCCACTGAAAAATCAGACACTATCATTGGATTCTTTTAATAATTCCCTGGCTGACCAGCAACATTAAGTACTCTTTACTGCTATCCATAGCTTCACTTCCTTGCGCAGAAGTACAAAAAATAGTTTTTTGAATTAACTGCAATATGTCCGCCTCTTGCTCACCCGCTACGGAAATTTTCTCTAATAGAGAAACTATGGAAGCACTTAGCATATGCAAACCATCATTTTCCTGTTCATGAACAACGGACATATCACCAAACTCAGCAACCAAGGCAGTGGATAAGTCTATAGCAGAGTTATAGATAACCATAGACACTCACTCCACCATCTAGCCGCAACTACTCAGCATAAGTATCGAAATACCCTTTCATGGTAAGACCAACACCATTAGGGTCGGTATCCCAGAATACTACCTGCCCAGTCTCAGGAAGCGTATAGCCACTACCACCCAGCAAAGCACTGAAGATATCAATAACCTTACTTTCTACTACAGAGGTACCACCACTAACGAGCCCTAATGTTATTTTCCCAGAAGCTGCATTCAATACAGCTGCCACAGCATGGGACTCAATACTAGAATTCGGTTTTGTAAGCAGTACTTCCAATAAAGACGTTTCAGCAGGAAGAGTATTAACTGAAAAAACAGCATTAAAAGTCTGCGGACCACGGCAGTATACCGTACTGGCAGTATCTACATAATATCCTAAGTAAGGATATCCTGAGTTTGTAGCAACAACTTGACATGCTTGCTGCTGCAGTAAATCGGAGGTTGGTACACCAATATTAGAGTCTGCCACATAGGCTGCAGGCCAAGTACCTGGAGATGCAGCCCAAGTAGACGGGCGAGCTCCTGCCAAAGCACTACATGCAGGATCGCCTGGGTGGTGGGAAGCAAATGTTGCCGAATTAAACGCAGACGGGGCACATAAAGCACCACCCCACGCGGTACGACTAGACATGCTCAAAATAATTGGAGCAGCAACACCAACACCAAAAATACGTCGGCGTGATGAATCAACACCCGATGATTCGTGACCAGTGCTTACCTTTTGATCCGTAAGCAATTCGTCATTTTTCGGACGATCCATTTTATCCTTCATCTGAGTAGCCCTACTGTTAATCTGTTAAGTAATGCAATTCTAAAAGTGCATTCATATATACACATACGTTCTGCAAAAAACATGCCCTAAAACCCTAAAGCATGATTCATAAGTACTTTTCACTATTATCATGCTTAACACGGCAACATCAAACACTGTGCTGTAAAAAATACTGACGTCAGCACAGGTCATTAGTATGCCACCGTTTGAAACACTTAGCTTATGCAATTGGAAGTATAAGAAGACCGCTCGAACCATCGAACGAATTCCTTATAAACAAGCCTTCCTTTACAAAGCACATTAGTATTTAGGCTTTAATCTTCAAATCAAGAAGCAATTCAAGTAAAACCTCAATCCCAGATAGTTTAGCACTTGTTCCATGTACATAATCTTAAACATGCCTGATTTATATAAGATTAATAAACTTTCTCAAACCACGTGCTACAATTTAATTCGTTAAGAATAAGCAACCTTATACACATAGATAACCCGTTACTTATCATCAATAGTTTACCCACAAGCTGAGTAACGCACTAAACAGCCCATATAACGCCACTAACTACAAGAGAGATGAACAGCTATGCTCGACAATGTCGGTTTTTATAGTTACTTATTTGCTTGCGCAAGCTATTTAGTACTCGGCATCGTTTTACTCTCATCATCAAAAGCGGATAAATCAGGCCTCCCCATCAAAGCCGCTACCGTAGCAACATTTATATGGGCTGTACTTATAACGCTTTCTTACTTTTTATCCGAGGTGCCTCTGCAGGTCATACAAATAGCAGAGATCTTACGCGATGTTGCGTGGTGCTTTTTCTTATTAAAAATAATTTCACCAAATAAGAACTCAAATAACGCTAACCCATCCATAGCTATCAAACTAATCAACTCCCCCATACTCCTGGTAGCTATAGTATTTATTCTTAGCAGTATGATTTTGCTAACGAGCAGCTCAATCTTAGGCTCACCACCCGAAAATATGAAACGCGACATTCCATTAATTGCCTGGATGGTATTTTCTATAACTGGACTCCTACTAATAGAACAACTTTACAGGAACTCATCTAAAGAGCAGCACTGGTTTCTTAAACACCTTTGCCTGGGACTAGGAAGCATTTTCGCTTACGATTTTTTTATATATGCCGACGCACTTCTCTTTAAACACTTAGACCAACAACTTTGGGATGCTCGTGGTGTGATTAACGGCATCGCAATGCCGTTAATCATGATATCTCTAACAAGAAACCCTAACTGGTCGCTTAATTTACAAGTATCACGCCAGGTTGTCTTTCATACAGCCACACTAACCGGAGCCGGTTTCTACCTTGTTCTTATGTCAGGAGCGGGCTACTTTATTAGATATTATGGCGGAACATGGGGCTCCGTATTACAAATAACATTCCTTTTTGGTGCAGGACTTCTTCTTTTTATATTATTATTTTCCGATAAAATCCGCTCCAGTGTCCGCGTAGTTCTCAGCAAACACTTTTTTAGCTATAAGTATGACTATAGAGAAGAGTGGCAAAAATTCACACACCAACTATCTGAACATAAGCTCGAAACTCCTGAGCGTATCTGCGCAGCTATTGGCTCATTAGTGCAAAGCAAAGGCGGCGTAATCTGGGGTAGAGACGAGCACTCTACTTACCAACTGTTAACTAATTGGGATATGGCTGCGCCTTCAATAAGCCCTTCGCATCTACTCGAAATCAGCGAGTTTTTTGAACGCACTGAATGGGTTATTGATTTCGATGAATACCGACTCACTCCTGGTATATACGACGACCTAATTCTCCCATCAAGCGTACTAGACATACAAAATGCATGGCTAATGGTTCCTCTACTATTTAATTCAGAGGTCTATGGATTTGTGCTCGTGAAACACTCTGACATACAAAAAAATATCAACTGGGAAGATAGAGACCTTTTAAAAATTGCCGGCAAGCAAGCAGCCAGTCTTTTAGCACAATACCAAGCAAGCCAAGCATTAATTCAGGCACAGCAATTTGAAGCATTTAATCGGTTGTCAGCATATATTGTTCATGATCTAAAAAACATTCTAGCTCAACAGTCGCTCATTGTATCCAACGCAGAAAAACATAAACATAAACCAGAATTTGTAGATGATGTCATTCTAACTGTACGTAACTCCGTCACAAGAATGACGCGTTTAATGGAACAAATGCGTAATGGCATGCGCGGCACAACTCCGGTACCTATTGATATTAAGCTATTGCTAAAAACGGTTACCCAGCGGTTCAACACACGCCAACCTATACCTAAACTCATTGAGACTGAGTTACAAGCCTTTGTCTTTGCAGATAATGAGCAACTATTAAATGTCTTTAGTCACATCATCCAAAATGCTCTAGAAGCAACCCCAGAACATGGAAGCATAGAGATCAATTTAAGCTGCACTCCTACAAGTGCTATCATTAAAATTAAAGATAGTGGCTGCGGCATGGATGATAGTTTCATTCAACACAGATTATTCAAAGCCTTTGACTCAACTAAAGGCTTAACTGGAATGGGCGTAGGTGCCTTTGAAAGCAGGGAAGTAGTTCGCTCCCTTGGTGGCGATATCCAAGTAACAAGCTCACTGGGTAGTGGCACATCATTCCATGTCACACTACCACTACACAACCAAACCTCATCCTAATATACAAGATGCGCAAATAAGGAACTATTACATGAATGGATCTAAAAAAAACCTGCTTATCGTTGAGGATGATGAAGGTTTGCAAAGCCAGTTACGCTGGTGTTTTGATGGCTTTGAAGTGGCTATTTGTGGAACAAGGGCTGATGCCATTACACAGTTACGACGCCTTCAACCTGGCGTAGTTCTACTTGATTTAGGACTTCCCCCTGACCCTGGCGGCGTAACAGAAGGCTTCGCCACACTGAAAGAAATATTATCGTTAACTCCTGAATGCAAAGTTATTGTAGTCACCGGGGATAACGACCGCACCAATGCCGTGAAAGCGATAGCGCTAGGTGCATATGACTTTTACCAAAAACCTGCTGACCCCGAGATCTTAACGCTTATTGTAGAAAGAGCATACAGAGTCTACCAACTAGAAGTTGAAAACAAACAATTACAGCAAAGCCACCACAGCATGCCATTAGATGGAATTATTGCTGCCAGCGCCTCTATGCTGAAAGCATGCCGCACAATTGAAAAAGTTGCCCCATCTGACATTACAACATTACTCTTAGGTGCAAGTGGGACAGGTAAAGAGCTATTCGCCCAGGCCATCCACAAACTCAGCCCTCGCGCTAACGAGAAAATAGTAGCTATAAACTGCGCCGCCATTCCTGACAGCCTACTTGAGAGCGAGCTTTTTGGGCACGAGACAGGTGCCTTTACTGGCGCAACAAAACAAACAATAGGAAAAATCGAGCTAGCCAACGGCGGAACACTTTTCCTTGACGAGATAGGAGACCTTCCTTTTGAGCTTCAGGCCAAGCTTCTTCGATTTTTCCAAGAGCGTATTATTGAAAGGGTTGGTGGCAGAGTAGAAATTCCAATTGATGTACGCATTATCTGTGCGACTCACCAAGACTTAACGACACACATAAAAGAAGGACGCTTCAGAGAAGATTTATACTACAGAATAAGCGAAATAACAGTCCAAATACCTTCATTAAAAGACAGAGAAGGTGATGCCCTTTTACTCGCAAAGTCCTTTTTAACACGACTAAATAAAGAATATGGAAAGACCATTAGAAATTTTGATTCAGAGGCGATAGCCGCAATTGAATCCTACAACTGGCCTGGAAATGTACGAGAAATTGAAAGCAAAATTAAAAGAGCAGTCATAATGGCTGATGGCACATATATAACAGCAGAAGACCTTGAGCTTTGCTCAGAAGACGCGGATTACGCCCCTCTAAACCTAAAGCAAATAAGAGATGAAGCAGAAAAGAAAGCGATCAAAAGAGCACTTCATCACGCTGATTTCAGTATTTCTGACACAGCAAAAGCACTTGGAATCACACGCCCTACACTTTACAGCATGCTAGACAAGTACAACCTGCACCCTAAAACGGAATAGTTGAACTACGTTACTTTCGACAAGGAAAGCAATAATACTTTCCTTGTCGATATACTTGTAGATATTAACGAGAACCTTTCTTAAACAAAACCACTTCTACAGTTTGAATCAGAATATACATATCCAGAAAAATACTATGGTTTTTAACGTAATAAAGATCGTATTCAAGCTTTTGAATGGAATCCTCATCCGAAGCACCGTAGGGATAACATAGCTGAGCCCACCCTGTAACCCCGGGGCTCAACCTATGTCGTTCTTCATACAACGAGTTCAAATGATTCAACCTGGTTACAAATTCAGGCCTTTCAGGCCTCGGTCCAACAAGGCTCATATCACCTGATAGTACATTCCATAATTGCGGTAACTCATCAAGTCTATACTTACGGATAAAATTACCGACTACGGTAACCCGAGTATCATTTTCCGTAGCCCAACGAGCTTTACCATCAGCTTCAGCATCTGTTCTCATACTTCTAAATTTAATCACATCAAACGGGCAACCATTTCGACCTACACGTTTTTGCCGATAAAGAATATCTCCAGAACCAAGGCTTTCAATATAAATAGCCAATGCAGTCAGCAGCATAAATGGAGAGAAGACAAGCAATAAACCCAAGCTAACCATCACATCGACTGTACGCTTCTTGAATGCACGAAACATATCGGGGGAAAAACCTTTTGCAAATATAAGCCACCCTGGCTGCAATAAGTCTAATTGGATCAAGCCTCTTTCTCGCTCAAAGAAATCCAGCATATCAATGACATCTATACCGCTCATCCTGCAATCTAAAAGCTCTTTAACAGGAAATTTCACACGTCGATCATCTAATGCGATGACAATCTCGTCAATATCATTTGATACTGCGTAATTGCGGATACAATCACCGGGAGAAACAACTCTTTCTTTTGAAACTAAACTTTCATCAGCTGGATTCAACTGAATAAAGCCCAATAAATCAACCCCTCTCATATCAGCCTTACGGCGTAACTTATCAATATAAGAGGCTCGATTACCGGTTCCCAATACAAGAACACGACGTCGCAAAAGCTTCCCATCAATAAAGCTATAAAACAGCGCTCTAACCAGCATCAAGCCAGCAAGTGAGACCAGAGCTGTAACCGGTAATACGGCATAACCACCATAGGTATATGGGAAAAAATAATTAATGACGATTGTTAATGTAATACCAAAAACAATAGCAACTACAATGCGCGACAGCACACCAACCAAACACTGCCTTTGGCGAGTATCATACAATCCCATTGCAGAAAGACTTAGAGATAACAAGGCTGCGGGCAGCAGCACACTAGCCGCCAATCCTGTCAGCGACTGGTTAGCATTGCTGTCCGCGAACGAAACATGAATTAAATAACTCCCTACCCCTAATAAAATAAACTCAAGCAGCGCAAGCAATAAAAACTGAGCATGCACATAGTGTCCAAACACTCTGAACTTTCCATGGCAAAAATGTAGTTTCACTCGTTTAGCTGACGCTCTTGACTCTCTATTATCAGATGACGAATCAGATCTACCATAACGAGCATTTACTTTATCCATGAAACTTTCCTAATTTTTTAAACAATTACACTTTGCGTCGTATGTACTTTCATCAAAGGATAGCCAAGGCTTTATTATCAAGATTTCTGATTAACAAACCATCTACTTCCTTCGTTTTTTAAACACATTTTCAGTACGCATCAGCGCATTGAAAACTAGCAGAACTACCAACTCAATTCTCTTCCCAGACCGATCATCAAACAGGCTTTAGAAACCTTTTACTACAATCCAAAGACGGCCCTTGAAAATTGCAGGCATAGAAATTATAGACATAATTTCCATGCTCACATCTTTAATTACTATATTTTCCTATATTTCCCTATATCGACTTACAAGCTGCTCAGCAACTCTCGTGCAATACCTCGTCCTACAAAAGCAACCTCTGAGTATTTCTCACTAAGAATTTTCGTGAGTAAATTTTTAGCGTTAGCCGCCTCACCAGTCTTCAAAAGCGTTTGCGCCAAATGCAGCTGTATATCTAAATTGCTAGAATCAATAGCTAAAGCATTCAGAAATAAGGTTTTAGCTTTATCAAACTCTCCCTTCTTGAACAATATAGTACCAAGTGTATCTATGATCTTAGGGTTATCAGGTATCAACTCTAATGCTTTTTCCGCGTAAGCTTGGGCCTCAGTTAGTTTTCCACGCTGCATTAGCAACCAAGATAAATTATTATTAGCTACAGCATTATTCGGCGTCAGAACAAGCAAGTTTGTGAATTGCTCAATTGCACCATCAACTTGCTTATCTGCTAAATAATAACTTGCTAACACATTAGTATTTAGAGCATCCTCAGGAAACCGTTCTAACCAATTCGCAAGCGTAGATATAGCTTCAGAACGCTTATCCTGCTGCCACAACGCAGAAGCCAGCTGCACATTAACCTGACTGCTTTCTCGTGTCGCAAGCGTCTCTTTATATAACAAGGCCGCTTTATCAAACTGTTTATCAGTAAAAGCAATTTGAGCGTCAAATTCTTTTAAATAAGTACTGTCTGGTGCAGTTTTTGCCAAACGCTCTGATATAACTTGCGCCTCACTAATATCACCAGTTTTAAGAGCAGCTCTACCTTTAATCAGTAATGCACCAAAGTGATCAGGCTCAAGATCAAGCACTTTTTCAACGGCTGCAAGTGCAAGATCAAACTGATTTATGTTTGTATAGAGTTGAGCTAGTGCAAAATATGGAGATGTCTTTTCTGGTGAGATATCAATAGCTTTTTTATAATGCTCAATAGCCTTTTCTTGCTGCCCGCCTCTTAGCCTCGCATTACCTGACAATATATACAGATCCGAACTATCCTGCCTCACGACCAATGCGTCATCAATGACAGCCATTGCTTTCAAAGGCTGCTTATTATTTAAATAAAACTCCGACAACACCATTCGCGGCCTTAAAGCATCAGGATGGCTTTCAATAGCAAGTTCTAGTCTACGAGTCGCTTGGTCTATACCTCCTGACTTTTGATCCAGAATAGCCAACTCGACTAAAGAGCCCAAATTTTCCGGATGATATTTGATAACATTTTCATGAATCTTGCTTATTTCACTAGTGCTTGCATTCTTGCGCGACAAAAGAGATGCAAGGTTATGACTAGCATTAGGATTACCGGGTTCAATAGCTAAAGCATTTAGAAAAGCTTTTTCTGCGGCATCATAATCCTTCATCATTACGTAGCTTAACCCTTGAAAGGTCGCGCCATTAGGGTTTTCTGGATGTTTATCGGCTAAATTCTTAGCGTGCTTAAGTGCCTGATCTGCCTGATTGTTTTGCAGGTAAGTTAAAATAAGTGCCGTTTCTGTTTGCAGTGCATCAGGAGCTTTTTCAAGAGCCATTAGCAACTCTGTAATTACAGCTTCACGATCTCCCTCTTGAGATGCTACAGAGGCTTGTCCTAAATAAACTCTAGGATCGTCACTATTGAGGCCTGCCGCCAGCTTCAACAAACGCTTACCGAGCTCATTCTTATTAGTTTTCAGTAATGCCAAACCAGCCGCGGTCAGTAGCTGACTATCACTTTCTTTAAAGGCATCACCTTTAATTAGAGACAAGCTCGCAGCAGCATCATCAATTAGATCTAACTTAAGAGAAATAGCTGCTTTTAGTTTTAGAGAATCAACATGAGAGGGGTTCCCTGCCAAAACTTTGTTGATCTGACTTAATGCGACCTCATATCTATTTAATGAATAATATGATGCTGCAGCAATATAAAGAATTTCAGGATCACCTTCTATTTGCTGCAAACTAGCCTCAGCATGCTCTGCCGCTTGTTGAAAGTTTTTATTAAAGAAATCTATTTTTGCTTGCAAAGCATTCGCTTCGGGATGGTTTGCGGCCGCTGACAAGACCATCTTTAACTGTGCGCTTGCTAAATCAAACTGTTGATTACCCATTAGCGCTTTTGCCAAAAGCAAATTAGCTATTCCAACCTGAGGTTGAATTTTAAGAATTTTTTCAAAAGACTTAATGGCTGATGAGTAATTCTTTTCAAGAAAAAACAGATTGCCTTGTAGAACAAGGCCCTGAACATGGTCAGGATCCGCCGCAAATAATTTCTCTAAGCTCTTTTTAGCCAAATCAGGTTTAGAAAGACTAGCCTGCAATTGAGCTTTAGCGAACAGCACTGTCGTATTTTTAGCATCAAGCTCAGAAGCCTCAAACAGTAACGTTTGCGCTTCATCTGCTTTCCCATGAAAAATTTTAACTTGTGCTTCTAAGGCAAGCCCTTCAGCAACAAAAGCAGAAGACCATCCATCTTTTACAGATAAGACATTTTGTAATTTTTCAAATTTCCGAAATTGAAGAAGAACTTTCGCAAGAGCAATGCTGATTTCAGGGTTCTCAGGCTCCAACAGATAAGCATCGCTAATCTCTTTCTCGGCAGCAGGCAAATTACCCAAACTCAAATAAATATTACCTAAAGCAAACCTAGCATTCGCATCACTTGGATTGTCTTGAAGAACGTTTTTCAAAGTAATCACGGCACTACGCGCCTTACCTTGTTGTAAATACTCGTTCACATCTTGCATATACTCAGGCTCAACACTTGCCATTGCAAAATGAGAAACCGGTAACGTAAGAAAGCCACATAAAAGCAATGAGGTGATTGCTTTGCGCTTGAACTGGATAACCGGCTTATTGTCATTCATCTTCAAAATCCATCTCCTAAATCACTACAATGTACTGACTATTGATATACGTTATGTGTTTTTATACTACGTATGCAAAAGAGCTAATATTTCTGCATCACCAGATGCACATAGATGCGAGCTATCATAACACTGGAATGATCGATTTTCGCTACCTGATAGCTTCTTATACCTCACTGACACTTACACACTCTAAGTGACAATCTTATTCTTATAAGCTGCCCATCAATTAGTGCATAATACTTGAGGTTATATAAATAAGGGCTTAATCGATTCTAGCAATACACAATAGGTGCATAAAAACCTAGTTTACATCGAGAATTTTCTTAATTCGGCTGTATATGATTTTTTGCAAAGGATTACGGTCATCAAAAAGACGCTAGCTTTTCTTTAGCTTATTTAGATAAGCGTCAAAGTGTAGACCTCTTGATGCAGACACAATCCTCCAGCCCAATAGCAACCCGCTGATTTTTTAGTTGCAACCGCTCTTCCTTGATAACCCATCCTATATACCTAGAAAAGCTTGAGAATAATCAAACATAGTAAGCCCCTTTTAAAAATAGATTTTAGGGTGCTTCATTCAAAAAGCTAATACAAACCTGACGCTTAGTCGCTACGACATTACTCAACTACTAAAGCCCTGAATCACTTTACAGACGCTCTCCTTATTTGTATAAACTACTTTCGAG
>JAWUYS010000119.1:0-30342 GCA_034110685.1 Neptunomonas sp.
CCTGGATATGTTGATGGTTTGCCATCACTTAGATCCGAGCATTGCTGAAGATGTTGCGTTTGCTGAATCCCGTATCCGCCGTGAAACGATTGCCGCCGAAGATATTTTGCCCGACTTAGGAGCTTTCTCAATGATCGCCTCTGATTCTCAGGCGATGGGCCGTGTCGGCGAGGTTATAACGCGTACTTGGCAAACTGCTCATAAGATGAAAACACAGCGTGGAAGCCTTAAAGGAGATCCTGCTGAGCACGATAACGGGCGTATTAAACGCTATATCGCTAAGTACACCATTAACCCCGCGCTTACACACGGTATCTCCCATGAGGTGGGCTCGGTTGAGGTTGGCAAGCTGGCCGATTTAGTCTTGTGGAAGCCTGCATTTTTCGGCGTTAAGCCCAGCGCTATTCTTAAAGGCGGTTTAATTGCGGCCGCGCCGATGGGTGACCCGAATGCCTCTATTCCTACGCCGCAACCGGTGCACTACCGTCCTATGTTTGGTTCGATGGGTGGGGCCTGCCATGCGACTTCGATGTTGTTTTTGTCACAAGCCGCGATTAAAGAAAAAGTACCAGAAACCTTGGGGCTACGTAGTTTAATCGGAACAGTGAAAGGCTGCCGTACGCTGCAAAAAGCCGACATGATACATAACAGTTATCAGCCGGATATCAGTGTTGATTCCCAAACCTACGAGGTGAAAGCAGATGATGTATTGCTCACCTGTGAACCTGCAACTGAGCTGCCGATGGCGCAGCGTTATTTTCTATTTTAGGGGTGGAAATGTTACAGCTAAAAACGTTGTTAGCGGTTGTTAAACCCTACCAAACGACATTAAGCCTGCCGATTGATAAACGTATCAAAAGCCGTTTAAAAGTCACGTTAGACGATGGCCGTGAAGCGGGTCTGTTTTTACCACGTGGTTTGATACTGCGTGATGGAGATCAGGTCGAGAGTGATGACGGTGTCGTGGTAATGGTATGTGCAGCAGATGAGCATGTATCCACAGTACATTGTGATGATCCCTTGCTGTTGACTCGTGTTGCTTATCACTTAGGGAATAGACATGTGTCACTGCAAGTAGCGACAGGCTTTGTACGTTACCAGCATGATCATGTGCTGGACGACATGGTGCGGGGTTTAGGAGGCGAGGTGGTGGTTGAACAGGCCCCGTTTGAGCCAGAAGCCGGGGCATATCACAACAGCAACCATGGTGGGCATCACCATGTGCATGAACACTGAAAAGGTAAAGGGGTAAACGATGAAAGTAGTAACATTTAAAGCGACAGTTTTGGCCGCTCTTGCAGGAGTCAGCGTATTTAGCGGGTTAGCTCAAGGGCATGATGAAACCACAAACACGAGTGTGCAGGCGTTGTTAACGCATCAGTTTTCTGCTCCAGACCACTTATTAATGTTTGTCGGTGGTTTGGCATTTGTTGTTGCTGGTGTTGTTTATGGGCCGGGTCTATACCGTCGTATTCGACAAGACAAGCGATAAGCAAAGAGGTAACCACATTGATAACACAGCAGTGTTAGCTAATTTACGTTTGTATCAACTCATAAGCCCCTCTTTGCCCGTGGGAGCTTTTACTTACTCACAAGGCCTAGAGTGGGCGGTTGATACACGCTGGGTAACGTCTGAAGCTGAGCTAGAATCCTGGGTGTCTGGCATGATGCATTACAGCATAGGGACGTTGGAATTACCGGTTTTGCTGCGTTTGCAAAAAGCCTTTGTGCAGCAAGATGCTGATCAGGTAAACCATTGGTGTGGCTTTCTGCTGGCAAGCCGAGAAACCTCTGAACTGCGTAAAGAGGAGCGTCAACGTGGGCAAGCGTTGGCAGTGTTGCTGCCTAATTTGGGGGTTACCTGCAGTGTAAAGTTTGATGCAGCTATTAGGTCTACACAGGTGGCTGGGTTCGCATTAGCCGCGCAGCATTTCAATATTGCAGCTGAGGATGCGCTAGAAGGTTATCTATGGAGTTGGTTGGAGAATGCGGTGATGGCAGGGGTTAAGTTGATTCCTTTAGGGCAAACCTCGGGTCAGCAGTTGCTACTAAAACTCAGTGAGCAGGTACCGGAACTACTCGCCAGAGCCATAGAGATTGAAGATCAGCAGATAGGTAGCTCTACACCGGCTCAGGCGATCGCTAGTAGTCGCCATGAAACACAATATTCACGATTGTTCCGCTCCTGATAACGGGAGTTCTTATATTTTCGGAGTTGATAATGAGTAATGACTATAAAGCCCCCTTGCGGATAGGTGTGGGTGGCCCGGTTGGGTCGGGTAAAACAGCTTTACTTGAAGTCTTGTGTAAAGCGATGCGAGACCAATACAACATCGCCGTAGTGACTAACGATATATACACACAAGAGGATGCGAAAATCCTCACTCAGGCAGGGGCGTTGGAGCCTGACCGTATCATCGGTGTTGAAACCGGAGGTTGTCCGCACACAGCTATTCGCGAAGATGCCTCTATGAATTTGGCGGCAGTAGAGGAGTTAGCTAAGCGTCACAAAACCTTGGACGTGGTGTTTGTTGAGAGCGGTGGGGATAACTTGAGTGCCACTTTTAGCCCAGAGCTCGCTGATCTGACTATTTATGTGATCGATGTGGCAGAAGGTGAAAAAATTCCACGCAAAGGTGGCCCCGGTATCACCCGTTCTGATTTGTTAATAATCAATAAGATTGATTTGGCGCCTTACGTAGGAGCTGACCTGGGTGTGATGGAGAGGGATACGCAACGTATGCGACCAAACTCACCCTATGTGTTCTCCAATCTGAAAACAGGTGTGGGCTTACCTGAAATCATTCGTTTTGTGATTGAACAAGGCATGTTAGAGACCGTTTGATACGTTATGGCGGTGTAATATCGGAGCAAAATTAAGCTGTTATAAACTTGGCCTATGTTGTTATTACACTATTGGTAATATGATAGTTGGTATCAACAAAAGGCAGAGGGTAGTTACATAATGGAAACGGGTATTCTGATCGGTGGCTGTGAGAGCGGTAAGGTATTTTTGAACCCTCGTTATGCTAATCGCCATGGCTTGATTGCTGGAGCAACGGGTACAGGTAAAACAGTGACGTTGCAGTGCCTCGCTGAAGGTTTCTCTGATTTAGGCGTCCCGGTGTTTCTTGCCGATGTTAAGGGAGATCTTTCTGGGTTAAGTCAAAAAGGCAACCCTCACCCTAAGGTGGATGAGAGAGTTGAAAAGATTCAAATAGAGAGCTTTGTTCAACGGGGTTACCCGGTGGCGTTCTGGGACGTTTTTGGTGATCAAGGTACACCTGTTCGCGCAACTGTATCGGAGATGGGGCCGCAATTACTCTCACGCCTGTTAGACCTCAACGAAACTCAAGAAAGCATCTTAACGCTTATGTTTGAGTTTGCTGATGATGAAGGTTTACTGCTGGTTGATCTTAATGATTTGCGGACCACATTAGAGTTTATTGCCGCGCATGGTAAAGAGATCAGCACACGTTTGTCTGTATCTAAAGCGTCGGTCAATGCAATTTTACGCCGCTTGTTGATGCTAGAACGAGAGGGAGGAGACCAGTTTTTTGGAGAACCCGCGCTAGTACTTGAAGACTTGATGCAAGTGAGCCGTGATGGCCGCGGTATGATTAATGTGCTGGCATCCGATAAGTTGATTTTAAGCCCTCGTGTGTATTCTACGTTCTTACTGTGGTTGTTATCCGAGCTATTTGAAAACCTTCCAGAAGTGGGCGATGCGGATAAACCTAAAATGGTGTTCTTTTTTGATGAGGCGCATCTGCTATTCAACAACTCATCAAAAGTATTGGTCGAAAAAGTTGAGCAAGTAGTACGCTTGATACGCTCAAAAGGGGTGGGTGTTTATTTTATTACCCAGAGCCCGAGTGACCTTCCTGAAGGTGTTTTAGGTCAATTAGGTAACCGTGTGCAGCATGCATTACGTGCTTTTACACCTAAAGATCAGAAATCTGTTCGTGTAGCAGCGCAAACTTTTCGCCCTAACCCTAAGCTAGACACTGCAGAAGTCATTACCAACATGGGTGTGGGTGAGGCGTTGGTGTCTGTGTTGTTAAAAGATGGTGTGCCAAGCATGGTTGAGCGTACCTTGGTTCGCCCTCCTTGCTCGCGTATGGGGCCTGCAACCGATGAGGAACGCCAGGCAGTCATTGATACCAGTAGCATGCACCGTCGTTATGCTGTGGCTTATGATCCGCGTTCAGCGCATGAGATATTACTTGAGCGAACTGATGCACGTTTAAAAGCAGACGAAGATGAAGAGGCGCGTGAAGCTCAAGAGAAAGAAGATGCAAAAAACAGTCGTAAAAGCCGCTCTTCAGGAAGAAACCGACAATCAGTGACCGAAGCTTTGTTAAAAAGTGTAGTGCGCAGTATTGGTAGTAGCGTTGGCCGTAGTGTCGGTAAAAGTTTATTGCGAGGTATTTTGGGCTCTTTTATGAAGTAAACCATAGATGCTGATCGTCTGCCGCTAATGCGCGCAGACGATCATCTGTTTTTCTCTAAACTCCCTTTTATTCAAATTCCCGCTTATTCAAATTCCATCGCTTCAAAAACGCGGCCTGCATTTTTAGCGGCGAGTTCTTTAAATGTCTCTAGGTGCTGATAAGGTGCTTGGTCTATTTGGTAAGCATCTTCTAGGCTGCCACCTTCCTCAATCAACACAGCTACTTTTCCACGAATATATTCCAGATAGCCGCGTGTCCACAGGTCAACTGTTGCAAAGTCGGTAGGCCCGCCGTGCCCTGGTATTATAATTTTATCTTGAGCGAACTCTGCAAAAGTTGTCTTCCATGTTTCCAGCCAAGAGGCGGTGTCTGTATCAGGAAAAATGGGCAGTAGACGTGTATGAAAGGCAATATCACCAGCGATCAATACATTACGCTGAGGAATATAAACAGAGATGTCGCCAGCTGAGTGGGCTGGGCCAAAGTGAATGAGTTTGGCACTAATACCGCCCAAATCCAGTGTCATTGTATCGTCAAAGGTTTGGTCAATAGCCACTAAGCTAGAGCTCTCTGCACGTTCTTTGAGTATTTTTTGCAGGCTTGATAAACCATCTGGGCCGTGTGATTCGATCTCTTCTACGGCGTCGCTATGAGCTATTAACGTCGCCCCTTGTTCTTTCCAGTAGCTATTACCTAGCATGGCATGCGATTGCCCGTTTTCATCAACGACAAACTTAACGGGAGTGTCGGTGTGCTGCTTAATTTCATCGTGCAGAGCTTTAGCGAGCAAGTAAGAAGCGCCGCCATTAACAACGAGAACAGCATCGTTGCCGATGACAAAAGATAAGTTGTTATTGTGGCCAGCGTTTTCATAGCTGTAGTACTGGGTTTGGCCTATGGCTGACCAGACGTTATCAGCCACTTTTACGGGTTTGTCATAGAGCAATGATTCAGGGTAGCGATCAGCTTGAATTTCTGCCGCAGCAATACTGCTGGCAGTGATGAGTAGGCCTAAGCTCAGGTTTAAGCTCAAGGATTTGATTGTTTGCAACATAACGAAAGCCTTTTGGTTTTATTATTTAACAGGTTGTACATTAGTTTTTGCTAATAATTAGGTTAAATAAGATAAAAGGCAAGTGTTTTGATAAGGCCTAGATCTAATGAAGGACGCTTTCTAGTCTATAAGCTTCATCGAGAATTGCTGGATAGTTAAGTCCATCAGCTCTTGGTATTGGGGTTTGAGGCGCTGCCAGTTGAATGTGTCAACATTAGGTGCGGTGGGGAGCGTGTTGTTTTCTTTCTGTATGGCGAGCTTTTTTAGCATATCGACCAAGGAAGGTGTTTCTTCGTTTACATCTGTTTGTTGGTCTTGCGAAAAATAGCGATACTGCTCACTAAATAGCTCTTGGTAAGCTAATCGATTGGGAACTACTGGGAGTGCGCCAGCAGCTACTCCTTCAAGTACCGCGATGCCTTGAAAATCGTGTAGGGCGGTTGATAAGACGACATCAGCGTTTTGTAATAGCTGGCGGTATTCTACAGCTGACTCTATGAAGCCACAGTGTTTGAGTAATGAAGGGAATTGCATTTTTATATTGTTGAATGCCTCAGGAGATCGTCGAAACTGCTGACCCACAATGGAGAAGGTTACGTTTACGTTATCGCTATCAAGAGTATTCAGTGCGTTATAAAGAAGCTCAGGGCCTTTATCAAACTCCCAACGGTGATTCCATACAACATGTAATGGACCGGTTTTGGGTTGTGTTGTCAGGTAGCAGTCATCGTTAAGAGGAACTGCTAACACACTGGAGTTTTGTTGTAGTTGTGCTGTTAATCCTGCGGGTACTTGGTCGGGCAATTTTTTGAGTAGGGCACTAGCACCTTCAATAAACGTATTACGGTTGTAGTGAGTATTAAAAGCAATATGGTTTGCGGCCAGTGCTGAGTATAAATTTAATATTTTAGGCTCAACGCTCTTAAACTCTTTGCCTGACTCAGGGTATGCAAATTGATTCTCATGAAAATATAACAGCGTAGGAATTTGGCCGAGTGCAGGAACAAACCCTCTGAGGCTGGACAAGTCAGTCATCGAGGTCGCGATCACCAGATCATAAGGTTGTTGTAAAAGGTGGGCTGACTCTCCAAATGCCCAGCTGAGACTATTGCCACGCAAGCGCCATGAAAAATACCTGGCAGGTAAGCTCAGCACCGTCCAATGATGCTCAGGAAAGTGTGTTACTAGCCCTTTGCGCCAGTATTGGTGACTGTCAGCGTCATAGGCTGATAAAAGAAGAATACGCACTATAGCTTAACCAACGACACACCTTTTACTTGAGCGTAGAGCTGATCACCGATAGACAGTGCTAGCTGGTCTTTAGAACGACGAGTGATGCGTGCCAAAATTTGGCTATGTTGGCCCAGCTGTAAGCGCACATTACATTGTGAGGTACTGGCTTGATCAATTTCTAAAATAGTCACGGGCAGGATGTTAACAATAGTGGTGTCGCAAGCAGGCGTGCGTGTTAGGCTAATGTGACTCGCGCTCAAATGAATTCGCTTACGAGTACCTATTGCGCCAATATTCCCTGGAACAGTGACTGTTCCGCCATCCACGCTAAATTCTGTTAGATCATAGTGTTCATCATAATGACTCACGACAGCATCGATGAGTGAGCCTGCATTGCTGAAGCGAGCTAGTGGTGCGGTTAGATCGAGTAACATCTCTTTTAATGGACCTTGAGCGCTTACCTTTCCCTTTTCTAACAATACGATATGATCTGCCATGCTTTTTACTTCAGAAAGCGCATGTGTCACATAAATAATAGGGATTGATAGGCGTTCATGTAACTGTTCGAGATAGGGGATGATTTCGGCTTTGGTAGTGTAGTCCAAGGCAGAGAGTGGCTCATCCATTAATAGTATCTCAGGGTTGGAGAGTAGTGCGCGGCCAATGGCGACACGCTGTTTTTCGCCGCCTGATAATTTGTCAGGCATGCGCTGTAATAGGTGAGATATCCCTAATAGCTGGCTGACCTCATTTAACGATAACTGTCCTTGTTGCTGTGTGCGCCTTTGTCCAAACAATAAGTTTTTTGTGACATTTAGGTGAGGGAATAGGCTGGGTTCCTGAAAAACATAACCCACCTTGCGCTTATAGGCGGGCAGGTAAGATCCGGGTTCTTGCCAAATATCATCGTTAATACGCAGCTGAGCGTGCTCTGCTTTGTGTAACCCTGCAATGCATCTTAAAAGCGTTGTTTTTCCACACCCCGAAGGGCCAAACAGTATGGTAACCCCCGTTGCCGGGATCTTTATGTCAACGTCTAGGGTGAAGTGCTCAAGTGGTGTCTGAAAGCAGATATGCAGTTGTTTACTCATATTCCACCTACTTTTCGGCTATTGCGCTCTAGTAGTGTCATACAGAGAATTACAATAAAAGAGAAACCCAGCATGCTGCCGGCAATCAGGTGAGCTTGAGCCCACTCCAGCGATTCAACATAATCGTAGATAGCGATAGACAGTACTTTGGTTTCCCCTGGGATATTGCCGCCAATCATCAGTACTACACCAAACTCACCTAATGTATGTACAAAAGACATAATCGAGCCGGTGAGTAATCCATTCCTTGAAAGAGGCAAAACAACAGAGAAAAAGGTATCCAGTGGGGATGCACGTAATGTTGCCGCGACCTCTAAAGGTCGGTTACCAATTGACTCAAAAGTATTGCGTAACGGTTGAACCATAAAAGGCAGTGAAAATATGACCGAGCCTATGACTAATCCACTGAAGGTGAAGGTAAGTGGTCCGCCAAAAAGTGTAGAAAGGAAGTTGCCTAAGGGGCTATCGGGCCCTAGTGTGATGAGTAGATAGAAGCCTAAAACGGTAGGTGGCAATACCAACGGCATGCTGACCAACGTTGCTATCATATCTTTGAATAGACCGCGTGATCGCGAAAGCCACCACGCCAAAGGTATCCCTATTATTAGTAATATGATGGTGGTTAGGGTGGCGAGTTTTAATGTCAGTAAAATGGCATCTAACATCTGTTATTTAATCACCTTGTAATATAGCCATAACGTTGGATAACTGATTTTGCTTCATCGCTGCTTAAAAATCGATAAAAAGCCTTTGCCGCAGAATTATTGGCGCCATGTTTGAGTAATATAGCGCCCTGTTTAATTGGTGAATATAGCGATTGCGGCACTTTCCACGTAAATCCTCGTTTATCTAATACAATTTGTGCGCGTGCAACAAAAGCGGCGTCGACATTGCCGCTTGCCGCAAATTGATAGGTCTGCGCAATATTGTCGCCCCGAATGAGTTTCCATGAATTATGCGTGGCCTTGAGATTATTCAATACCTCTTGAGCTGCTTTGCCATAAGGGGCTGTTTTAGCATTAGCAATGGCGAGGCGTTTGACACTGCCACCACTTAGAATATCAATTCCATCAGCAACACCTGAAAGGTCGCGGCTCCATAGTACAAGCTCTCCTGTGGCATAGGTAAATGGTTCGGTGTTTGTGTAGCCTTCTGTATAGAGCTTATGTGGGCGCTCCATATCAGCCGCTAGCAGAAGGTCAAACGGAGCTCCATGACGTATCTGTATATAGAGTTTTCCGGTTGAACCTGAACTAATTTGAACAGTGTGTTTGGTCTTTTGTGTAAAAGCAGCTGAGAGCGCTTGAGCTGCTGTTGTAAAGTTCGATGCTACGGCGATGCGTACATTATCGGCAAGCACAGAGCCAGATAAGGCACTCAGTAGTAATGTAATAACAAGTGCTTTCATAGTCTGGCCTTAAGTGCTGAGATCCTTAATATAATCGCTTGAACAATAAAATCCACTTATGTACTGCGTTCAGTGTATTTTATTGAGAGCTCTGATCTATTTGCAGTCACTTTGCTGTCATAAAGGTGTGAGACATTGGGGTTACGAATTACTTTGTTGCACTGCAACAAAGTTGTTGACAGGAAGCCAAAACTGTATAGAATGATCATCATTGTGCAGTGCACCATTACTTATTAATTAATTCGGGGAATACACCATGACTAACAACATCGATATGCAGAAACCACTTGAAGCTGTTAAAACTCTTATGACTCTTCAGGCTGCTACAATCAACCAGTCTGTTGAACTACAGAAAAAAGCAGGCGAAGACCTAGCTTCTTTCTTCAAATCTGAAGTGGAAAAAGCTAAAGAACTTAAAACTCAGAAGATCTTGTTAAATTCAACGTTGCTGCTAACACAGCATTGTTCGAAATGATGAAAGCTCAGGGCGAAGCTTTTACTGCTCTAGCAACTTCTGCTAGCAAGAATGCAATGGAAGAAATGCAGAAAATGGCTAAGTAATTAGCGATTTTTAAAAAAAACCGGCTTAGGCCGGTTTTTTTGTATCTATAAATCACTATGTCATCCCTCATTTTCGTTATGGCTTTCACTGTAACGTACGGTATTTCTTCCCGACTGCTTGGCAATGTAGAGTGAGTCGTCCAAGCGTTTGAGTATTGAATGATAGTTTTCGTCTTTACCAAATTCTGCAACACCAGCACTTAGCGTTATCTGTTTTCCCGTTAAAAATCGCTGTTGAGCTAAATGCACACGGATTTTATTGGCGAGCTTCAACGCTCCTGCCAGATTAGTTTTAGGGCACACGAGTAAAAATTCCTCACCTCCCCAGCGGCCTAATAGGTCTGCATCTCGGGTTGCACGGCCCATTTCATTACTGACATGCATTAAAACCTCATCACCCATTTGGTGCCCATATACATCGTTGATCTCTTTAAAATAGTCGAGGTCAAATAACACCATGGAGAAGGGTTCTTGATAACGTTTTGATGATGCAATTACTCTTTGTATTTCTTGATCGAGTAAATAGCGATTGGGGAGTTGTGTGAGTTGATCCGTCATGGCTAGTTTGGCAAGCTTTTGGTTAAGCTCTTCTAGTTTTGTGTTGTATCCAGCAATGACTCGATAGCGGTAAATAACTAAAAAAATCAGCACTGAAATAGCAACTAAAGTACTCCAGATGAGGCTGTAGTCGAATCCCTTTTCATACTTGATAGCGATCCAATGATTTTGAATTTCTCTTTTTTATTCTTCAGAAATACTTTGTATCGCCTTGTTAAGAATGGGTACCCATTCGGGCCAGTCTTTACGTACACCTATGGCAAGGTCAAATTCGATAGGCAGCGTGCTAGAAATTTTTATATTAACGTAATGTTCTTTACTTACGTTGTGTGCGATGACTTCAAGAGAGTCGACATAACCAAATACTCTCTCTTCACTGAGCTTATTTAAACCTTCTTTAATGGAGGTTACATCAATAATATTTAACTGGGGGTAGTGCTGCTTTACTAAGCTTGCGGCAGCGCTGTTTTTAATAATAGCTATGGGTTTATCTGCAATGCTATTGAGATCAGTGATAAAAAACTGGTCTTGGCGGGTGGCCAACACAATAGGTGATGTGAGTAGCGGTTGTGTGAAAGTAAGAAACTCAGTGCGTGCCTCTGTTGGTGTGATTGCCGTAATAATGTCACAGGACTTTTCTTTCATAAGAGAGATTGATTCACTCCATTGAGAGGTAGGTACAAGAGTAAAATTCGTAGAAAGGCGCTCACTAATAATGGCCATAAAATCGGCCGTAACACCCTGATATATTTGGTCTGTATTGATAGATGTGAAAGGTAACCAGTTGGGCCCTACACACATATGTATATGAGGTGCTTGATCAACTAAGTATTTCTCGTAAGCGGTTAGTGTAAGCCCATTTTTCTTGATCTTTATTTGTGACAACGATTGAGCGCTAAACCATTTAGTTTGTATGCGGACCTTTTCATGGGGGTTAAGTGTCGCTAATGCTTTATTTAAGATTGAAATAGCTACGGGCCAATCCTTTCTTACGCCGAAAACCAAATCTAATTGCTGAGGTAGGTGAAAAGCAATATGTAGGTATGGCATGCCTAATTTGTTGGCTAGGTAAAGTGTTGCTCCGTTACCAAAGGTTGCATCAGCGGCACCCGTGGATATAGCAGAAAAAAGCTCTTCAACCGTGTCGACATAAAGGATATTGGTGTTTTTGTACTGCTTAGCTAATTTGATATCAGCAAGGTTTCCTTTTTGGATAACGAGTGTTTTATTGTGTAAGTCCTCTGGAATTTTTATGGCTTGCGGGTTGCCTGTAGAGACAAAGACAGATTTTTGTAATGTTAAGTAAGGGGTACTAAAGTTGAGGTAAGAAGCCCGTCCTGCTGCAGCTGTCCCTGTGCTAAGACCATCAATCTCATGAGTTTTAGCTTTTGATTGCATCTCGCTCCATTTTCCGACGGCTAATGTGAAGTTTGCACCGGTGAGCTGATTAATTTTTGTCAGTATCTCTGCATCATAACCAGACATGTTTCCATCAGGCGTTACGATTACATATGGCTCCCACGATTGGTCTGTACCAAGGACTATGGTGGGATGCTCGCTTATAAAAGATTTTTCTTGGGCAGATAAGGTGACTTTTTCTGTCGTTGCATAACTGGTGTTAGAGATTAGAAAAAATAAGCAGGCTGTCCATAAATAGACAAGTAATGTACTACTCTCTTTATTCGCAAAGGGTGTATGACTCATGTATGACCAATTTTATTATTATTGTCTTATATAACTGTAGTTTAGTTTTTTTGATTAGATGAATTAGATTGTTGTAAAAATGAAGAGTTTTAAAAACGCATCCGCATATCGATTTACGAATTGCGTTTTTAAAGGTAGATCAAATTAATAAACTCTAAGCGTTACGTGGGTTGCTCGCTTCAACTGCTGGATATGCACTTTTTTCAGAAAGAAAGTTCGATAAATGTGGATACACAGAAAGGTCGCATAACTCTCGAAAGCTCACCCAGTCGAGGAGACAGAATAGACAAATGGAAGGGTAATCCCATTCAGACAAGTGGCCATCGATGATGGCTTGCTCTAATAGAGGCATTGTTCTTTCAATACGTTCTTTCTGCAGATTAAGAATAAGAGCATCTGCTTTAGTGTCTATGTTTGAGCGAGCTGCCATTAATAAAATCACGAAAGAGTCATTCGCCGCATCGATCAGCGTTAATAAGTTTTCTTGATCCCAGCTGAGAGGTTTTGCTGTTTGCTTCTCGGTTAAGTAACGATGAATAGCGCGTGAGTCATAAATCTTCTGTTCTGCATCAATGAGTACTGGAACTTTCATCGCAGGGGTATATGTAGCTAATGCTTCACGACCTTCAGGAGAATAGATATTCAGGTTAATAAATTCGTAATCTTGACCTTCTAAAAACAGACGGATACGACGTGCATAAGGTGACATTCCTGAACCAATAAGTTTCATATTCTCTCCTGAATGAAGCTTTGAAAATGTTAGTTAGTTGTACTGTTAATAACTTTCATTCTCACTTATAACCTAAAAATGATATTTCTGGAACGATCATTCTAAAACACCACTAATAAAAGGACGCGTATGCAGCTTCTGTATTGTTACTCTAGCCAGCCTCCTGTTGCTTGTAGTGGCTGTGAGTTATTTTCTGAAGTAAGCCATACGACAAGCGCTTGGCGTTGTGATGGATCGAATTTAGGTAAAGGTATGTTCACGCTTTGCGTTGGAAGCTGTACGTGCTCTTTTTGTACGGCTACAAAGTTGTGAAGCATATTTTTGCCCTTGTTTTCTCCTGAAGTCACGTTTGAATGTTGATCAAACGCCATCAATACAAGGTGTGCGGTCAAGTCGGTAGATGTGCTTTGGTCACCTTGATAGTTGATAGAAACCTGCTGATTATCATCCACTTTGACGGTTAAGTGCCCACCTGCTCTCGTTGGTACAGCGGGTAGGTCCTGGCCTAAGAAAAACCCACGCCATTCTTTTCCGTCGACAACCCAACCTGGTGTATAAATGCTGTTGATAGCGCCTACTTTTTTTAATCGGTATTGGCGCTCTGTAAATAAGGGCTGAGCATAAGCATCTTTCCAGCCGATGTAATCCCAATAATCCACATGGAATGCCACGGGGAGCCGCTTACTCCATAGTTCAGGGTCATTAAGTAACGTATTTAAATTACGATCAGCGGGAGGGCAGCTAGAGCAACCTTCTGATGTATATAACTCAACAAGTTGCGGTACAGCGCCTGATTGCTCAAAAAGCTGCGAAGCAGAAGCAGTAATAGGAAGAGCTGCACTGGCCATGAAAATAAGGCCTGCAAAAATGGAAGGGTGAGTCATAGTGTGTTCTCGCGGTTGGATCAACGGGTTGAAGCGTATTTTTTACATAGCTTTATGACAGGTGATAAACAAGAGAGTTCAGCGAGGTGCTGATATCTCTTGTGCTTATTTGAATTGTTCGTTCATTCTTTCAATCTCCTCAGCCAAAATGCTAGTAAAACGACTGGCTAAAACGGAGGCCGGCCGGTGAGCTGGAGTGAGTACAGATACTGAGAGCAGTATCTCTGGAGTGAAGCGCCGGAAGGTGAGTTTAGCATTATCGTCAAAACGGTCCAGATAACCACTGGCTGTCATCGGGTCACAGATACAATAGCACAACCCTTCTTCAACCAACTTTAATGCCGGTTGAAAGTTTCTTAACTCAAACCGAGGCGTGAACTTTGCTCCTGATGCTTTAAAAGCAGACAGCGTTGATTGATAGTTTGGATGGTCTTCTTCTAATGTAGCAAGCGGACTGTCTGATAGATCTTGCGGTGTAAGGAACTCTTTTTTTGCTAGCTCGTCATCTTTACGAAGTGCACAGACGCATTGTAACTCGAAGGTTTGCGCGGTTAAGGCTCTATTGGGCGGCGGCGTTTCAGCTAAACCCACATCATATTGTTGCGATGTTACCCAGCCTTCGATGACGGACGAGGCTCGCATCATCATTGATACATTGACCTTGGGTTTATCGCGTACAAAGTCAGCAACCAATCTTGGCATAAGGTAGTTGGCAGCAGCTGGCATGCATGCAATGCGCAGGCGTCCTTGTTCAAGGCCGGCAATTTCTTTCATGGTGCGAGAGGTTTTATTAAGACGATTTAGAATGTGTTCGGCTTCTTCAAGAAAGTAGTGCGCCTCTGGCTTTCTGATGAGCCGCCCACGTTGCCTTTCAAACAGCTCAACACCTAACTCTTCTTCCAGCGTAGCAATCATATTGCTGACAGCAGGCTGGGTTCTTTGTAACGTTCGCGCCGCTTCTGAGATAGAGCCTGTACGCATGACCTCCCGAAAACACTGAAGTTGGCGAATGGTGATATTCATTATTAGCTACCTTCTTTGTCCAAGTATTCGTCAATGCATTGCTAAAAAGCCGAACTTTAACCATACATTAGTAAAGGAATTAAAGCTGTGGCTTAAATTTAGAAAATTTAACTCTATGTTATGCAAGAAGATTACTAATATCCATAATTTAATATTATGGATGTATCAATATTTTGAAATTGATTTTATACCTTTGGGTTGTAATTATGGCCCTACGAATAATGATAAGAAATGTGGTGAGGAGCTTCCTGATGAACAAATTTGCTAGCTATCTACTAACCGGGCTGATCTGCCTGGTAGCAGGTGGTCAGTTTATCCAAGTAATCACACGTTACGTGCTTGAAATTCCAGTCATGGGGTTGGAAGAGACTCTGCTGTACCCGACGTTGTGGTTGTACATGTTAGGTGCAGTGAATGCATCACGTGAGAACACGCATATTCGAGCTAACGTGCTGGAGATCTTCTTGAAGACCAAACACCAGGTAACTGTATTGGCTATCGTTGGTGAAGTACTGAGTTTGGTTATCGGCTGCTGGCTCACGTATTGGGCATGGGACTTCACTAAATACTCTTTGCGTGTCTGGAAAGAGAGCCCAACGCTCTATATTCCCACTTTCTATGTTGATGTGGCCTTGCTGGTTGGCATGGTCTTGATGATGCTTTATACCGCGTGGCACTTGTGGAACCACATCTGCGACCTGACTACTGATAAGGAGCAATAAAATGATTGAAGTTGCACTGATAGCAGTGGCTGTTCTGGTTGTTGTGTTGACCTTGGGCCTGCCACTTCCTTACTGCTTTGGCGCAGGCCTAATGGTGATGTATTACTTAGGTGATGTCATCATGAAAGGTAATATGCTGTGGGGGTTTCAGCAGTTAGGTAACCCCGTTTTACTAGCGATACCGCTGTTTGTTTTTGCCGGCACCATCATGAGTGTGAGTGGCATAGCCGCTAGTTTACTCAACTTTGTTAATATCTTTGTGGGGCACCTGCGTGGTGGTCTTGGCGTAGTGGCGACTGTCAGTTGTGCATTAATTGGTGCTATTTCAGGTTCAGGTTTAACCGGTGTTGCTGCCATTGGCCCGCTACTTATTCCTGAAATGGAAAAGCAAGGTTACCCACGTGAATATGCGACAGCACTCATCGCGAACGCCTCACTATTAGGGCTATTGATCCCACCAAGTGTCACTATGATTGTTTATGGTTGGGTGACTGATACCTCAATTCTGGCATGTTTCCTAGCGACATTAGGCCCTGGTCTGTTGATCATGTTTAATTTCTCAGTGGTCAACATTTGGTTAGCACGAAAGTTTCCTTTGGTTTTGAATGAGCGCCTAAAAGGTAAAGCATTTGTTGCTGAAGCAACGACTCGTGGATTTAATGCAACGCCTGCGCTACTGATGCCCGTCATTATCTTGGGTGGTATCTACGGTGGCATTATGACACCGACAGAAGCCGCTGCGGTTGCTGTTATTTACTCGTTGCCGGTGGGTTTCTGGATTTATAAAGGACTTGATCTAAAGACTTTCTTGGCTGCTGCAAAAGAAGCATCAACCTCAGTTGGTACCATCATGTTGATGATCTTGTTTAGCATGATTTTGTCACAGATCTTTGTGGTAGAAAGTGTACCGCAGGCGATCGTTGAATCAATTTTTGAGATCACTGAAAACAAAGCTGTTTTATTAGTCTTGATTAATATTTTGCTCTTCTTGGTCGGCATGGTTGTTAATGATGTCACCGCTATTATTCTGATTGCTCCGCTGCTTCTGCCTCTGATGGGCGCACTCGGCATCAGCCCTATTCAGTTTGCTGCGATTATGGGAGTGAATACTGCGATGGGTGGTGTTACGCCTCCTTACGCTTCAATCCTTTATCTCGGTGCCCGTATTGGTAAGGTGCCGGTAACTAAGGTTATCCGTCCTGCCATGCTACTGATTATTACTGGTTATCTGCCAGTAGTCTTCCTGACATCGTTCTGGGACGACCTGTCGATGTTTTTGCCTAACTTCTTTGGCTATTAAAAATCTAAAAACGAAAGAGGATTCTGTAATGAAAAAGTCACTTTTAACCACAGCAGTACTAGCGAGTACTTTAGCATTCACTACTATCAGTGAGGCTGCTGAGCTAAAGATTAGCCATATTCGTCCTCAGGGCGCGACGATTGATCTAGAGCTGAAAGAGCTCTCCGCTGATATCGAAAAAGCAACGGGTGGAGATTTGAAGTTGAAAATCTTTGCCGCCAGCGCATTGGGTGATTACACCACAGTACAAGAACGTATTTCCATTGGCGCTATTGATATGGCAGTACAACCTGCAGCAACAGCGGCTTCACGTAAAATGCAGATCAGTGCATTTCCGTATATAGCAGCTAACTGGAAAGAAGCTCAGGAAATCTATGGTCCAGGTGGCGCAATCAACAAAGCGATGAAAGACCTGTATGCCAAGCAAGATATCGAGATGCTGGCTGCTTATCCTGTTTACTTTGGCGGCGTAGCTCTGAATCGTGAAGCGGTTTCACCAGGCAACCCTGATGTAGCAAAAGGCATTAAAGTACGCGTGCCTGGGATTAAAAGTTTTCAGCTAACAGCAGATGCTCTGGGTTATATCAGCTCTCCTATTCCATTCTCTGAAGCATTTACTGCCGTACAAACCGGTGTTGTTGATGGCGTCATTGGTTCGGGTGCAGAAGGCTATTACGCTTCTTTTCGTGATGTCACCAAAACCTATATCCCAGTAAACACTCACTTTGAAGTGTGGTACATGATCGTAAATGCGGAAACCTTAGCTGATTTGGATGATGGCGATAAAGCTGCATTACGTAAAGCCGCCTCTGATTTTGAAGTGCGCCGTTGGGCTAAAGCTGAATCTGACCAGAGCGCCAACGAAAAGAAACTTGAAGCATACGGAGCCACTATCGTTAAGATAACTGATGACCAGTTAGCCGCTGCCGCTGCAAAAGCGCGTGCTGAAGTATGGCCACAAATTCTGGAAGATGTTGGTGCTGAATGGGGACAGGGGATCCTAGATCAGATCGCTAACTAAGGATTGTAGTTAGTACTTCTATTAGTACCACTTTTCCATGAGTGTTTGCCCGGCGCCATACCTTTGTCGGTCGCTATTAAATATGTATATCAGTTTTCGACATTTAATAAGGTGTGTCGCCGGGATTTTTTTACCCAAAATCTACCACTGAAGATAGGTATGAGGATATGTTTCGTTCGCTAAATGACAAGCAGAATCAGCGTTCATTAGTCAGTTTGACGATTAATGATACGTTGGTAACAGCACCCCAAGGTCAGACGGTATGGGCTGCTATGGCGTTGGCGGGTGAAACCACTACTCGGCTATCTCCAGTGACTCTTAAAGCTCGTTCGGCATATTGCGCGATGGGAGTCTGTTTTGAATGTATGGTCGAAATTAACGGAATGCCAAACCAACAAGCGTGCCTTTTTGAAGTGAAAGAGGGTATGGCTGTTCGCTCTCAAGAAATTACAGAACAAACTTCATTGCTTACTCCTTCCGATGCTATATCAATGCTAGCTGAGAATGTGGGAGGAAATCATGGCTGATAATCATACGGCTCCTTCCTTGGATAGCAGTTATGACATTGCCATTATTGGTGCAGGCCCTGCGGGTATGTCGGCAGCGATTACCGCAACAAAATCTGGTGCACGTGTTGTTGTGCTTGATGATAAACCGCGTAGTGGTGGCCAAATTTACCGTAATGTCGATACCAGCCCTTTGGTTAAACCTGCTGTTCTAGGTGAAGATTACCTTAAAGGAAGCCATATTACCGCCGCCTTTAAATGTTGTTCTGCCGAGCATATTAGTGGCGTTAATGTGTGGCATGTGGGTGATAACGGTGAGGTATTGTTCTCATTAGAGGGAGATACTCAACTGCTCACCGCACGACAAATTATTGTTGCAACCGGTGCTATGGAGCGCCCATTTCCTATTCCTGGTTGGCATCTGCCCGGTGTAATGTCTGCGGGCAGTGCGCAGGTGATGCTTAAATCTGATGGCCTAGTATGCGATGGTGCTGTGTTTGCTGGAACAGGGCCGTTGTTATATCTGATAGTGGCTCAGTACTTACGCCTTGGCGTTAAAGTTAAAGCGCTGGTGGATACCACCCCTAAGAAAAATTATTTACGTTCTATGTCTGAAATAACAGGTGCGTTGAGTGCGCCTGCTATGTTGATTAAAGGGCTGGGCTTGATGAATGAAATTCGCAAGTCAGGTACTGAGGTGTATCGTTTTGCTGATAACCTCCAAGTCATGGGCGGTGATGCCGCCGCAGGGGTATCTTTTTGCGTGTCAGGTACTTCGCATGAAATTGTTAGCGATCATGTTTTTTTACATCAGGGTGTGATCCCTAATTTGAATATGACTCGAGCGCTGGGGCTGCAACATCATTGGTGTGAGCAGCAGTTGTGCTGGAAGCCAGTCACCAACAACTGGGGGCAGAGTTCACAGGGCTTCATCTCCGTGGCAGGTGATTCTAGTGGTATCGTCGGTGCTGATTCAGCGGCTGCAATGGGACGGGTTTGCGCACTAGGGCAGCTAGTGAACCTTGGGCTGATGAGCGAACAACAGGCCGTAACGGAAGCGGCTGAAGATCAACGTTTTATGGCCCGCCAACAACGTTTTCGCCGCTTTATAGATTGCTTATACCGACCTATAGACCAGCATCGCAAGCCGGTAGATGACAATACCGTTGTGTGTCGATGTGAAGAACGCACGGTTAAAGACTTAAAGCAGGGTTTTGCGCAAGGTGGCAGAGAGCCTAATCAGCTGAAGAGCCAGACTCGCTGTGGTATGGGGCCGTGTCAGGGGCGAATGTGTGGCCATACGGTCAGTGAGTTGTTGGCTGATTGGCGGAACGAGCCTGTGGCCGACGTTGGTTATTATCGGTTACGTACTCCTATGCGCTTAGTAACGTTACAAGAGTTAAGTCGTTTTACCGATGTTATGCCTGCGGTTACTCCTTCTGCTATCCATTCTACAGAGTCATCTTCTAGTGAAAAGGGAAGTAGCCTTCAGGAGAAAGCACAATGATGGCCATTCGTAAAAGTGACGTGCTAGTGATTGGTGGTGGTATCCAAGGTTCTTCCACGGCTTATCATCTAGCTCAACGAGGCATATCAGTCGTTGTGCTTGAAAAAGACACGGTGTCGCGCCATGCATCAGGCGTGAATGCCGGTGGTATTCGTTTATTAGGACGTAATATTGCGGAAGTTGAACTGAGTAAAACGGCTATGAAGATGTGGCATCAACTGGATGATGAGCTTGATGCTGATACGGGTTTTAGAGCGCGTTCGTTGATCAATGTTGCGGCTGATGAGGCCGATTTGCACACATTGCGTAGTCGTGAACAGCAGATGCATGGTTTGGGGTACTTTCACGAAGTCATGCTAGACCAACAAGAACTACGTGAGCGGCTTCCGCACGTTGCTGATCATTGTGTTGGCGGAGTGGTATCCGAACAAGATGGTTACGCGATTCCATTTCACTCAACTCAGGCTTTTCGTGTTGCAGCCGAGCGCAAGGGTGCATTTTTCTGTGAAGGCGAACAAGTACAGCAGATTCGCAAAGTAGGTGGTTGCTGGTTGGTGTCTACCGCTACACAGCAGTATCAAGCAGAGCATCTGGTGAATTGTGCTGGTGCATGGGCTGATCTGATATCAGTAATGATCGGCGATAATGTACCGATGTCATACAGTGCACCGATGCTGATGATTACGGCTCGGATGCCACACTTTGCAACACCGGTAGTCGGTGCTGTTAGCCGGCCATTATCATTTAAACAGTTTGAAAATGGCACGGTATTAATTGGCGGCGGCGCTAAAGGTTTTGCTGATCGTGCTAATAACACTACGCGCCTAGATTACAGCTTGTTGGCCAGTGGCGCGCACAACGCAATCGAGTTTTTCCCTATTATGAAAACCGCCTGCATCAATCGTATGTGGTCGGGTTTAGAAGCCTATATGCCGGACAATTTACCTGTTATCGGTAAAAGTGCCCGCAGTGAGAATGCTTATCATGCCTTTGCCTTTTCGGCACATGGTTTCCAGTTAGGGCCGGTTATCGGTCAGGTAATGGCTGATCTAATCAGTGAAGGTAGCAGCTGTTTTGATCTGGATCCCTTTAAGATTAATCGCTACGAACGAAAAGTACTGTAAGCCTCCTGCTGAAGACTGAGCTGTAACGGATTTATCGTAAACCTGATACTTAAAGAGACATAAAAATGACAATAGAACGCATTGGCTCAAATGCACGTATGAGCAAAATCGTGAAGCATAATAATACTGTTTATCTGTGTGGCCAAACGGCCAGTGATGACGCATGGGATATTGCAGAGCAAACTCGCCGTTGCTTACAGCAAGTAGAAGACTTGTTGAATGAAGCGGGCTCTTCTGTTGAAAAGATCTTGTCGGTTACTATCTATGTGCGTGACATGAAAGACTTTGCTCAAATGAACAAAGTGTGGGATGCGTGGGTTGCTGATAAGCCAAAACCAGCCCGTGCTTGTGTTGAAGCACATATGGCCAGGCCGAATGTGCTGGTCGAACTAACCGTTGTTGCTGCTCAGTAAATCTAGGCCATACGAGTGAACAGGGAAGTATGAAAAGCGCACGGCTGAGGCAGTGCGCTTTTATTCATTTAGTTCTCTGTTTGCATGCAGTTTGCATAATAAGTCACGGTTGCTGGCCAGTCCGAAAAGACGCCTAGAACACCCACCTGTTTAGCTAATACATCTAACACCTGCATAGTGTTGCCATCATTATTGATAACGGTGTGTTTTGAGTTAGAAGTTTTGGGGTTATCACCATTCATTGTTTGGTAATACCAGCCGCCACCGTTAACGAGTGGGCCTGAACGCTCTAGTGTCCATGTAATAATGTCGAGCCCTTCTGCTTTGTCTGTTTTTTCATAGATAGAAGGGACGATAGATCCATCCTCTATATCAAGCAGCATCCACAGTGGTGGGGCGATAATCTTCACACCTTCATTAACTAACTGCTGCATAGTTGGATTCCATGTGGCAGGAATGCGATGGTTGAAGCTTTTATCGTTATATCGACCATCTAAAAAAGCCGCTTGCTTAGCAAAGCGGGGCTCATTTTTAATCCAGTACTGTAGATCTGCAAGATTAAATGACTGTGGGAAAACATCAGAAGCTGAAACGCCTGCTTCTTTATATTCGTTAATCATTTTCTGAGCATAATCTTGCTGTGAAAAACCATTAAATGGCATCTCAACACTTGGAGATTTTAGCTCTGGTGTCATTTTTATATTCAGTTTCTTAAAGAGTGTGATGCTGTCTTTGTGTGTCATTAAGGTGCCATGAGTGGCGTACAGGTCTGTTCGCCAAGCAGCAGTTCCATCCATGAACTCTTGAACCGAGCTGGCGTTAGGGTTAAATGAATCCATTTTTCCTCTAAGCGTTTTGAACTCAGCTAAAGTTATATCACTGGTGCAACATTGAGCAGTGGCAGGTCTTGTAAGTGTGCCGTCAGCAGAAAATACGGCTGGCTGAAAAGGCCCCGAGCACTTGTTAGCCAAAGGCGTATCGAGAATATTGGTAGTTGTTTGTAGGTCACATTGTGAGTGGCGGCACACAAGCTCTTGGTCCTGTGTAAAGATTACATCACACTCAATAATACCTGCGCCCATGCGTGCTGCGGCCTCGTAGGATTCTTTAGTATGCTCTGGAAATTGCATGGCAGCGCCGCGATGGCCAATAGAGAAGTCGGTTCGCTTAAATGGGCCTTCGGAGCAGCTTTTAAGTGTCTCTTTTAGTGCGCTATCAGCCATCTGATTGACTAAAAAATAAGGCCGTGGCCCGAGCTGTATATTCTGTTGCTCTTTGCCTTTTACACCCAGGTCGGTAGCCGCAATGGCTGTTCCATACAAGGTAGATAATAAGACTGCGGTAATCATTGTTTTAATAGTTAATACGATCGTAGAGCGCTGCATAGTTGCCTCCTGAGTTGTTCCGTCATTCACAGGTATGTGAATGGCGGAACTTTACAGGATGATTATTGCAGTTGTATGCCTGTCTTAGTGAGTAATAACGATCTTTTTTTAGGTGTAGCTAAATCTTAAATGTTTAAGTTATTGAGTCACTTCACTTAGAAAATCAGTAAAGCGTTGCCACGATTTTTTATCTGCATCTTCTCTGTAACGGTCCGAATTAAATACGGTAAATGCATGCGGTGCACCACTATAGGTAATCATCTCGTGATTAATGCCGTTGCTCTCAAGATTGCTCGCCAGATCCGCAAAGCTGTTCATCGTAATAGCCGTATCTGCACTGCCGTGCATGATCAGTAGTTTCCCTTTTGTTTGGCTATAGTCTTGATCTTTGGGTGTGGACAAACCTCCATGAAATGTTGCGAAGCCTTTCATGTCTGCACCTGATCTGGCCATCTCTAAAACAGCAGCACCACCAAAACAGTACCCCATTACAACTGTATTACTCGTATTGGCACCTTGTGTTTTTGCTGTATCTAATGCATTTGTTAACAGGCTTCTCATTTTTGTACGGTCTTTGTAGAGCTCACCCGTATGTTGGCGTTTATCTTGCATTTTTGTAGGGCGTATTCCAGCTCCAAACAAATCAGCTGCAAAAACAGAATATCCCATTTTGGCAAGCATATTAGCACGTGTTATTTCGTAGTCTGTTAGGCCATCCCAATCATGGATAAGCAGAACCAGTGGTGCGTCGGTAGAGGGGCTGATGTAATACCCCTGATAAGATTTTCCATTCACTTCATAGTTTAGGTATTGTCCTGCCGCGTTAGCAGAGCATGAGATAATTAAGCCCAGTAGAGTAATAAGATATGTTTTCATGATAGACCTCCATTGCTTGATCTTTTTAGATAAGAAGGGTCTCGTTACTGCAGAGGTTTTCGTGTTAAGTCTCGAGTGTAATACGATTGAGGCTAGAATCACTAACTATTTTAAGACTCTATTTGCTAGCGTTGTTTGCAGACGTTTATGGATACGCTAGTCTGGTGTAGGTATCAAATGTAGGGAGGTAGTACTCGTATGAAGCAGCTAAAATCTTTGTTGGTGGCCAGTGTAGTGGCGCTGTTTGTAACCCCTGTTTATGCGTTATCTCTGCAGCTGCAAACAGTTAATGTGGATGGTACTTCCTATAAAGTTAATGTTCCACAAGGTTATATTTTTGAGGTGCTAACGACAGATATTGATCGCCCAAGGATGTTAACTTTTCATCCAGATGGCAGTTTGTTTGCAGGGTCTCGGTCAGGCAATGTTTATCGATTAGCACCGCCATATGACACAGTTGAAACACTTAAGTCTCGTTTTAGATACCCACATAGCGTGGCTTTTAGAGGCGAGCAGATATATATAGCAAGTGAAGAAGGGCTTTACCAAGGTCAGTACACGTCAGCAGATTCTTTACGTATTCATGGATTGCAAAAGGTAACGGGGTTGCCTGTTGGCGGACATAGTAGCCGGACGGTGAAAATAGGCCCGGATCAGCGCCTTTATTTGAGCTTGGGTATCTCTGGCAACTGCAGTAATGAATATTTGGGCCCCGACTACTCTGTGCAAAATAAGCGGGGAGGTGTGATGGTGTTAAATGAGTCGGGTGTACCTAAGTGGGAGACTTATTCGAGCGGCTTACGCAACCCTGTAGGTTTTGATTGGTCGCCTTATGATGGGGAGCTTTATGCTAGTAATAATGGCCCGGATCATTGGGGGTTTGAGCAACCGCCAGAACAATTCGCGCATCTAAGCAAAGGCTCTTTTCATGGCATGCCGTGGTATCAATATGATGGTAGCCAGATAAAACGGGATAACTGCATTAGTAGAACGCCACCTCGCTCTTTAGATGATGTCAAAGTACCCGTGGCTACATTTTTGGCCCGCAATGCACCGATGGCGGTAGCGTTTGTTCCTCTAGGTAATAGGATGGACGAGTTACCAGATGAACTGTCAGGTAATGCGCTGGTTGCGTTACACGGCTCATGGGCAACCCAATATGCGGGTGACAAAGCAAGCCGACGTCATCCTAAGCTAGTGATGGTGCGTTTTCACAAGGGAAAATCTATCGGTGTGGAGGATATACTAACGGGTTTTCAACTTAGCAACGGTTCACGTTGGGCTAGGCCTGTGGGTGTAGCGGTTGGACCAGATAACGCTATCTACATGAGTAGTGATGGAAGGCCTTCTGCGCTATTTAGGCTACGGAAGATGTAGGCTATAAAAAAACAGCGACTGAGCTTCCTCAGTCGCCGTGTAAAAACTACAGTTCTCCGCTACGAATACGCTCACTACGCGCACGCAAATATTCGATTGTCAGCAGTAAGAGCCCAGAGATAACCACTAGCAATACTGCGACCGCTAGAATTGTCGGGTTGATCTGTTCTCTTAGTCCTGAGAACATCTGACGAGGGATAGTACGTTGCTCTGGTCCTGCTAAGAACAAGATAACAACGACTTCATCAAATGATGTAACAAAGGCAAACAATGCTCCAGATATAACACCAGGGCGTATCAAGGGCATGATGATTTTGAAAAAAGTATAAACCGGCGGTGCTCCCAAGCCTAACGACGCCCTCATTAATGAGTAATCAAAACCAGATAGCGAAGCGTTCACTGTAATGATGACAAACGGTGTGCCCAGTGCAGCATGCGCAATGATTACACCCAAGTAGCTTCCCGAAAGACCTAATTGTGTATAGAAAAAGTACATCCCTGCCGCGGTGATGATTAATGGAACAATCATCGGGGACAGCAACATTGCCATGATTACTCGTTGAAAAGGCATCACAGGATTAGACAAACCAATCGCCGCAAATGTACCTAAAACAGTTGCCAGTATGGTGGCGCATAAGCCGATAAAGAAACTGTTCTTGATGGCTAACAACCACTTATCATCATTGAAAATTTCGGCATACCATTTTAATGAATATGCGTCAGGATCAAAAGTAAGCATCCCTTCTGTGAAGGTAAAGTAGGGCTCTGCATTGAACGATAGCGGGATGATAACCAATATCGGCACCATCAAAAATGCTAGCACCGACCAAGCAGTAAGGCGTAAACCGTGCATGCCTACTTTTTGCCAGAAAGAGAAATATTTTGGAAATTTCATGGCATTACCCCAGCTTAATATTGCTGACACCAACCAAGCGGTCGTAGAGCCAGTAAAGGGCGAGAATTAAGGCGAGTAACAAGGAGCCAAGCGCAGCGGCTAATTCCCAGTTGTTAGACGACTGCATGTGGAAAGCAATAATGTTACTGATCATCTGCCCATCGGTTCCACCTACCAAGGCGGGTGTAATGTAGTATCCGATAGAGATGATGAATACGAGTAAAGCACCAGCACTGAGACCAGGTACCGTCATTGGTAAATATATACGAATGAAAGCAGGAATCGGTTTAGCACCCAGAGACATCGCTGCCCTGAAGTAGCTTGGGTCAATCCCTTTCATCACGCTGTAAAGCGGTAATATCATGAAAGGAAGCAGAATATGTGTCATGGAAATGACTGTCGCTGATTGCGTATACAGCATCTCAAAGGGTTCGCTTATCGCATGTATCGACTGTAAAAAGGTATTTACTACGCCGTTGGTTTGCAGCAAAGCAATCCAGGAGGTTGTTCGTACCAATAGCGATGTCCAAAACGGTAGCAAGACAAACACCATAAGTGTATTGGCTGTTTTAGATGATGCAGTAGCAAGGTAATAGGATAGCGGGAAGCCAATGATAGCCGTTAAAAAAGTGATCATCAGCGCTATTTTTAAGCTCTTTAGATAGAGCCTGATATAAACTTGCGTGTCACGAGCTACTATTTCTCCCATGCTGTTACGGTCTAAATCGAGCGCAGTTAGGTAAGAGTTAGCGGTAAAGACCTCTCCAGAGGATTTCATCACCCTCCAGATTTCAACCTCTTTCCAATGAGGCTTACTGGCGAATAGGCGTGCAGCCCCTTCGGTTTTGAGTAGCTCGGTATCGATTTTTTTAAATTTACGTGCTGTTGATTTAATGACACTCGAGGTGCCAGGCATTGCACGGTTAATCTCTTCGCCTAACTTCCCTGATTTACGATCAAGCGCGAGTTGTTGTAGTTCTATTGCAAAGCGGTTGAGTACGGCATCATCAGGGCGAGTATCACCTTTCTCATCCCAGCTTGAGAGTGCTTCTAATGTTTCAGGTATTAGTTGAGCAACAGTGGGATGATAAACACTGCGGTACAGCATGGTGCCTATCGGAGCGATAAAGGCAATCATGACAAATATGAGTAGCGGTGTAACAAAGGCGAAAGCAATAAGTTTGCGCCGGCGTTGCATTTTTTTACTTTGCGCCATCTCCTCGTCGGTCAGTGTTGACCGTGCTCGAGGTGCGTCATTGCTAATTTCAGCTTGAGACATAGAAGCAGCCCTTTTTTAGAAGACGACGGGACATACAAGACCCGAAAATAGTCAGGTAGCCTCAACTAGCAGAAAGTGCTTCTGCTAGTTGAGTTATCCATAAATAATAAAGCTAACGGATAGGTTAGTTGAGCAACCACTCGTTGAACTTCTCGCCTAAAGACTCGCCATAATCAGCCCAAAACTCACCTGAAGCTTGTAAGCCTTCATCCAGATGCGCCGAAGGTAGTTTAGGAATAACAGCAGGGTCAACATAAGTGTATGAAGACTGACGCGTTGGACCATAAGCTACATCTTGCATGCCGCTTTCAGGTTTTGAACTAGTAGCAAAACGGATGAAGTCTTCTGCTAGGGCTTTATGTTTTGTGCCTTTTACAATGGCCCATACATCTAGGTCATAAATATGAGCATCCCAAACCATTTCGAAGGGTTTTTTGTCACTCTGAATAGCATCAAAGATACGACCGTTAGCTGATTGCACCATAACCGCACCACCGTCATTCAGTAGTTGTGGTGCTTGCGACCAGCTATCAAACCAAACAAGGTCATTTTTGATCGTGTCTAATTTAGCAAAGGCGCGTTTTTGCCCTTCTGCCGTAGCGAGTACATCGTAAACATTCTCTTTAGCTACACCATCAGCAATGAGAGCCCATTCCATATTAACCTGTGGACGCTTGCGCAATGCGCGTTTGCCCGGGAATTGCGATGTATTGAAAAAATCACCAATGGTGCTTGGTTGGCCACCCTTGATGGTTTCATTATTGTAAGAGTACAAAACAGTCCAAACAATATTACCTACACCACATTCGTTGGATAACGCTTGAGGAGAGAAATCTTCGCTGGCAGCAACACCATCATCTCCAGGTGGTAATGTATCGTGAGGGAATACTTCTAACAGTCCTTCAGAACAGGCTCTTTCAAGATCAATAACTTCAATATCAACAACATCCCAAAGGATATTGCCACTTTCTACTTGAGCTTTGATCTCAGCGATACCGCCTGAGTAGTTCTCAAATAGGATCTTATGTCCTGTTTTTTCCATATAAGGGTCGAGCATATGCTTTTGTTGTGCTGCGCCGTATGCTCCGCCGAATGATACAGCTGTGAACTGATCGGCCATTACAGGGGCTGCTGCTGTGCATAGCGCGAGCGCCGCGCCGAATCGTTTGAGTGCTTTCATTTTTATTTTTCCTCTTACGTTTTCTTGCAGTTTATTGCTCTTTATTATGGGTATTGCGTGTTAATCCGACCGGTCTAGCGCTAATCCTCCAGATGTTGACCATGTGAGTGTTGTTAAAGCACCGCGTTGAAGAACGGGAGCATCTTGATCGTTTAGTGTTTTAACCATTAGCTCGGTGCCCGAACTTAGTTTAAAGAAGTAACGAATGGAATCTCCTACATAAAGGCGGGTGGTAAAGCTGGCCTGTATGCTGTTTTCCATTGAGTTTTTACTAGCAATAAATAGGTTCTCAGGACGAATGGTCAGCATGCATGGCGCGCCTTCCGGTGGACAGTTGTTGTTGCCCGTTGTTGCGAGTGTTCCATCGAAAAGTTCTACTTGTGCTAAGCCGTTTTCAATTCGTTTGATGGTGCCTGGAATACGATTGTTTTCACCAATAAAGTTAGCAACAAATGAGTTTGCGGGTTGCTCGTACAATACTTCAGGTGCAGCGCACTGCTCTACGATTCCGTCGTTGAAAACCGCGACTCTGTCAGACATGGTAAGTGCTTCTGTCTGATCATGAGTAACATAGATGGCAGTAAATCCAAGATCTTCATGTAGACGTTTTATTTCGAACTGCATTTGTTCTCGAAGGTTTTTATCGAGAGCACCTAAAGGCTCATCCATTAAAACAATGCTTGGTTCAAAAATCAGGGAACGGGCAAGGGCAACACGTTGTTTTTGGCCACCGGATAGCTGCCCTGGGTAACGTTTAGTAAAAGTCACCAGCTCAACTAAGGCCAGAGACTCTTTGACTCTTCGCTCGATCTCAGCATTTGGAATCTTACGTACTTTTAAAGGGTAGGCCAGGTTTTCGTAAATAGTCATATGAGGGAAAAGCGCGTAATGCTGAAAAACCATCCCAATATTACGATGATAAGGCGCAATATTTGTAACGGGTTCACCGTTCACTAAAATGCTACCACTGGTGACATCTTCAAACCCAGCTAACATCATTAAGCAGGTTGTTTTTCCTGAACCAGAAGGGCCCAGCAAAGTCACAAACTCGCCTTTCTTTATATCAAGATTGAAATCTTTAACGACCAGGTTTCTTTGATCATAGCTTTTCTTTACGTTAACAAAGCGTACGTATTGGTCGTCGGCAGTGGATGAGCTGCCAGAAATGGAAGAGTCTGTCATCTGGGCGTAATCTCCATTTTTGTTATTATTCTTGAGTTAATACAACAACACAAAAAATCTATCTGAGAGAGTGTTTCCATGAAAAATCATGTTGGACTGATTTAGTTTGGAGTTCAAGTGTTGCTTGCACTCAGCCTAAAGCCGCACCTTCATAATCTACTATTTTGTATGGATTTTTAATGATTTCATAGAATGAAATAGACATGGTGACGCCTTTTTTATTTTTATTATCAATATGTTAACTAGTAACTTTATTTTGTTACTATGTTTTATCAGTTGTTTGAATATAGATCAATTTTTTTTGTTTTCCGTAGACCCAGATGTTTCATGGCATGGGTCCAGAAGAAGACAATGCAATAAAGCAAGTTTAAGTAACACAATGAATACGTGAGTTAGTATAGAAGACAACTGGGATAAAAAAGGCATCATCAGGCGTATTTTTTATGGGTAGAAGTGACGGGTTTCGAACCCATGTACCATGCCTTTTGTTGTACCACTACATACCATAGCGCTAGGGTTTTAAGGCTTTATGGGTTTTCAGCCGAGCCGTTAAACCACTATAGATAGCTATGCTTTCGACACTTCTTCGACATACGTCATGGTTGTACGTTATTTCTCTGGTGTCTTTAAATGAAATTGTGCATTATCACGAAACAAAGGAAGTGTAGGGTAGTGATATGGCTAGTCAGGCGAAAACAAGATTTATTGCGATTATTGATGGTATAGAGCGAGTAATGTTTTCAGTTGAGGAGAGAAAAAATAATGATCTTATTATTTCTTCTAGTATTCCTCGATTTTATGAAAATCCTGATGGTAGCTTTACTCCATTTAAAGATCAGCATTATTCTATTCATACATCAAATAATGGTGAAGAT
>JAWUYS010000120.1:0-18348 GCA_034110685.1 Neptunomonas sp.
AGGAAAGAACTGACGGCTTCTTAATAGCTTATCTACTGCTGACGGATCAAAAGCTAATATCAAACGTTGCGCTAGATAATCATTTCCATCTACATCTGTGCGTACTTGGTAAGTAGATTCAAAATGGAATTCATTCACGTAAAGATCAGGATCAGAAACAAACTCTTCTACTATCCCTGAAGCCTGCGTCGTACCACTTACCTTTGCCAAGATACGCTTCAAACCAGATCGTAAAGAAATATCATCAGGGTGCGTTAAGCGATCAGAAACAAGAAGCTCGGCCTCATACAAGTTTTCAACTAGCTCTGCCCTAAGTGAAGTCGATATTAAGAGACTCACCGCTATTAATGGGGCAATAATGTAACGAAGGACGTTTTGCATACTCAATAAATGCACCAGAAACATTTTTTCAAACTGAAAACTGTAACATACAATAGCCGCCACTCCCGCAACCTGTTAGAATGCTGCGCATAATTTTTCACCTGTTATTCTACCCTGTCTGGAAGGTTGCATTGCATGTCTACTGGTTCTGACCAAACATCACTTAGTTACAAAGACGCTGGCGTTGATATTGATGCAGGAAATGCATTAGTTGATCGAATTAAAAGTATTGCAAAACGCACAGCTCGCCCGGAGGTCATGGGTGGTCTCGGCGGCTTTGGAGCGCTGTGTGAAATCCCTGAAGGATACAAGCAGCCCGTACTTGTTTCTGGCACCGATGGTGTTGGCACAAAATTACGTCTAGCAATGGAATTGCAAAAGCATGACACCATCGGTATTGATTTGGTGGCTATGTGCGTTAACGACCTTATCGTAGCAGGGGCTGAACCACTGTTCTTCCTCGACTACTACGCCACCGGAAAACTCAACATCGACATGGCAGCTGATGTTGTTACCGGTATAGGCAAAGGTTGCGAGCTTTCTGGCGCAGCCCTAGTCGGCGGCGAAACAGCCGAGATGCCTGGCATGTATGAAGGCGATGATTACGATCTTGCTGGATTTTGCGTCGGTATCGTAGAAAAGTCTGAAATCATTGATGGCAGTAAAGTTAGTGTTGGCGATACATTGATCGGACTAGCTTCTTCAGGTCCACATTCAAATGGCTATTCACTGATACGCAAAATCATTGAAGTATCTGATGCTGATCTTGATCAAGACATCGAAGGTCGCACGCTAAAAGACGCACTGCTTGAGCCTACGCGTATTTATGTTAAGTCTGTTCTTAATCTATTGAAAAATGGCCAAGTAAACGCACTGTCACATATCACAGGTGGCGGCTTACTGGAAAACATTCCTCGCGTTCTACCTGATAACGCAAAAGCCGTTATCAACACAAATTCGTGGACAATTCCTGGCGTATTCCAATGGCTTCAGTCAGCTGGAAACGTTGATTCACGCGAAATGTATCGTACATTCAATTGTGGCGTTGGCATGGTAATCTGTGTTCCTGCAGACCAAGCAGAAGCATCAATCAAGCTACTAAAAGAAACAGGCGAAGACGCTTGGGTCATTGGGCATATTGATGCAGCCAACGATGGCGAAGAGCAAGTAGAGCTGATCGACGCGGAGTAAAACAATGCCCCTGAAACGGATTGTAGTACTGATTTCGGGAAGCGGCTCTAACCTGCAAGCCATCATGGATGCTATCGAATCTGGCCGTACTCACGGCCAGATCGTTCAGGTTATTAGCAACAAAACCGATGCATACGGACTGGTTCGCGCAGCTAATGCGGGAATCCCAACGACATGCATAGATCATAAAACTTTTGACTCTCGCGAAGCCTTTGACGACGAAGTTCGTCACTGCATTGATGCCAACCAAGCTGACCTAGTAATTCTAGCTGGGTTTATGCGAATTCTTTCGCCAGCATTTGTTCAGCATTTTTCAGGGCGCATGCTTAATATACATCCATCACTTCTACCTAAGTACAAAGGCCTGCACACGCACCAAAGAGCACTTGCTGCAAATGATCAGGAGCACGGCTGCACAGTACACTATGTAACTGAAGAACTAGATGGTGGCCCCCTGCTGATACAGGCAGTTGTTCCCATTCTACAAAATGATGATGAAGAGAGCCTGCAAAGCCGCGTCCACACACGCGAACATATTGCATACCCATTAGCTGTCGAATGGATTTGCGCAGACCGCGTTCGCTTTGACGAGAATGGCATACATCTGGATGATGAACTTTTACCAGATTCTGGTTTCAGATTAGGGTACGACGCTTAAGCTTGTTTAAGGACTCTTACTATGTCTTCATTTATCAAGGTATTGCTTACTTCAGCCTTACTGATTCCAGCAATCACAAATGCAAACAACACTCCTCCAGTACCTCCTTTTAATGCTATCTATACATCAGAGTGGGATGCAGGAATTGCTCTAAAAGGAGAGGTCGAACGCTCTCTTTCTAGCACCGCTGATGGACAATGGTTATTTCGCACTTATGCCAGCGCTCTTATCGCATCAATTGATGAAAAGAGCACGGTGGTATTTAACAACTTTGAGGTAACTCCTCAAAAATACCATTATAAAAAGCTGGTACTAGGCAAGAAACGAGAAGCCAAGCTCGCTTTCGACTGGGTTAACATGAGCGTTAAAAATGACGTTGATGACAAACCTTGGAAAATGGACATACCTGCCAATACACAAGACAAATTAAGCTACCAATTACAGATGCGTATTGACCTCAAAGCAGGAAAAAAAGGCCCTTTTAATTACAAAATAGCAGACGGCGGCCGCCTTAAAGAATACGATTTTAAAATTATTGGTGAAGAAAAAATAGAATCACCTCTCGGCGAATTTGAAACCATCAAAGTTGAGATGGACAGAGGCCCAAAGGCCGCCCGAAAAACCTATATTTGGTATGCCCCTAAGCTCGACTACATGATTATTAAACTTAAACAAATTGAAGGTGACGGCAAAACTTACGCCCTTCAACTGAAATCCATGGAAACATTCTGATATGCCAAACACAAATGGTGACACTCTCTACAACTGGCTTCTTCAACAAGAACTACAAGGTGATGACGATCGACGCTTCTACTCAAGCTACCTTCTCGGCCACGTCAGCCTAGCACTGGCCGATACAGAAGAGCTACCAGAGCAGTTTCATGAACGCTTAAATCAAGGTATTAATGACGCCATTCCTGATGACAAGCTTTCTGAGAAAGATATAGAAGGCATTCACTCACTATTAGCCGAAGGCCTAAAATAACTCAACACTCTTTTATTGTGCACCGCACAATAAAAGAGTAAACTTTAGTCTATATTAATAGTTGACTGGAGTTAAATCATGAGTATGAAATTTACGGGTATTGCTGATGATGATCGTCGTATTGCAGCAGAACTACAAGCAATGGGCGCATTCGACACCCCACAGGAACAACAAGCATCATCGATCGCTCAAATGTTTAGCGCCATAGGCCAGTTTGCTGAATGGATGCGCTGGAAAGGTGAAGTCGGCGTTTACGGCTGTCGCGTTGGCGCAGACCATGCTCGCCACGAAGAAGCTAAACACTTCGCATAAAAGATACGGCAGCTCATTACATAGAGAGCTGCCGTTTTTTTAATCTAACAACTTAAGATCAACCCCTAAAGCCACAGACCTTTTTTCCATAGCGTCATTAATCACGCCATCACTTAATGTACCGTTATTTTTAGTAATCTCAATAATATGCTCACACTGCTGACGCTGACGATTCTGAATCTCATTACTCGCCTTACCATCCTTCCAAGCCATTGCCGTTTTTCTGCTTGAGACGTAATCTTGACTGAAGCTTTGAAATGAAAAGCTTTCTTCAAGAGTAAATTTTTGGTTCATCTGCTTAATAAAAATACCCGTCATCAGCATTGCTGATGTTGATTGTCTAAACAGATAACGTTTATTAATTCCCGGCCAATTCTTCTGGATAACACCCAATGCCTGCTCATCAGCAGCCTGACCTAAATTATGCAGCAAAGCAAAAACACCATCGTAAAACCCTGAGCACCTAGCCCCTACCGATGAAGCTAGCTTCATTTGCTCAAGACCCACACTACTCTTCTCTGCAGACTCTGATACTACTGGCAGCGCCAAAACTAATACAGAACAGCTAATACCAACTACACGCCTGAATAAGACAGACATAAAAACTCCTTCGAATAACTATCAAAAGGAGTTTACCGGATTATCAACTTTTCAGGTACTTAACAAAGCCCCCAAAAAGCCAATCTTAATTGCTCACACTCAAACAGCCATATCAACCTGCTGAACAGAGCCAACCTCCCCTGTTTCAGCAATATAGAAGCCACTTTCGATAACTCTTCCAAGTGTTTGATTATTTTCATTTTTTATATCAAACGGAGTTTCTTCAGAACCTGTATATATGGCACCCACATTACTCTCTTGCAATGATAAGAGCTCATCAGTCTCAAGCGTTTTATTCCACACTAAAAGATCATTGAAAATTTCATCAGCAGCATCGATAAAGCCATTTTCATCACTGTCATATTGGCGTAATTCATCAAAACCTCTACCCGTTAGACCACCAAACAATTCAGAACCGTCATCAATCAGGCCATTATGGTTCTTATCCAGTCCCAGCCAACCACCGGCGTTTTCCAAATAATTTAACGAATCCATCTCACCATCAGCATCAATATCAAACTCAAACGACTCATTAGAAAGTTCGGCTACAGAGCCATCAAAATTAAGCAACAAAGGGTCCTTAAAGCGCACTTCTTGCGAAAAGCTCATTTCACGCGTTGCCGAGTATTGGCGCTCCATCGCCATATCCAAGTTGATATTGATTTCTACTCCGTCAGACGTTTTAACAACCCCAGCAGCACTAAACCGAGTTGACTCATACTCTTCTATAGATTCAGAGACATGCATTGTTACCTTAAGTGTTTTTTCTTCAGACAAAAAAGCTGTTGATGCAGAGCTCTGAACCCTTCCTGGCGCATAATCACCAACACCCAACGCCTCATTACCAGAAAGCGCATCATCAACGACTGGCATCTCTTTTCCAGTGATGGCCTCAAATAAAGCCCTGAACAAACGTGCCTGAGTATAACTCTGCTGTAACTCGGCAGTTTCTTCTGCTTTATCTTCTCTAAACTGCAGCCCCTGATCGGTCATTACCAGTATCGATGGAGCCTTCTGACTTTTATCTATTTCTTCATCTCCCGAAACCATCTCAGGAACACCCAATCCAGCCAATAGAGATTGCGCTTGAGTAAAGTTTTGACCAAATTCAGAGAGACTCTCTCGCCGTACATAGCTGACTGACTCAGTCTTTTGATGCTCAGCACTCATCGCGATCATACTCTGTTCAATTATCATAATTAATTACCTATTTAGAATATCAACGTAAAACGGCCACGATTTGCCTCGCCTTAGTGACTACGGCAAACAGAACGTCCTTTTTCTGCGAATACTGAGTACAGCACACAACAACTCAGCCACCATGCAGGCTAAAGCAACATAAAATTGCCAATTACTCTTTAAGTACTAACAACCCATCCGCTGATTTAACACTCGCTATTGCATAGCTCTTAATAAATAAGCAAGATGCAGGCCTAAGATAGTATTTAAGGAAACCTACAAATGCTTACCCGCGCTACCCGCTGTTTATTGTCGCCTCGCACCATAACCACCAGCTGCATCGCTTTACTACTTCATGGCTGCGGATCAATCACCCCCCAACCACCTGGGATTAGCAACGCCATATGCTGGAACAAACTCAATGGCTGGCAACAAGACTCCTTCAGCGAAGCTCTGCCGGCACTGCTTAGCCAGTGCCCAAGACTCAGCAAAAAGTCTCCTGAGTGGAAGAACATTTGCGGCACCGCAGAATCACTTACCTTGGCATCCGACGTCGAAGTTCGCAGCTTTATAGAAGAGCACTTTATACCTCACACGATCATGGGCACTGCAGGAAAAAATGAGGGCTTAATAACAGGCTATTACGAACCCACACTCAATGGCAGCCTAGAGCCAGACGACCAATACAATTACCCGCTATATCACACACCAAAAAACATGCTCACGGTTAAATTAGATTCTCGCTTCAAAGAACTCAAAGGCAAACGCGTACGTGGGCGAATAGAAGGAAGTACTGTTATTCCTTATTACAGCCGTGCTGAAATTGACAAACCAGAGTCTCCACTTAAAGGTCAAGAATTACTTTGGGTTGACGATTCTGACGCTGCTTTTTTTCTGCACATTCAAGGATCAGGTCGAGTACAGTTAACAGATGGCAGCATGGTTGGCGTAGGTTATGCCAATCAAAATGGCCACCCTTATGTTGCCATCGGGAAAAAGCTCATTGAAACAGGCGAATTAACACGCGAAGAGGTTTCTTTAGACACTATTAGACAATGGCTTGACGCTAACCCTTCTAAAGCCCAAGCACTGAAAAACCAAAACCCTAGCTACGTTTTCTTTACGATGCGACACGATTTAGAATTCGGCCCTCGCGGCTCTCTCAATGTCCCACTCACACCTGAACGCAGCGCCGCTGTTGACAGAAGAATCATTCCTCTTGGCACTCCTCTATGGGTTAATACAACACTACCCGGCACTAACAAACCTTATCAACGTCTAGTGTTCGCGCAAGACACAGGTGGCGCAATAAACGGACCCGTACGGGCCGATATGTTTTTTGGTCGAGGAGAACGAGCAGAAAAACTAGCAGGAGAGATGAAACAAAAAGGCAGTATATACGCCCTACTACCAAAACTAGCTAATAGCCAAAACCAAACGGATTGCCAATAACTGCAGAAAACGTAAACCGCGGACAAAAAAAAAGGGTAAGACAATTAAGCTTACCCTATTTTCTCTTTCCAAATAAATGGAAGAGCAACCGATATTAAATTAATACCGGCTACATAACACTTTAAATTAAAGTGCTACGATGTTTTCTGCTTGAAGACCTTTCTGGCCCTGAGTAACAGTAAACTCAACTTTCTGGCCTTCAGCCAAAGTTTTGAAACCGTCACCAGCGATAGCACGGAAATGAGCGAAAACGTCAGGACCGTTTTCCTGCTCGATGAAACCGAAACCTTTCTCTTCGTTAAACCATTTTACTGTGCCAGTAGTTGTAGACATAATAATATCCTGTTAATTCATGAATCATGGATGCCGTCACTTTATGCTCGGGCTATGAAGCTGGAAATTTTGCTATTACTTATGAAAACAGAACGAGCACTCAACAAAGAACATCGAAATGGAACACATAAATATAAGTCGAACTTTCAAGCTAAGCTAATTATATACAGCTTCAGTCTGTAGTCAAAGCACTAATCTTGACTTTATTATTAGTATCTCTGCTTTGGCGAATTAATTCATCGCCCGCAACGGCCAAAGATGATTTAGCAAGCCTATCGTACAAAACAACATTGACAGTTGCCGCTAAATTCATGCAGCCTATCGTCGGTATATAGACAACAGCATCTGCACAATCAACAACTTGCTGATCAAGAGAACCATCTTCCGGCCCAAAGATATAAAAAGCGTTATCTGGATGCTCAAACGCAGGCAACGACGTTGCCCCTTCTACCAATTCAACACAGACCACTTTTGATCCTACAGGTACATGCTCAAGCAAGCAGTCAACACCGGTTAATGTAATATTGCTACGTACATCTTTTGTATCAGTATTAAATTTTGCCGCACGCGAGTAACGCTCACCTGTATAAAAAACAGCACTGGCCCTATAACAACCCGCCGCGCGCATAACAGCTCCAACATTTGTTGGGCTCTTTGGGTTAATCAAGCCAATACTGACTACTTTTTGGTTCATTAAAAATCAACCCCAAATATTGGGTAATACTGGATTAGTATATCCAGAGATGAAGGACTGCACCTTCTGTGAGTCTTGGTCATAAGTATGCCGATCAACCATACCAATATTGGCTCCATATATATGAATACTGATTGAGACATCATCGCTTAAAGCATTAGAAACTCGATGAATATCACCCACCGCTGGAGATACCAAGTCAACATCTCCTACATGCAAAGTGTGCTGGCCAGTAGCCACTAATTGTCCGCTGGCTTGATCAACATTAAACTCTTCACAAACCTCACCGCCACGCATAACACCTACCATTCCCCATACAGTATGATCATGAATAGGTGTTAACTGGCCCGGACCCCAGACAAAGCTCGCCACAGAAAAACGCTCATGAGGGTCGCAATGCAATAAGAACTGCTGGTATTGGTCAGAAGATGCACTAGAGAACTCTTCAGGCAGCCAATCATCATGGTTAATTAGATTTTGAAGAAGCGCCTTCCCCGCCACAAAAATTTTCTTCTCGTCATTACCGACGACATCAATCAAGCGGGTAAAATCTTGGACAAAAGACCTAAATCTAGTCAAATTTTGCATTACTATTCCTTGTTATGTTTTTTATTCGACAATCAACCCAGCGATTACAAATAAACACCGCAGACCGTAAAGCTCATAAGAGGCGCGCTGGTTTAATCAGTTATAACTATCAAGACTTAAACAGCTCACGCAAGCGCTCAAGATCTTCTGGCGTATCAACACCCGCTGGCGGCAACTCATCTGCAACTTCAACATGTATACGAGCACCGTTCCACATAGCACGCAACTGCTCTAAGCACTCAGCTTCTTCAATCGGTGCAGGAGCCCAGCGCACAAACTCATTGAGCATTTTCACACGATAAGCATAAATACCAATATGACGCTGCCAATTATAACTAGATGGCATCACATCTTTATTAACAGAAAACTCATCTCGCGGCCATGGAATAGGAGCCCGACTAAAATAAACTGCCATACCACGTTGGTCAGTCACTACCTTAACGACATTTGGGTTTAATAAACTCGCAACATCTTCAATAGGTTCTGATAACGTTGCTATACCAGCATCGGGTTCTGCTTTAAGATTATGAGCGACCTGGTTAATAACACGCGGAGGAATCAACGGTTCATCTCCTTGTACGTTAACCACGATATCGTCCGCATAGAACCCTAACGAACTCACGACTTCCTGCAATCGGTCAGTACCCGACGGATGGTCAGCTTTGGTCATACACACTTCAGCACCAAAACCTGAAGCAACCGCAGCAATACGCTCATCATCAGTCGCTATAATAACGCGCTCAGCTTCACTTTGAAGCGCACGCTCATAAACATGCTGCACCATGGGCTTGCCAGCAATGTCTGCTAACGGCTTACCTGGAAAACGCGTTGATGCAAACCTAGCAGGTATAATTACACTGAATCCCATCACTAATTCCTATTTATCTTTTAAACGTTCTTCAGATGTTAGTGTGCGCGCCTCACTTTCCAACATAACAGGAATATCATCCCGTACAGGATACGCTAAGCCACTGGTACGACAGACTAATTCATTTGTTTCCGCGTTGTACTCTACTGGTGCTTTAGAGACAGGGCAGACTAGGATATCTAATAATTTCTTATCCATTAATATCACTCTCTTTATATAATTTAAGCTTTTCTTTTAACTGATGTGCAAATGCAACGGGCAGCTGCGCATCGACCTGTAGGTAATAAGTAGGGTTCTTGATTTTTAACCCTCTACATTTTACGGCATCTTTTTCTGTCATAATAACAGGAAGACCATCATCAAATGTGATATCTGCCTCCTGAAATAAGTGATGATCAGGAAAGCTATGCTGAATAGGGTCTAAACCCTCTCCTTCTAACGTATCGTAAAACCTACTTGGGTTTCCTATTCCAGCAACAGCATGAACAGCCGTTGTTTTAAGCGCAGAGATATCATAATGATCTGCATCGTTAAGCCCAACCAATGTGGTAGCCAACAGGCGCATTTGGATAGATGGCTCATGACAAAAGCTGCCTTGGCCATTTACGATAATCATATCAACTTGTTCAAGTCGGTTTGGCCGCTCGCGCAAAGGGCCAACAGGTAAACAATGCCCATTACCAAAACCACGCTTGCCATCAACAACGACTATTTCAATATCACGCCCCATCGCATAATGCTGTAAACCATCATCGCTGATAATAATATCGCACGCATGCACCTTTAATAATTGCTGACACGCACTCACGCGATTAGGGTCAATGACCATCGGCACCAGAGTACGCTGCACTATCATTAAAGGCTCATCACCCACGTCTTGAGATGCAGAGTCAGGAAGCACACTAAAAGGATATTCCGGAGGGTTTGCGGTATAACCACGACTGACAACACCAGGCTTGTAACCCTGCTCTCGCAGCAACTTAATTAGGGCAATAACCAGCGGACTTTTTCCCGTCCCCCCTACATTAATATTGCCAACAACAATAACCGGCACGGGGGCACGCCACTGTGTCAACTCATGCTTGTGACGACGATAGCGCGATACAGCAATAAAAAACTTCTCTAATGGATACAGCAACAAAGGCCATCGCGAACCATCATACCAAGCTTTTTCAAGTACGCTCATTAGTTACTCTGCAGACTGCTTTGTCGTAATACTAAGTTTCTCAAAGCCGAGTTTTCCTGAAACATCCATGGCGGTTACCACTGACTGATGTGGTGTTTTCGCATCAGCAGTAATGACTAATGCAGGCCTATCATCACCCTCTAACAATTTAAGCATTGCCTGGCGTAAGGTTTTTTCTTGAGTATTCACCAATGGAGCGCCATTGACGCTGTATTGACCTTCTTCATCAATAATAATTTCTATTGCTTTAGCCGTATCTTGTACTGTTGCTTCCTCAGAAGCTTGTGGCAAATCAATCTCTAAATGGCTTTCTTTTGTAAAGGTTGTCGAGACCATGAAAAAAATCAGTAACAGAAACACCACATCAATCAGCGGTGTAAGATTTACACTGACCTCTTCTCTATTCTGGCGCTGGAACTTCACAATAAATCTCCGCTATTTATCATGATCAACGTCACGCTCGCCATGAACAGCTTCTACTAACTTCACTGCTTGCTGCTCCATCTCTATAACAAGAGAGTCTATCTTGCGTTGAAAATGGCGATGAAATATTAAAGTAGGGATCGCAATAGCCAATCCAGATGCAGTAGTAATTAATGCTTCTGAAATTCCACCTGCCAAAACAGAGGCATTACCTGTTCCTTGGATCATAATCTCAGTAAAAACCTTAATCATACCGATAACGGTGCCTAACAGACCCAGTAGAGGAGCAATGGCTGCAATCGTACCCAACGCTGTCAAAAAACGCTCCAGCTCATGAATCACTTGAGTAGCTGCTTCTTGAATACTTTCTTTCATGATCTCTCGGCCATGACGAGCATTATTCAGCCCAGCAACAATAATGCGCCCAAGAGGACTACTCTTCTTAACCTCTTTCATGCGCTCAGCTGTCATTGCTCCGGTTTTCAGCCAGCCCCATACATCCTTCATTAAATCAGGTGGCGCAATTTTACTTGCACGTAACTCCCATAAACGCTCCATACAAATAGCCAGCGCTAATACCGAACAACCAATGATAGGAATCATTAGCCAACCACCCGATGCAATCAATTCAAACACGTTCAGCTCTCCTTTAGAATCGAGCTACTTTAACACACACAAATCCATTGGAATATGCCCTCAACTGGCTGTCCAGTAACGTTTTTCTTTTTGCCGCCATGTTTGCACACGACATTCATCATCTGTCGTTTCATCCAAGATTATAGCGCCCTGCTGATCCGTGCGAAAAACCTGACTACCTACAGCCTTTATACGAGATACAACATCCTCATGCGGGTGGCCATAACGATTAAGAAAGCCCGCAGAAATCAATGCATTTTCAGGCTGAAACGCCTCAAGAAAAGCAACGCCCGTTGAGGTACGGCTCCCATGATGTCCTGCAACTAACCAATTAACAGGCCTTGTAGCCTCAACATAAGTTAATACTTGCTCTTCAATACGAACGCTAGCATCACCCGTTATTAATAAACCGCATGCCTTACTACGCACCTCTAATACGCATGAACGGTCATTATCAGTAGCCGCCAACCTAGGTTCTGGGTGAATATAACGAAACTCTACTCCATCCCACTGCCACCTAACACCCGCTTGGCAGCGCTGAGCAGATACATTAATGGCATCCGGCATCCCGCTTTCTATGACACCAATACGCATCAACTCAACAACTTTAGAGACACCACCTGCGTGATCATTATCATCATGACTTACAACCAGCTTATCTAGAAAATCCACACCCTGAAGCTGAAGATACGGCACAACCGAGCGCTCAAACGCTGTATGACCATTGGGATAAGCGGCCCCAGTATCATATAAAAGAGTATGTCCATGGGTTCTAATTAACACAGCGGTACCTTGCCCTACATCAAACACAACAGCACTCATTCGCCCCAGCAACACACTGTTTTGTGGTGGTATGAACATCGGCAGCCAACACATTACGCCTAGCACTTTTAATTTAATACTTACTGGTTGGAGCACCATTACCGCACCCAAGCCTGCAAATAGAATGACTATAAAACCGGGCTGTTGAATATTGACAACCCAAGCATCACTCAACCCATTCACCCAAGCCAGGCCATCCCATAACAGTTGAACCAAAACACTGACAATATCTAAACCCCAGCCAACGCCAACCGCCTCCAATAGCATTGCAGGAATCATCACAAAGAGGAGAAGAGATAAAAAAGGAATAGCCAGAATATTTACGAACGGCGCACTAATGGACACCTGAGAAAAGAATAAGAGCATCAAAGGACTTAATGCCAAGAATATCCACCACTGACTTTTGAGCAATATTAGCCACGCAGTGCTTTTCTGGCGTGCCGTCACTAAAAATAATAATGTGGCAACGGCTAAAAAAGATAACCAGAAACCAATTTCATGCATCGCTAATGGATGCAAAGTAAGCACAATAGCCATGGACAACCACCAACGAAACCAGACACTCGGCCGGCGCATTACTAATTGAGCTCCCAGTAACACTGCCGCCATAACCCATGCCCTTTGTGTCGGGATACTAAAGCCGGCCAGCGCTACATAACCACCACTAACCAGCAAGGCTACAGCCACAGACAACCAGTGATGGGGTATTCTAGACTCTTTACCCCTGAACAATAGTGCAGCAAGAATACGACCAAACCACCAGCCCAATACCACACAAATTCCAACATGCAGACCACTCACGACCATCAAGTGCGTAGTACCAGTGTTTTGCAGTAAAGACCACTGCCAATCAACAAACCCACTTTTGTCGCCAAACAACAGCGCCTGCAATGTCGACAATATAACCGGCTGGTCACTTAAACGTTTGCCCAACCACTCGATCGAGCTAAACCGCCATGCATCTATTGACGCACTCGATGCAGGTTTATGAGAGTGCAGTGCTTTCACATACCCAACGGCATCTATATCACGCCCTAATGCCCATTGCTCATAGTCAAAACTACCCGGATTCCATAATGAATGAGGCGGGCGCAACTTCACATCAAGCTCAAGTAAATCGCCAGGCTTAAGCTGCGCATCAGCACGATACCAACTCAATCTAATTAAACGAGGATTGCTCTGGGGCCGAACATTATCTTCAGTCGCTACTTCGTTAATGCGTAAATTAAACTTTATGTGTTTGCCTTTATATTCAACCAGCCCATCAACAACACCTTCCGCTTTCCAAATGGAAGTAGCATCAGCTGGCTGCCAACGGTGCGCTAACTGCGTATGACCATAAACTAAGGCGATTGCTAAACCAACCATTAACGCCAGCAACTGAAAGCACAGCTTCCGAGAATAATAAAAGGAAAATATCGAAATAATAGGAAAACAAAGCAGCCAGTACAATGACGGCAAAGAGGGAAGCCAAGCTACGACAAAAAAACCTACAATATATATGATCATCCTTGATCTCTATGTTGGCTTACACAGCTTCGCTGTGCATAATACGTTTATCTTTTTCTGATGAAGTATACTTCCTATGCCTCGGAAGCTTATCAAAAGATTCATGCCAAATGAGTCATCGCTACGTAATCACAAACATCTTAGCTGGCTAGGCAGTCATTTACACGACCCTGCACTTTGGCATCTGACACGAAAATCTGTTGCTAAAGCGTTTCTTGTGGGCGTTTTTTGTGCTTTTTTGCCTGTACCAATGCAAATGATAATTGCTGCAGTACTATCTCTTTTTGTTCGCAGTAACATACCTATATCAGTTGGACTGGTGTGGATCACAAACCCAATCACCATTCCTCCAATATTTTATTTCAGTTATGTTGTAGGGACTTACCTGCTCGGCACACCTATTCTAGACATGGAATTAGAGTTTTCGTACAAAGCTCTTTCACATGACTTATCCGCTATCTGGTGGCCTCTAATAACAGGCTCTCTGTTCTGCGGAGTTGTATTTAGTGTAATCGCTTATTTTAGCGTCTCATTTTTATGGATATGGCGCGTTCGCAAATCCTGGTCGGGCAGACGTAAAAATTAATACCAACAATACATTACTTACCTTGTCACTTCGTGCAAACCACCATCGCGCAGCTCCAACACTCGATCCATTCGATGTGCCAGCTCAGAATCATGTGTCACTATAATGAACGATGTCTTAAACTCTTGGTTTAAGCTCTCCATTAATTTTTGCACATCATTCGCTGTATTATTATCTAAATTACCAGTAGGCTCATCCATCAGCACACAAGCAGGCCGAGTAACCAGCGCTCTTGCAATAGCCACACGCTGACGTTCCCCACCACTGAGTTGTGCCGGTTTATGAGAAAACCTTGCAGCCAAACCAACGGCCTCTAACATTGCTTTAGCACGGGCTTGTGCTTCTTTAATAGCGACTTTTCCCAGCAACAAAGGCATAGCCACATTCTCAACAGCGTCAAACTCTGGCAACAGATGATGAAACTGATAAACAAAACCTAGTTGGCGATTACGAATCTGCGCTCTTTTCTCTTCAGAGACATCGTATAGTGACTCGCCACCAACGCTAACCTCACCTTGGCTTGGCGCTTCTAAACCACCGAGAGTGTTTAATAATGTACTCTTACCAGAACCTGAGGTTCCAATAATCGAGATACGCTCCCCTTTAGCAACATTGAGAGAAACGTCATTTAAAACAGTTAAAGGGGCTCCAGCCTCAGTGTAAGTTTTACCTACGCCACGACAAACCAGTACTGACTCATTACTCATACCGCAAGGCCTCCGCTGGCTCTGTTCTAGACGCTTTCCATGCAGGATACAGCGTAGCAAAAAAGCTAATTAATAAGGCAGAACCACCAATTATACCAACATCATTCCAATCTAAACGTGATGGTAGATAACTGATAAAATACACATCGGAAGACAAGAACTGTATCCCTAAAATCTGCTCAATCCATGCAACCAAATCAGTCACAGTCAATGCTAAAAGGACGCCAAGAGCCGCTCCAATTAACGTACCTGCAAATCCTATAACAATGCCCTGCACCATAAAAATTCGCATAATCATGCCAGGCGTCGCACCTAACGTGCGCAATATGGCAATATCGGACTTTTTGTCTGTCACTACCATGACCAATGTCGAAACAATATTAAAAGCGGCTACAAATACAATAAGAAACAACAGTAAGCCGATCATCTTTTTTTCCATCTGTATCGCTTGGAATAGATTACCGTGAGTACGTGTCCAATCTGAAACAAGGAAATACCCATCAAGAGTGGATGTTATTTCTCTGGCAGCAACCGGTGCTTTAAACAGGTCTTGAAAGGTCACTCGCACGCCTTCAACACCCTTGCGAATACGTTTTAAACGGGCTGCATCGTCTATATGTATGTAGGCGAGTGAGCTATCAAGCTCGGCACCTACCGAAAAAATGCCCACGACTGTAAAACGTTTTAAGCGTGGAGTTACACCGGCAACGCTAATAGACGCCTCAGGTAACACCAAGGTTACCTTATCACCGATGCGTGCGCCCAAGTAACGCGCTAAAAGGTCGCCAAGAACCACTCCAAACTCGCCACTTTTAAGGTTACTCCACTTACCGTTAAGCATATGTTGTGAAACGATCGATACCTTGCTCTCAGCAATGGGATCTACCCCTTGCACCATAACGCCACGCACTTGGCCTGAGTATGTCAGCATGCCTTGTGCATTGATAAAAGGCGCGGTGGCGACCACTCTTGAGTCCTGCTCAACAACAGAAGCTAGTTGCTGCCAGTCATCAATCGGGTTTTCGTAACCGGTAATAGTGGCATGTGGAACCATACCTAGAATTCTGTCTTTTAATTCACGATCGAAACCGTTCATTACAGACAAAACAAGAATTAATGCAGCCACCCCCAGCATCAGCCCTAGCATAGAAACCAAGGAGATAAATGAGATGAAATGGTTACTGCGCTTTGCTGCGGTATACCGCAGGCCTACATATATAGAAAAGGGTCTGAACATGGTCGCGGATTAAATCACAGTTGGGTTAGTAACTCTAACAATATTAAGAAAATCTCCGCTATACTCTAGCCACAAACACGTGAACAGGAGGTGACTGTGAGTCAGGAACGAAGACAGTTTTATAGGGTCGAAAAAAATGTAGCACTAGAAGTGCAACGCGTGACCCCTGAAGAAGCAAATCATTCTAGTAAACCGGCTCAATTTGAAGTATCTCCATATTTTGAACTACTCTCCGATGCTCAAGAAATCGACAAGCAACAAGCCAGTCTACTCATTCAGCTAAATGAATCTCAGCCCTTACTGGCCGAGCTATTCTCTCTACAAGCAAAAAAGCTTGAATTAATTACTCGTACTCTAGCCAATAGTGGCTTAAAAATTGAACGCCTTACGAAGCAATCCGTCAATCTAAGCGAAGGCGGTATGCAATTTGTCACCTCGGACAATATATATCATGCAGGAGACTTCATCGAGATAAAGCTTATTTTTTCGAACCCACTATTAGGAGTTTTATTGTACGCAAAGGTTCAACGCGTCATCACAGATGAAGATAATTTTCATATAGCGATCTCCTTTCACCGCATGCCTGAAAATTGCCGCATGCTTATCGCACAACGCGTTATCCAAACCCAACCCGTTCAGCTCCCCGAAACAGATCAATAATCGCTATGGCGATCACTCCTGTGCTACTCACGAATATAGTCGATGCATTTGAGCAACTGACAGAGTCTTTACTTTTTTTTGACAAGCAGCTATCCAAGTCACACCTACCCATTTCACTCCCTTCAGTGGACTGCGGCGCTACTACACATCAACAAGCATTAGAGCAGGCCAGGTATTTCTATACTGATATCTGGCACAGTGACGACAGTGACGGGCGCCGAACACAGTCTTGTTACGGTTTAGTCGGTGCAAATACCACCACACTTGAGGCCGCCATTAAATTAAACGCAGCAAAAGATCAACTTCGCGCATGCGTGGGTCTACTTAAAAAATCTGAGCTAAATACAGCATCAGAACAATTACAACGCCGCTCTCAAGCACTCGCAACAACCCTAAACAACCAAGGGCTAAGTAGAATTCACTTAAAACAATGCTATCGACACATACCATTAATAGACTCTACACCTCACAACGTGAGGTTTAGCTGGTATAACAGTGGCCGAAGCATTAAGAAACTCACCGCAGAAAGCGCAATGCAGATGCTATTAAAACTAGACACATCACAGTTACACATTGTCAGGCAGATAGAAAAGCTATCCCCCTTACACAAGAATACAAAAATGGCCCAGATCCAAACTCAAGTACCCGTGGTACGCGCTAACATTGCATGGAAAACAGATGATAATAACTGGCGACGTCTTGCAAAAAACTGCCCGCTACCTATACTGACCCCTCTCTCAGATGAAGCCGAATTACCCGAACATAACGTGCTGACAAGTGCTCCGCCAACGCTACGCAGCCGAGCTCAACGATCAGATAGCCTTATAGACCCTGAACCTTTTTTGCCCAGCTTACGTATCCATCTTTACAGGAAATAATTCACTATGAGCAGCAACACGCTCCATCATTTAGCTACCGGTTTAGGGTTTGCTTTTTTAATAGGCAGCTACTTATTAGGTCGTCACTTGGGATTTATTGACTGGGTAACACTGCAAATGCCAGAAGGTTATGAAGGAAGCGGCCTTATGCTAGCAATCGGCATTATGATGACGCCGGCATTCTTTATTTGGAGCCGCTTCAATCGTTTTGTCGAAAAAAAGCTAGGTATTAAAGGCAAGTACTACGAAGACAGTTATTATGATAACGATATTCAAAAAAAAGACCGGGACTAGCCCAGTCTCTTTCAATTAAGAAGCCTCTTACAAATTAGCAATACGATTTAACCCTGCGATGGCAGCCACACGATAAGCCTCGGCCATTGTAGGGTAGTTAAATGTAGTGTTAACAAAATACTCAATCGTATTAGCTTCACCTTCTTGGCGCATAATGGCCTGCCCGATA
>JAWUYS010000121.1:0-26513 GCA_034110685.1 Neptunomonas sp.
CCTTTTGCCCCAGTACTTACATAAGGCAATATTGCTAGGTGCAAACGCTTCAGCTTGGTCGGCGGCTATTAATTTTTCAGGCAAATAACGAGCAACGATATCAGCTTTTGTAAAGTTCTCAGTCAACATAACATTCAACTCCTACTCCACTGACGGCAACCGGTATCATCTCATATGGTAACGCTAAAGAATCATCTGTGCCCAATGCAATCACGCAGTCTCCCAAACCTGAACCCGAAATCTTAGCGCCAAGGATAACTTCAGATTTGCGCAACGAGTAGATAATGTCGGACAGAGCCAAATCATTCACACCTAATGCGTCCATTAGCCCTTGATACATATTCATTAATAAACCGAGTTCTTCCCAACTTTGTTTCTGAATCGCATCTTCTGCCTTAATGGTAGTTTCATTCATGAGCTGATAAATAGCAGTATAAAGCTCAGGTAAAGCCTCTGTCTTTTGTGCCACAATCGCTAACACGTCAGGTGTTTTAGTTTTGTAGCCCGAATAAAACAACGAAATCGGAGGAAGGCCATTAAGCGCAGAAATATGCCGCGGCTCAACCGTATAACCGATAAGGCCACCATATACGCTTGCCGCTAAATCTGTACCTGAACCTCGCCCTTGAACACCATGAACAACGGCTAAAGCTCGATCAAACAACTGTCGTTTTGTGAGGTTCTCTTGGCAATATTCAGAAACCGCCTTCACTACCGCCGTGGTCACTGCTGCCGAAGAACCCAAGCCGACGGTATGAGAGAACTCAGACTGAATCTCTAACTCAAAACCGTATTGCAGCGCTTCAACTGCTTGCCCAATAGCAAAAAGCACAAAGCTTAGCCTTGAGTCAGTTTCTAAATCATCAAGAGTAGAACGGTAATCAGCAAGACTTGAGCGTATCAACACCGCTCTATCTGATCGAGGAATTAGCGTGACCTGTATACGCTTATCAACTGCACACGCGATTGCTCTATGGCCAAACAACACCGCATGTTCACCCATCAGCATAATGCTGCCGGGCGCTGTTACTTTAATCACCGATGTAGCGTGCACCTAACTTATCCTCCTCAACTTTTCCCCAAAGATATTGAGGAAAGTCATCCATCAACGTTTTTACCACCTGATCAGGAAGGTAAGCCAGCACTAGACCACCCGCTATCCCTTTATGCGCTCCCGCCCCACTTATTTTCGCAGCCCCACCACTCGTCTCTATACGCTCAACCAGTGCTTTTGCTGAATCGGGGACAACGCCTATTTGACATAACAAACGATGATTTTCTTTAACACAATCGATTACCGCAGACGGCTCAGCCAGATGGCTGATCAAGGTAGAGGTCACTTGTGAAAAGTCATTCCACAACTGCTTATCATCCTCAAACCGGCTTCTTACATGCTGAACACATTCACCGGTACTTACCTGCGGCTTTCCTGTAAATATCCAATGCCAACCTTCACCTAAACTAACATCAAGCTGGCTTACATTACCGTGATGAATATGATTCATACCACCATAGGTAACCGCAGCGGCATCAATAGCACTACCACGCCCATGCTGCAATCTCTCACAAAACCTTACCATTTCAAAACGCTGATCTATACCTAGCGGCTTTTCGAGCAAACGCTCAAAGAGAACCAGAGTAGCCGCTATCGCTGAAGCAGAAGACCCCATACCAGAACCTAATGGTAACTCTGTTGTACTAGAGAGGCGCCCCGGTAACGGCAAATAACTTTGGGTAGAAGCACGCCCAGGCACAGGTAAATGATGCACCAACGAAGACAAGGTATACATCAACAAATCATCAGGCTTAGTCAAGATATTCTGAATAGGTAGCGAGCCCTGAGCAAAGGATTCAAAACGAGAATCCAGCTTCTCTTTTAACGAGCCAAGTGCATGCAAAGGGTAGTGAACACCTGAAGAGATACCTGCAAACAGCGTATTTATAGTGTTACTTTCTGTTAATGGCTTAAAACTAACGGTGGTGTGTTTTTGAATAGCAACGGCAACCGCCTGTGCTCCGTAGACAACAGAGTGTTCGCCACTCAGTATGATTTTCCCCGGAGCACAAGCACGCATCAAATAGCTACATATTCACGCTTATGATGAGAAATAGCGGCAAGACGAAAACGCCCTTGAGTATCCGCCGCTATAGTATGAACTTCACCATCTCTAGGATCCGGCGCTTTATAAAGATTTAGATATTCGTCATAACTCACTTCTTGACGTTTATCCAGCATGGCTCGATGCAAGTCTGTAAACAAGAACTGCTGGTAACCTTCAACAATTTTTCCTGAGAAAAACTCAGATACACACCCCGAACCATAACTGAAAAAACCGACCCGTTTACCGGCTAGGTCTTGCTGGCAATTCTCCAACAACGATGCCAAACCGATATACATAGAGGCGGTATAACTATTACCAATGATGCGATTGTAAGACAAAGTATCAGCTATTTGCTGCTCTAGGCCACTGGCATCCAATTCACTTTTATTTGCTTTAGCTAAATGTTGATGCGCTTTTTGCGCCATACGGCTAAAAGGAAGGTGGTAACAGAAATGCGTAAAATCATTGAACGTTAAAGAACTACTTTCTCGAAAGTCTTCCCATGCTTTTTTCAATGCTTTGAGATAAATTTTTGTCGAGTACTTACCATCTACCAACGCAGTTTTACGGTAATTTGGTCGCCAGAAATCCATGACATCTTCTGCATAATTACCCACTTCAGGATCTATCTCCAACACCCGCGGCTGGGCAGTCACCATCATAGCAACAGCACCACACCCCTGCGTTGCTTCACCCGGCGTATTCAGATCATAGCGCGCAATATCTGATGCGATAACCAAGACTTTCTTTTCAGGTTGTCTAGCAACAAGTGCACATGCCATTTGGATAGCTGCAGTCGCGCTATAGCATGCTTGCTTTAACTCAACTACGCGGCAATTATTATTCAACCCCAAAAGGCGATGAACATAGATGCCCGCCGCTTTAGACTGATCGATGCCGGTTTCAGTTGCGAATAGCAGTGTAGAAACTTGCTCGGCATCGCCATTCTGTACGAGCGGGTAAGCGGCGTTTGCAGCCATGGTCACGATATCTTCATCGTGAGCAGCCATACTCATTTTCTCTTGGCCAATGCCCTGATAATACTTATCAGGGTCGGTCTCTTGGACCTTAGCCAATGTTCTCAAATCAAGAAAATAATTTGACGTATAAAAACTAATTTGATCGATACCAACAGATGACATATTTGAATATGTTCCTCAACGCTCTTCAAGAATAAGAGACTCGTTCCTGAATAACGACGCCACATCAGGCATTCCCAGTAAAAACATCGCAGTTACAAATTCGCGGCGTAAACGCTCTATCACATTTATAACAGCTTCTGCCGACTCCATGGCGGGATGTAATAACGGAGCCGCCACTCCACAAATTGAGGCGCCGAGTATAACAGATTTCACCATATCAATCCCATCCCTTACACCGCCACTCGATACAAAAGTAGCCTGTGCTTGATATGGAGCCATTAACTTAAGTGCTAATGGTGTTGGAATCCCCCAGTCTTGAAAGGCAAGCCCAAGATCATCCTGTTTATTTAATCGACGCTGATGCTCTATACGACTCCATGAAGTACCACCGCTACCGGCGATATCAAAATGCTTAATACCCGCTTGTAAACCTAACTGCACATCAGAAGGAGACAAGCCGGCCCCTACTTCTTTAAGTATAACGGGCACGGATACACCCGCACATACTTTAGCTATTTTAGCCGCAAGGTCTTTAAAATTGGTATCACCTTCAGGCTGCACGGCTTCTTGCAAAGGGTTTAAATGTAAATACAAAGCATCTGCACCTAAAACATCAATCGCTTGCTGACATTCTTTCACAGCAAAACCATAATTGAGCTGTACTGCGCCCACATTACTAATCAATACGGTTGTTGGCGCATACTGACGTAACTCAAAACTACTTCGCGCGAGCTCATCAACAAACATGACTCGCTGGGAGCCTACAGCAAGCGCAACGCCACAATGCTCAGCCGCTATAGCCAAATTAGTATTAATTTTTCTAACAAGGTCATGATTCCCTCCGGTCATAGAGGAGATCAGTAATGGAAAACTCAACGTTTTTCCAAACATCTGCACAGAAGAGTCAATATCAGCTAGATCTATTTCAGGTAAAGCCCGGTGCAACAAATGAATCCGATCAAAATAGCGCGCATTTCGCTCTATCGCTGGGTCACGATCGAATGCACGAATATGCTCAATCTTTCTATCATTCGTTGAATCAGTCATCACCGCTCCAACTTCAGATGCGCTTCCATCAATTCACCAGGATTGGTTTGAGCAGCCAGCAATGATAGCTCTCCACACAACACGGTTGCAGCACAAATAGCCGCTAAGCGACGTGCATTTTCACCGGCTTCACGAGAATCTTTGCAACCAAGCTTTGTGAGGTTTTCCTCAACAAACTCCAAGCCTTTACCATTGCCGACGCTGCCAACAATTATATTAGGCAGTGTGCAGGAGAAATACAGATCACCCTCACGCACTTCGGCATGAACAATACCTTGAGAACCTTCGATAATATTCGCTGCATCCTGCCCTGTTGCCAGGTAAAAGCCCAATAACATATTGGCAAAATGTGCATTAGCACTGCGCAAACCACCAGCAATCATTGTACCGATCAGGTTCTTTTTAATATTCAGATCAACAATTTTTTCTGGAGTAGTTAATAAACGACGCTCGCACAATTCCCGCGAGATAATGATTTCGCTTACAACATATTTACCACGACCAAGAATACCGTTAACCGCAGTGGCTTTTTTATCCGAGCAGTAATTTCCAGAAATAGAAGAGTAACGTAACTGTGGGTATTCACTCAGCAACCAAGGAATAATTTTATCAGCGGCGTTGGTCACCATGTTGTGACCTGATGCATCTCCGGTATTAAACTCGAGGCGCAGGTAAATTAAATTACCGACGATCTGGCTATGCATATCAATTAGTTTTGCAAAGCGACTCGATGTTGAGACCACCGTGTTCAGATCATCACGTCTAGATTTAATTGACTCCACCGCCAAATGCGCGGCTAATGCATCGTCAGCTTCCAGTAATACTGAACGGGTCATACGTTCATCAATCACTGTCGTTTTAATGCCTTCTGTCAAAACAGAAACCCGTGCACCACGACCAACAGAGTGCCATAGCGGAGTCTCATACGTCGCTAGAGGAATCGATAACTTCTCATTTAAAACATGCCCTGATATTTTCAGAGGCCCAACCCAGCGCATTGGTACAGGCGCCTGTAAAATTTTATGTGATTTCATAATGACCCATATAAACGAAAAAGGGTTGCTTCGCAGCAACCCTTCCAAAGACTTCAAGCACGCGCGATTTTATCGGCGATACCTTTATATTGCAAACGCACTTAAGAATGAAGTATGAGCATCCTATCTGTATAGAAGCTTTTTCTCAGCATCACGCTGAGGTATAACCTGCTTATCGTCTCCTTCCAAAGAGGTTGACGCTAAGGGTTCAAGATCAACTTTCAGAAGTTCCAACATTTCGCCCATACCATTAAGCAAACGGTATTGCGCAATCAAGTAATCATACTTTGCTGCTATCATCGAGTTCTTAGAGGAGAACACTTCATTCTCTGTATCAAGAAGATCAAGTAATGAGCGTTGACCAATATTAAACTGCTTTAAATATGAATCACGTGTTTGAGTACTCGAGTCAACATGCTGTCTAAAGAAGACTAACTGACGGCCCAGAATTTCATAAGCGTTCCAAGAAAGACCAACACTCTCAACCGTTTGACGCTCAGCATTATGCTGAATATCTTTTGCTTCATTGATCTGATGGCGCGTCTGGCGAATTCTCGCTTTATCGCTACCGCCATTGTAAAGGTTATAACGCACCCGAAACATAGCCGTTAAATCTTCATTATCACCTTCAACACCATCAATATTACCATTCCAGTTACGGTCAACTTCAAAGTTCAACTTTGGATAAAGCAAACTGCGTGCAGAATCATACTGTGCTTCTGCCGCTTGGACATCGGCCTGCGCTAGCTTTAGCGTAGGGTGGTTGACTATGGCTCTTTTAATGGTAGCTTCTTCACTCTCAGGTAAAGACTCTATATTAAACTCAGGTACTTCAAGTTCTTCAGGCGCTTTTTGGCCCACTACACGCAGATAAGATGCCTGGGCATCACGCATATTGTTTTCAGCAGACAACACATTGACTTCAGCCAGTGCAAGACGGCCTTTTGCTTGCTGCAAAGAAGCTCTCGTTCCTAACCCCGACTCTGAACGCTTACGAATCTGTTCATATACTTTGACATGGTTATACAGTGTCACATTTGCCTGATTGCGCAACTCATTACGCTTGATGACTTCGATATAAGCACGAGTAGTTTCCAGTGCTTTCTCTTCAGCCACCTCTCTCAAACGATGGTTACGTGCTTCAAGGCGAAAAGCATGACGATCGACTTCGCTATCAGTCAAAAAACCATCAAACAGCATTTGGCGCAGACTAATGCTTGCTTCACGTCTCTTTAACTCAACATCTTCGCCAAAGGCGCTTGTCGTCGCCGTATTTTTTGTCCACTCGTATCCCACACCAGCAGCAATATCGATTTTCGGATAAAAGCCGCCTCTTGCCTGGCGCACCTCTTCAAAAACCGCGTTACGTGCATCCATGCTCCGTTTCACTTCAGGATTAGACAAAACAGCACTAGTGACTACTTCTTCTAGCTGGCTCGCATAGACGCTCTGCAATGAACCGACCACAACAGCGAAAGTAAGCAAGGTCCTTTTTAGTATCACACTATTCTCCAGAATAATTATTTATGCTACTTGGTGTGTTAACTTTAAAACGAGTAACAAGCGATCCTTTGTTCCGGTTTTCTTTAAAAGTGCAGCAACGTGCGCTTTTACAGTTCGCTCGGTAATACCTAATATGCGAGCTATCTCTTTATTAGAAGCGCCAGTAATCAAGTTATTGAGTACCTCTTCTTCTCGGCCTGTGAAACCATAACTTACAGAGCCACTTACATTGGAAGCGAGCTTTGGTTTTGATGTGTTGCCCAAATACTGTTTAAGCAACACTTGTGTTATCGAGGGTCCAGCCCAAATATCGTTATTTGCTACAACATTAAGGAGTTCACTAAATAACGATTGCGACACATAAGTGTTAATGTAGCCGCGAAAACCTTTTTCTAAATAATGAAGCCCTTCCGCATCACCCGGATAATCACTCATTGCGACCCATTTAATATGTGGGTTTAGCACACATAACTGATCAGCAGTATCACCACTTAAAGCGCCAATGTGCACAAGTCCACAACCTGGCTGACTAACCCTGTGCAATAGTAATTGATCTAACTCAAGCACTTCAACATTGTTTTTTCCTGCATATGCAGTCCAACGAGCTACGACTTCCTTATTAGCGGAAACAATATACAGTTTCATCTTAATATTCCATTAACTACAACTATCTCAAAAGCATAGTTGAAAAACTGATAATCACCATCCTTTGATATACCTTCGAATATAAGACTAATAGATAAAAAACTGATAGTAACCCAGTAAAATTAACGCTCGGTTAATGCACGACTTTTACCTTTCAGAATAGGCTTCAATAGATAATCCATTACTGTTTTCTTGCCTGTAATAATATCCACACTCACTGTCATCCCACTAATAAGCGGCAGTAAAGCTTCGTTTTTACCAATATAAGGCTTATCAGTTTTTAAACGAACAATATAATGCGGTTCGCCATCTTCATCTAATACAGTACTGGGCGATACAAAACTTACATCTGCATCTACCCCGCCATATATGCTGAAATCATATGCCGATACTTTAATAACTGCTCTTTGACCTGCATTAACTTTTGCAATATCAGAAGGTTTTAATTTAGCTTCCACTAAAAGAGTATCTTCCCATGGAATGATATTAATTAGCTCATCACCCGGCTGGATAACCCCTTCAACTGTGTTTATTAATAACTGTTTCACCGTACCTTTAACAGGCGAGCGCACTTCCGTACGTGTAATTTTATCCTGCATACCACCCAGTGACTCTTTTAAGCGTGCCGCTTCAGATAAAACTTCATTAAGCTCAGCCCTAGCTACACTAATAAACTGTAGCGTCGCCTCATCCAGCTTTTTCTTGGTTTCATTTAGCGATGACTTAATACGAGGAATGCTAAGGCGAATACCATCGAGCTCGCCTCGCAAATCATTAACTTGCCGCCTTAAACGCAAAAATTCGACTTCTGAAATAACACCTTCTGCAACAAGTGGCTGGGTAATTTTAACTTCTCTATTTAATAACCCATAACTACGAGATAACTGTGTTTTCTTTGACTCGGCTTGGCGCAGCTCCTGGCGCTTTTGATCAACCTGCTGCCCTAAAATACCTAATGTCGCTTTTAGTTCGTTATTTCTTGCTACGTACAGGGTCTGCTCTTGTGTAATTAGAGAGTTATATTCAGGAGGAAAACCTGTAGGAACTGAAAACGGTTGCGAAGCCGCTTCAGCTTTTAACCTTGCAGCCTTTGCCAATAGCTCCAGCTCACGTACTTTATTCTCTTTGAACGAGCTAGCAAAACGTGTGTCATCGATGCGTAATAAAATTTGGCCTTTTTCTACAAGATCGCCTTCTGATACAAGAATTTCGGAAATAATCCCGCCTTCTAGATTTTGTACAACTTGTAGCTGCTGAGAAGGAATGATCTCCCCTTCGCCTCGGCTTATCTCATCCAACGTTGCCCAACTAGCCCACGCAATGGCAATACACACAAAAGCCAACATGCTCCAAAGAAGCAATCTAGCACCTTTAGGTGTTTGCTCCAACATCGCTTCACTAACGCTGGGCATATATAACAAATCATCTGTGGATAATTTTTGACTCATAACATTTCCTTAACGCTGAATGTGTAGGCGTCCCTGTTTAAGGGCATCCAAAACAACTGCTTTAGGGCCATCAGCTACCACTAAGCCACCATCCATCACAATAATTCTATCCACTAACGACAACAGTGACATTTTGTGGGTCACTAAAATAACTGAACGCCCTTTACCATATGTCTCTAACTGCCCTCGTATATACTCTTCTGAAGCGTTATCCATTGAGTTTGTAGGCTCATCCAAAACAAGAATAGATGGTTTATGGATAAGCGCTCTAGCTATTGCAACCGCTTGGCGTTGCCCACCCGATAACGCAGCACCTCGCTCCCCTACAGGCAGGTCAAAGCCTAGAGGGTGACGATGTACAAAGCTATCGACCCCTGCTAATGCGGCAACTTCAACCAGCACTTCGTCATCAACCTCAGGGGAACCCATAACAATATTATCTCTTACCGTTCCATCGAAGAGCATAATATCTTGTGGGACATAACCAATATGGCGGCGCAGATCAATTGGATCGATCTGGTTCAAATCAATATCATCCAAACGAATAGAGCCGCTATCAGGTTTATACAACCCCATGATGAGCTTCTCAATGGTTGTTTTGCCGGAGCCAATACGCCCGATCAAAGCAACTTTTTCACCTGGATTTAGCTTAAAGGAAGCCTTTTCCAAGGATGCCTGCTCTGTTCCCGGGTACTTAAAATGCACATCTTTAAATTCGATTTTTCCTGTGAGTTCAGGGCGGTGCACAAACTGTCGATCCTTATCCCTCTCATCAGGCAACTGCATAATACTATCAAGTGTTTCTAGTGCCGTACGGGATTGGTGAAAATTGGTTATCAAGCTAGCGACCTGAGCCATTGGCTGAAGTACTCTTCCGGCCAATATGACACAAGCAATGAGAGCTCCCATTGACAACTCACGCTCTGAAATTAAGTAAACCCCGTAAATAACCAGTGAAACAGAACATAATTGGGTTACCAAACCGGCAAAGTTCATCACCGAGTTAGATAACATTTTGGCCTGCATACCCCACTTTGCGATATACCCGACGGCTTGCTCCCACCGAAGCTGCAATGATGATGCCGCCCGCTGAGTTTTTACTGTCTCCATCGCCGTCAAGCACTCAACTAACGTAGAGTTTTTTTGTGCAGAAGATTCAAATGTTTTTTCTACCGCTACTCTAAGTTTACCGCTGATAAACAGTGAGTAAATAATAATAATGGGCACACCGGCTAACGGAACAACGACTAACGGCCCACCGATCATTCCAATGACAATAAGAAAAATGACGGCGAACGGCAGATCTATCAAAATAGAATTTGTAGTAGAACTTAAGAAACCTCGAATGCTTTCAAACTCACGCAAGTTATTTGAAAATGCGCCAACTGAGCGCGGCATAACCGCATACTGTAGTGACATAACTTTTTCAAAGAGCATAGAAGATAATAAAATATCTGTCTTTTTACCTGCCAGCTCAATGAAATAAGCACGCAACATTTTCAAGCCAAAATCAAACAAGTACACAATGAAGACACCAAAAGCGAGCACCCACAATGTCTCTATTGCATCATTTGGTACTACCCGGTCATACACGTTCATAACGAACAAAGGGTTGGCTAAAACAAATAAATTTATCAAAAACGATGCAATTAACACATCTCTATAAATTTTTGCAGAACGCCAAATCGTGCCCCAAAACCAATGCCCTTCTTGTTGATCTAAGACCCTTGATACACGTTCGGTAAAGCGATATTCCAAGCGTACAAAGATCGCATGCCCAGAGTAACTGCTCTCTAAGTCGTCCAAAGACAACCGATGAGCACCGCCACTCTCAGGCTGAATAATAACCGCTTCACCTGTTTGAGTATCAATCTCTTGGAAAATACAGGCTTGATCGTCATTAAGAAGAAGTACTACCGGTAAGGTTAAGGAAGATATACCCGACAGGTTTCGCTTAACGATTCTAGAGGAGAACCCGGCTCTTTTCGCCGCTCTGATAAACAGCTTAGGAGTAAGCTTATGATTAATGAGTGGCAACCCTTCACGAAGAACATCGGCCGACATGGGGCGATGATTCTGCTGGGTCAAATGCACTAAACAATTAAGAAGAGGGTCTTGTACTACATCCATTTTCTTGACCAATATCTACGAAAGCCTACATACTAGCATGTATCTAAGTAACTGAAAGAAGAATGGTTTATGTTATATGCCCTGCGTAACACTGAAGGCCGCATTACAGGCTTATCAGAGACACTGCAAGACGGCGCTGAAGCTGTTGATTTAAAAAACCCAGACGTTCTGGCCTTCTTGTCACTTAACGATGACGAAATGACGCCCGATGCTTACCTAGATAGCTCAGACACAGGTATAGCCCGTATCGTTGAAGATTTGGTCGAGTTAATGGTATCTCGCAATCTCATTATTTTTACAGACCTACCTGACGCAGCTCAACGGAAACTGCTAACACGAAAACTAGCAAGGAAGTTAATCAATCAAGATGATGAAACAGAGGACAATAGTGATAATACTTCAATATTATCTGACGATGAGCCTTGGATCTAGTCCGCGGCTTCTACCTTCATCTGAAGATCAGAATAGCGCTGCAGAAGTGTTTTAAAACGCTTATGCTGCTTTGCTGAAAAAGCCCCAAAATTTAGCTGATTCAAACGTAATAAACAACTGACCCAGTGCTGTAACGAAAGCTCATTGTTATCTTGTGATTTTAGCTCAATTTCCACTTGAGCTAAATTTAGAACAATAGCCACACTTTCTGCACCCGCAGCCTCTGCTTGTCGAAAGAGTGCTGCTGCACTAACCAAATTACCTTTTTTATACTTCTGTAAGCCACTTTTCATAAACGTGACCCATGAAGGTACAACATCAGCTTGTAACAGCTGCGATCTAATGAGTTTTACTTTATCAGCGATAGGGTTATCTTCGGTGGCATCAACAATCCAATCCATCCAACGCCATTGCTCAGAAACTGTCAATTGACTAAAGAGTTCTATCGCTTGCAGCAACTCAGCCTCTTCTAACTCAGTATTGCCTAATACCTTTCTAAGCTCTGCAGTAATTAAGTGAGCCCTAAACTGCACCGAAATATCACCAGAAAAATCTCTCATAACGTCTTCCATCGCCCTGATCGCTTCTAGCTCAAGCTCCTCTTGCTTTTCTTTTTTCACTTGAAACTCAGCGATAAGGCAACGTACTAATGAGAAATAGTGATCAGGACTCTGAAACACCGAATAACGCGAATATTTCAGCACTGCCCGAAATGCATCAATAGCTAAAGCCCACTCCTGCGCGCAGGCTGCCAAGTTTCCCATTTCTGACTGCAACTGCGGAACGGAAGGCTGCAACATCACCGCTTTGCGCATAAGAATAATAGATTGCGACAAGTCACCACAAACATGCAGGCTTCTCGCTAACCATGAAAACGCTTCAACAGAAATATGCTGCTGATCAACAACTTGCTGCAAAACCCCAATCGCATCCCGGTGACGCCCTAAAAAATAAAAAGACATTCCCTGCCCGACTTGCGCCCACACTTGCTTTCTAGCAGCAACTAATTGGCCAAACAGCACTTCAGCTTCTTGATAGCGCTTCGATTCTAATAGGCACACCCCTTGAAGGCGTTCCAAGTAAATCCGAAGACCCGGATACACATCAATCAAGCGCGCACAATACTCTAATGCATCACTCCACTTACCATTGTCCATCGACTCCTCTACGCGATAGACCGCTTTTTTCACTCGTTGCAGCTTTTCTAAAAGGTTTTGAATTTTTGCGCGGTCATAGGGACGAGTAATATAAGCATCAGGCGCACTTTCTAATGAGCCAACAAGCAAGGACGATGAAACAGAATCAATAATAAGTAAAAATCGTGTTTGGAAGAGACGTAATCTTTCAGCAAAGACTTCCTGCACCACTTGCAGACCATTTTTCTCTGCTTTGCCCATATCATAGGCGACAAGAACAATATCAAACTCCATTTCACGCAGATAGCTCACAGCCATGTTCACAGATGCGGCAGCTTCCACTTGCTCAAAACCTAGACCCGACACGATATCTCTAAGCCTGGATAATTCATCCAACTTATAATCGACAATCAGGACTGATTTTCCGAAACGGCTATTTGACATGCACTCGCATCTTAAAAAACATAAACCAATATAAATCAGCCTATTAGAAAAACACTCGTTATACAAAAAAACCCGCTAATAAGCGGGTTTTTTTCGTATTTTACATTTGAAAATTAATCTTCAAGTAAATTACGACCTTTTCCTGCAGCAATACGCATACGTAAAGCGTTTAACTTAATAAAGCCTTCCGCATCTTTTTGGTTGTACGAGCCAGCATCATCTTCAAATGTTGCAATGCTTTCATCAAACAAACTGTCATCCGAACGGCGACCAACAACAACGACGTTACCTTTATAAAGCTTCAGGCGAACATCACCGTTCACATTACGCTGACTGTAATCAATCATCTGCTGAAGCATCTTACGCTCTTCAGACCACCAGAAACCGTTATAGATAAGTTTAGCGTAACGAGGCATTAATTCATCTTTCAAATGCGCCGCTTCACGATCCAAGGTAATAGATTCAATAGCACGGTGAGCTTTCAACATAATTGTGCCACCCGGCGTTTCGTAGCAACCGCGTGCTTTCATACCAACAAAGCGGTTTTCTACGATATCCAAACGACCAATGCCATTTGCGCCACCGATTGTGTTCAGATTTTCCAGTACGGTTGCAGGAGAAAGCTCTTCACCATCAATCGCTGTAATATCGCCATTAGTATAAGTCAACTCAATATATGTCGGCTCATCCGGCGCAGCTTCTGGAGAAACAGACCAACGCCACATATCATCTTCAGCTTCAGCCCACGGCTCTTCTAGAACACCACCTTCATAAGAGATATGAAGCAAGTTGGCATCCATTGAGTACGGCGACTTTTTCTTGCTCGTTGAGAAATCAACAGGAATATCATGCTCTTCACAATACGCCATCAGCGTTTCACGTGAAGTAAGATCCCATTCGCGCCAAGGAGCAATAACTGTAACGCCAGGCTTCAGTGCATAGGCACCTAACTCAAAACGTACCTGATCATTACCTTTACCCGTTGCACCGTGAGAAATAGCATCGGCACCGGTTTCATTAGCAATTTCAATCAAGCGCTTAGAAATAAGAGGTCTAGCGATTGATGTACCTAGCAGGTACTCACCTTCGTAAACAGTATTTGCACGGAACATCGGAAAAACAAAATCACGCACAAACTCTTCACGCAGATCATCAATATAGATCTCTTTAACACCCAGCGCTTCAGCTTTAGCACGAGCAGGCTCTACTTCTTCGCCCTGCCCCAAATCTGCCGTAAATGTGACCACTTCACAGTTATAAGTTTCCTGTAACCAGCGGACGATAACCGATGTATCCAATCCACCAGAATAAGCCAGTACTACTTTTTTAATATCGGACATCAACAAAGAGCTCCACTGAATAACAGCTGTGCAAAACCACAACTATGAGAATATATATTTTAAAGCGCGATATTATAACAGCTCTTAGACAGAAGAAACACTTCCATCATTAGCGCTCAAGACGAATCGTTACGCGACGATTACGGGCACGATTCTTGGCAGATGTATTTGCAACAACAGGGTAACGCTCACCATGATAGCGCGTGGTAAGCACTTTTTCGTCCACCCCTTTAGAGACCAAGTAACGCGTTACTTCTTCTGCACGCTGCTTTGACAAGTCACGATTTAAAAGCCTGCGCCCAGCATTATCCGAATGCCCATCTACATAGACAGATGTGACTCGTTCATCTGCTTTAATATATTCAACGATAAGATCCATGCGCGCTTTTGTGGAATCAGACAGCCGCCACTGCGCTGGCGGGAAAAGTACAGCCGTTCTTGCCACCTGCCGGTAGTTCACCGGTAATAACTGATCTACACATTCGATATAATTATTATAGGATTTTTGAAAATTAGCGGCAGATAAACCGACACGCAACACCTCATTTGACCCCATCCAACCCGACATAGTGAATGTGGGTGACATGCCCCGATACAAAGCAACTAACATCTCCCCAGCATAGTCAGATTTAACATTCACCTGACGATCACCTGCTCTTACTTTAACAACGCCAATCATTTCCGGCGCCACACCAGGCTGCCATGCAGATGCTTCTGCCACTAATTTAATTTCTCCTGACAGGCTTCCCTTTTGCGTGGGCAGCAGCTGAAAAATAGCTTTTTCTCCCGCCTCATGAAAGAAACGGGCGATACCATAGGAGGGAACAACCTGCTCCAAGCGGCAGGAAAATTGAGATGCTTCCACCTCCCATGTTGACTGGTCGATAGCAACCATAAAAGTCACTGCAGGCACTACCTGCAGAGGCAGCATAAAGAGCATCAAAAAGAACAGCTTAATTCTTAGCTTCATAATCCAGACAACAATTTAAGAGAAAACTTCCAACAGCATTAGAACAACTATAAGCTCTAATGCTAATTCAAGACACTTCTGTTTGGCTAACATCAATTCTGGCTGCTAGAATGTCCCGAATGAAAGAACATTTCAAGCAGTCATTATTAAGGATACCTTTTGAGTAATAATACAATCTCTCAGTTAATGTCTGAGCGCTTTCGCGGTTATCTACCAGTTGTCATTGATGTAGAAACGGCAGGTTTTAATGCTCGCACAGATGCATTACTGGAAATTGCGGCAGTAACCCTAACTATGGATGAGCAGGGATACTTGATCATTGATCAAAGCTTTGTCGCTGAGGTTGAGCCTTTTGAAGGCGCCAATCTAGAGCAAGCGGCTTTAGACTTTACAGGTATCGACCCTTACGACCCTAATCGAGAGTCAATTCCTGAAATCCAAGCGATGGAACAGATTTTCAAACCGATTCGACGTGCCGTAAAAGCACACGGATGCAAGCGGGCGATCTTAGTCGGCCACAATGCCTCTTTTGATCACGGGTTTGTTAGTGCTGCCGCTTCTCGAGTAGATATGAAGCGCAACCCTTTTCACCCTTTTTCCACATTTGATACTGCGGCGCTATCAGGGCTTGCCTATGGCCAAACTGTTTTAGCTAAAGCATGTGATGTCGCTGGCATTCCTTTTGACGGGAAGCTCGCGCATTCAGCCTTGTATGACACTGAAAAAACAGCAGAGTTATTTTGTGGAATTGTTAACCGCTGGAAAGATCTTGGCGGCTGGGAAATGGTATTAGCCTTACAAGACCACGACGACTAAGCTAAGACACAAAATCTAGACATAAAAAAACCCGCAGCTTTAACAGCGCGGGTTTTTTATTATCTCTAAGCTTATTACAGCTTGTCAGACTCTGCTGTTAGGTATGCAGCAACACCATCTGGAGAAGCGTTCATACCTTTATCGCCTTTGTTCCAACCAGCAGGGCAAACTTCACCGTGTTCTTCGTGGAACTGCAATGCATCAACTAAACGGATCAACTCATCCATGTTACGTCCTAATGGCAGGTCGTTAACGATCTGCGAACGAACATTACCTTCTTTATCGATCAAGAATACGCCACGAAATGCAACACCTGCATCATGCTCAACATCGTAAGCTTTGCAGATTTCATGCTTAACGTCAGCTACCAACGTATACTTAACAGGACCAATCCCGCCATCGTTGATTGGCGTGTTACGCCATGCGTTATGCGTGAACTGAGAATCGATTGAAACACCGATAACCTCAACGCCACGTTCTGTGAACGCGTCCATACGGTGATCAAGTGCGATCAACTCTGAAGGACAAACGAAAGTGAAATCTAGTGGATAAAAGAATAGCAGACCACATTTTCCATTGATCGCTTCCTTAAGATTGAATCCATCTACAATCTCACCATTACCCAGCACAGCTGCAGCAGTAAAGTCAGGAGCCTGTTTTCCTACAAGTACGCCCATTGTTATCTCCGATATCGTCCGGTTTAATATTCAAAATAAGGATAGCAAAAATTACTACCCTTAAAAATTCTTATTCGCTTGCAGCGCTATCATCAGCTTCAGCAGCAGCTTTCACTAGAGTTTCTAGTTCGCCTGATTCAGCTAGTTCACAAATGATATCGCATCCACCTACTAACTCACCGCCAATCCATAACTGTGGAAAAGTAGGCCAATTAGCATATTTTGGTAACTCAGAACGAATCTCCTGGTTTTCCAAAATATTTACAAATGCAAACTTCTCGCCACATGCCATCAGCGCTTCTGATGATTTTGATGAGAACCCGCACTGAGGGAAACGAGGAGTACCCTTCATATATAACAGGATTGCATTGCTATCGATCTGTTCTTTAATAGTATCAATTACGCTCATCTGGCTACCTTCTGAAGACGCTGGTGTTATTAAGACTGTCACTATAAAATTTGCAAAATTTTAGCACATACCCAACCAAATTACTCGGGTAAGAAGGCAAAAAAACAACGTCTAATATGCGACTTTTTTCTACTCTTAGACCTTTTATGGTGTTTACCTCGACAGATTTCAAGTTGTTGATCCTGCATAGTTGCGAAAAAAGACTACTATCAATAGAATGTTGTTCTTTAAACGGCAGCCATGGCTGCCTTTTTTCGTTGTAGGGAGTAAATAATATGGCGCAACAGCCTTTAATGAATACTTACAAACGACTCTCCGTCAGTTTTGAGCGCGGGGAAGGCTGCTGGCTTTTCGATACTGATGGCAATAAATATCTAGATGCTTTGTCTGGTATAGCTGTTTGTGGATTAGGGCATGCACACCCTGCCGTCACTCACGCGATTTGTGAGCAGGCCGGTCAGTTAGTTCACACCTCTAACCTGTATAACATTCCACTGCAGGAAGAGCTTGCTTCACGCTTAACAAATATTTCAGGAATGGATAAAGTTTTCTTTTGTAATTCCGGTGCTGAAGCAAACGAAGCTGCTATCAAAATAGCTCGTAAGTTTGGTCACGCCAAAGGCATCGACAAGCCTTCTATCATCGTAATGGAAAACTCTTTTCACGGCCGTACCGTTGCAACACTCAGCGCAACGGGTAACAGAGCCGCACAAGCAGGCTTCGAGCCACTACTTAACGGCTTTGTGCGCGCACCTTACGATGATGCTGAAGCAATTCGTTCCATCGCTGCCAATAACAAAGATGTTGTTGCCATTCTCGTCGAGCCTATTCTTGGTGAAGGCGGCGTACAGATTCCTGCTGACGACTACCTTGCAGAATTGAGAGCCATCTGTGACGACAACGACTGGCTATTAATGCTAGATGAAGTACAAACAGGTAATGGACGTACAGGGCGCTATTTCGCCTATCAACACACTTACATTATCCCTGATGTTGTCACGACAGCTAAAGGCTTAGGAAATGGCTTCCCGATTGGTGCCTGCCTTGCAAAAGGTCGCGCAGCAACAACATTCCAACCCGGCTCTCACGGCTCAACATTTGGCGGCTCACCTCTAGCGTGCGCGGTAGGCTTAGCGGTCACCGACACCATCATGAATGAAAATTTATGCGAGCGTGCCGCAACACTAGGCAAGCGCATATTGGATGGTTTTCAAGAACAATTAGGCGGCACGAATTACATTAAAGAAATTCGCGGCAAAGGCCTAATGATTGCTATCGAATTGAATGAAGCAGGTTCTGAACTCGCTGTTCTAGCCAAAGTAAAAGGCATCTTACTGAATATCACAGGCGGTGGACATGTGGTTCGCTTACTACCACCACTGGTCATGACAGATACAGAAGCTGATTTAATGGTCAACACCTTGTCTAAGCTAATCAAAATTTACGCTGCTGATGAGCGCTCTAAACCTAGAAGTTAAAGGTTAGCGCTATTACAACATGGAAAGCCGCTTTTGCGGCATTACGGTATATGAATACAAGACATTTTTTAACACTTCAGGACCTTTCTTCTGAAGAGCTAAAGCAGATAATGAATCGTGCTATAGAACTAAAAGCCATGCGAAATAGAGGTGAAGTTTATGCACCTCTTAATAACAAAGTCATGGCCATGATTTTTGAAAAGTCTTCAACACGTACCCGCGTTTCTTTTGAAGCGGGTATGTCTCAACTAGGTGGACACGCTATGTTTCTATCTTCACGAGACACCCAGCTGGGCCGTGGAGAACCGATCGAAGATTCAGCGCGTGTGATTTCAAGCATGGTTGATATAGTGATGATCCGCACATTTGGTCACGACATCATTGAAACCTTTGCAAAGCATTCAAAAGTGCCTGTTATCAACGCACTTACTGATGATTATCACCCCTGCCAGCTACTCGCTGACATGCAGTGCTTCCTTGAGCATCGCGGTGATATCAAGGGTAAAACGGTGACATGGATTGGCGATGGCAACAACATGTGCCATTCCTACATTAATGCTGCTGCGCTATTGGACTTCACTCTAAACATTGCCTGCCCGGAAGGGTTTGATCCTGACATGGCTTTGGTTGCAAAACACCAAGATAGAGTAAACATCTTCAGAGATCCGAAAGACGCGGTTAAAGGCTCACACCTTCTAGTTACTGATGTTTGGGCATCGATGGGACAAGAAGATGAGCAAGAAGCTCGCATGAAAAGTTTTGAAGGCTATCAAGTCAATGCAGCATTGATGGATACAGCGCACGAAGATGCCATCTTCATGCACTGCCTGCCCGCTCACAGGGGCGAAGAAGTCAGTCACGAGATGATGGATGACCCAAGATCTGTTGTATTTGATGAAGCTGAAAACCGCCTGCATGCTCAAAAAGCGCTCATAGAGTTCTTGTTAGTTAAGTAAAAATGGACGGCCAACCTTCATCAAGATTGGCCGCGCCCCCCCTTTTCCGTCTACACTGTGAATATCTGGCGCTTCGTACAGCTCTATTTCAGGACTGATGCATGATTGAATTAAGACATCTCAAAACACTTTCAGCTTTAAGGGATGCAGGTAGCTTAGTAGAAGCAGCCGAACGTGTTCATCTCACGCAATCGGCCCTATCTCACCAAATCAAAGATCTGGAAGATCGACTGAATTGCTCGCTATTCATTCGTAAAACAAAACCGATCTGCTTCACTTCTGCCGGACAACGACTACTAACGCTGGCTGATGACGTTTTGCCTATGATACGCAACTCTGAACGAGACATAGCTAGGCTTGCGGGCGGAGAAACAGGGCGACTTAATATAAGCATTGACTGTCATAGCTGCTTTGACTGGCTAATGCCGACCATTGATCGTTTTCGCCAAAACTGGCCGGAAGTAGAAATGGACCTTTCAAGCGGGTTCACCTTTCAACCATTACCTGCGCTAGCACGTGGCGATCTAGATCTGGTTATCACCTCCGATCCTGAAAAGCGCAATGGAATTACCTACATTCCTCTTTTCAGCTACGAGTCGGTTTTAGCACTTAGCAAACGCCACAAACTGATTTCACGTAAATATATACAAGCGCAAGATTTGGCTCACGAAACCGTCATCACCTATCCCGTTGATCAAAACCGGCTAGACTTATTTACTCGCTTTCTTGATCCAGCCTCCATCGAACCTCACGCCATTCGTACCGCCGAACTTACTCTAATGATTTTGCAGCTAGTGGCGAGTGGCCGCGGTGTTGCAGCCCTACCTAACTGGGCATTACACGAGTATTTACAGCGCGAGTATGTAGTCGCAAGACCGCTAGGTGAAAAAGGGGTGTGGTGTACGCTTTATGCAGCCATTCGCGAAGATCAGAAAAATTCTGAGTTTATGGTGGACTTCTTAAGCACCGCAAAAGAGGTGTCTTTTAGTACATTAACGGGGATCAAATCAGCTTAAGTAGGCTTTGCATAGCAACGAGTACTACCACTCCAATAACTCTGCATTTGTTATGAGAGTTATTGGAAGCCAACCTATTAAGCAGTCTTACTTATTATTCGCTAGATGCTCTTCTATAACTTCTTTAGCAGCCCTGAAAGCCTCTTGTGCTGCTGGTGCGCCACAATAGACGATAGAGTGCAATAACACTTCCTGGATCTCTTCTGGTGTACAGCCGTTATTCAATGCGCCTCGCACATGCCCTTTTAGCTCTGCAGGTGCCTTTAACGCGGCCAACATACCAATAGTCACCAGAGAGCGAGTGCTTCGTGGTAGCCCATCACGCTGCCATGTAGACCCCCAAGCATGTTCATTTATCCAATCCTGGACAGGCTGTGTTAACTCTGTGGTATTGTCGATGGCACGTTGAACGAACTCCTCACCCATCACTTCTTTACGTACTTTTAGTCCGTTCTCATAATCTTCTCTCGACATACTGCTACCCTCGCTACACTACTTTTAATGATGATTAATTTGCTAAAGCATTCAATAGATTATCCTACAGCAGCACTTGAAATGCTCTTTAGGTCCCTATAAACACTGACTATTTACACTATCCACTGACCACAAACATATTTCATTACTTCAACACTTGTTTATTAGTGATGATTCCTTACACTGTGATGCTCTTATAAACACTGATATATAGACGGATTACCATGACTATCTGGACCCCAAACAGCTGGAGAAACAAACCTATTGTACAACAACCTGCTTACGCCGACGCCGATAAGGTACGTCAGGTAGAACAGCAGCTGGCTGACTTTCCTCCTCTGGTGTTTGCGGGTGAAATCCGCTCTTTACACAAAAAACTCGAACAGGTCTCACAAGGTAAAGCCTTTTTACTTCAAGGTGGTGATTGCGCCGAGACATTTACAGAGTTTAACGCCAACAAAATCCGTGATACGTTTAAAGTGCTACTGCAAATGGCTGTCGTAATGACGTTTGCAGGTAGCGTACCTGTCATTAAAGTGGGTCGTATGGCTGGGCAGTTTGCCAAACCACGATCTTCAGATACCGAGACAAAAGATGGTGTCACACTGCCGACTTACCGCGGTGATATCATTAATGACAACGCATTTACACCAGAAGCACGTATCCCAGATCCAGAGCGCTTATTAAAAGCGTATAATCAATCTGCTGCTACGCTAAACCTGCTACGTGCTTTTGCACAAGGCGGTTTTGCTGACTTGCACCAGGTGCACCGTTGGAATCTAGGCTTTGTAGAAAAAAGCCCTCTGGGTGAAAAATACCAACATATGGCTGATCAAATTGATCAGACACTCGCCTTTATGGAAGCCTGTGGTATTCACGCAGAAAATACTTCGCAGATCAACGAAACAGCTGTCTATACATCTCATGAAGCACTCTTGCTTGGTTATGAGCAAGCGCTTACTCGCCAAGATAGCATTAGCCAAGACTGGTATGATTGCTCAGCTCACATGTTATGGATTGGAGACAGAACACGCCAAGCAGACCATGCTCATGTTGAGTTCCTACGCGGTGTTCAGAATCCAATCGGCATAAAAGTAGGCCCAACAACAGCACCGGATGATCTCATTCAGTTGCTGGATATATTGAACCCGAATAACCTACCAGGGCGCATAACACTAATTGCCCGCATGGGTGCCAAGCAGATCACGGAAAAACTAGCACCACTCGTTCGCACAGTAAAAAGTGAAGGACGACACGTGGTATGGAGTTCTGATCCAATGCACGGCAACACTATAACAGCCACCAGCGGTTATAAAACTCGCAGTGTGGATGCTATTTTGGCTGAAATCCAAGGGTTCTTTGCAGTGCATCGTGCAGAAGGCACACATGCAGGCGGTGTTCACTTAGAGATGACAGGTAATAACGTCACAGAATGCATCGGTGGTGCATTCCAGATCACGGAAGAAGGCTTAGCGCATCAATATGATACTTTCTGTGACCCTCGCCTCAATGGCGAGCAAGCTTTGGAATTAGCCTTCATGATTACCGACACAATGAAAGCAGCAAGATCCCAAACGTCATGAGCCAACATAGCGAACTGTTAGACATCCTTAATGCCATCTCTAACGAGATGGCACTTAAGGGTTTATGGCAATCGACAGCCCCCTCCGACGAAGCACTTAGTAGCACTCAGCCTTTTTGTGTTGATACGTTAACTTTTTGCGAGTGGATGCAATGGATCATGCTTCCTAAATTAGAGCAGATGGTAAAATCACAGACTGCGCTACCGAATAACAGCGATATGTTTTCGATGGCAGGAGAGGCATTCAAGCGCGTTGAAGTCGATACGAAAACGTTACTTAACTTAGTGTTAAAGTTGGACCAGTGCTTACGTGTTACTCATTAACACGAAGATAATTACAGCGGATAACTAACGTTTGTCCGCTGTAATTTTTAAACTGTATCAAGTAGAACATGCTTGTGAGTTACAGACGCAAACCTTCCAAAACAATTTCGTTGTAACTAATTACACCCATCACAACACCATCTTGGATCACCGGCGCTGTAGACAAGCCAAAGTTTTCAAATAGCCTAGCGCAATACTTTACGTCCATCTGTGGATCAACAGCCACAACAGGTTTTGCCATCACTTCATATACGTTGACGCGCTCAGGAGCTCGATCTTGAGCAACAACCTGCTTAGCTATATCGGATATCAGCAAAATCCCATATTCATCGTCATCATGGCGCTTATTGATAATAAGGACTGAAGCATCACGAGCCTTAAAAATATCCAACGCCTCACGAATAGTTGTCAATCCATCAACCATTCCATAATCCTGTGTCATTACATCACGTACGCGCACAATGGCCTTCTCACGACTCATAGCTCTTCCTCCACCGCATCGGTTAATGCTTCTATTTGATGTGCGACACCCACGGCATCTTCGACATCTAATTGAATCGCAATGCCTCGCCCTGGTGCTTCATCAAAACCTGCCACATCAGAAATAGTTTCTAGAATCTTACGACTCAAGTGCTCTTCAACAATAAACAACAACACATCACGCTGAGTTTCCAACGACAAGCCAAAAAAAGTCTTGGTCTTAACGACCCCTTCTCCTCTGGCATTGTTAATGATTGTTGCCCCTGTAGCACCGGCTTCACGTGCAGCCTTCATCACAGTATCGGTTTTACTATCTTCTACAAACACCAACAACAGCTTGAAATGCATCTATTTACTCCTTGCTGCCAGCCAAACTGGCAGACTCATTTTTCTTCGCACGTTTTTCTATCCACTCAATCATTTGCGCGTAACCCATTACGGTAATAATAGGAAACAAACTAGCAAAAGCAATTAAACCAAAACCATCAATCAAAGCACTACGCCCTGGTACAGTTTCTGCTAAACCAAGACCTAGCGCAGCCACCAAAGGCACAGTAACCGTAGAGGTCGTTACACCGCCAGAATCATAAGCTAGCGGGATAATCAACTTAGGGGCAAACAGGGTTTGCACCACTACAACGATGTAACCGCAGATAATAAACCAATGGATGGGATACCCTGTGACAATTCGCCAAGAACCCAGTGAGATACCAATAGCTACACCCAATGCAACAGCTAAACGCAAACCCCAAACGCCAATTGCGCCACCAGATACCTCATTGGCCTTAATAGCAACAGCAATCAAAGAAGGCTCAGCTATTGTTGTGCTCGCTCCAATAGCAAAGGCAAAAATATACACCCAGTAATAATCACTCCAGTGCAGAACATCACCCACTGATGAACCCCATTGGCGCAGAAAATCCGGATTTGTCAGCTGCTCAGCCATAAGGCGACCGATAGGAAATAGTGCTTTTTCTAGCCCTAACAAAAATAAAGCCAAGCCGACTAACACGTATGCAAAGCCAATAATGACTTTTTTCAGATTGGGAATGCGGCGGCGGATAACCAAAAATTGAAAGCCAAAAAGTATCACCGCAATAGGGATGACATCTCTAACAGTCGATTGGAGTACAACCCAAAACTCATTTAATAAGCCCAACATCAAATCACCATGCCGTAAGCCATGACAAAGATCATCGGCGTTAATGAAGCAAATGCGATCAAACCAAAACCATCAATCATCGGGTTGCGCCCTTCAATAGCAGACGCCAACCCAACACCCAAAGCGGTTACCAAGGGCACAGTAATTGTAGAGGTCGTTACGCCCCCTGAGTCATACGCGATTCCAATAATTTCTTTGGGCGCTAGGCCCGTCATAATGACCACTAACAGATAGCCGCCAATAATCATCCACTGAATAGACCAACCTTTTAGTATTCGTAGAACTCCTAAGACAATCGCCAAACCTACAGAAAAAGCGACGGTTAGACGCAAGCCTGATGCGTAACTCTCTTGAGAAGCATCATCAGCTGCTATCATCCCACCATTTGCAGCAACCGTAGCCGCCTCAGCGGCCACGGCTATTAACGCGGGTTCTGCGATGGTTGTACCAAACCCCAACGCAAAAGCAAAAGCGAGAAGCCAGAAAACACTGCCCTTTCGAGCAAAAGCATGGGCCATCGTTTCACCAATCGGAAACAACCCCATTTCTAAGCCGAAAATAAAGAATGTCAGCCCTAACACTACACACAGCAGGCCAATCACTAACCCTAAAAAATCAGGTATGGGCTGTTGCAGCACAAATAGCTGAAAAAAGGCAATAACAAGAATAATAGGCAACAAATCTCTTAGGCTGCCTAACATTGAACGAAAAAGTGCGACCATTCCTACTTTCAATTTCCTTAACTCGTCCTTAAGACTAATACGCTGTTTAGTTTAGCTTTTTTTTATCAGTTCGTATCGATTCAACAGAAAAAACCACATAATTCATGATGTGATTTTGTTGTTTAAACGATACACATTATATCAACGAAAGTGACAATCTAACCTTTCCGATTAAGGCCATTAGTAATGGGTCAGCATTTTTCTAAGTAATATTTAGTTATCTCACTCTGTAAAGCCATAATTACCCGCCTGAAATGTTCAAATCCAGCCAATCTACCAGAACTATTGAAAGGTAAACCATTAGGCGGCTGACCATCCTTCTCGTTACTGGTAAAATAGCGTTTCTTTTATTATCTGCAACGAGGCTAGCATGTCCCAATTCAATAGCATCAGTGATCTCCTGCGTAATAGCGGAGCACAATTTCGCATTTTTGATATGGGTCGTCGCATCTCAAAAATCAGCAGTGACCAATTTGAAAAGCTAGAGCAAGGAATGATTCCCTATCCATCGCCTTACTTACACCATGCCTGGCTAGCACTAATGCTTTGGAACACTAAAGACAAACAACAAAACGTTGTTTGGTTTCTGAAATTCCCTCTAGATGAGCAAGGTTTTTTAGTACAAGCCGTTCGCGATGATTTTTTAAATCGCTTAATGCAAAACATTAGCCAAATGCTACAAAAGGAAAACCTAGAGCAAACCAATGATGCTTTAAAAGATAATCCGTTTTCTTTTACGCCAGAACAAGAGAAAATGGCAATGTTCCATGCGCAATCAGCTGTCATTATTAATCAACCACCCAGCCAGTTTTATAACGATACTAAAACCTATTTTAGTGGCGACCTTGGTTGGGATAACTGGTCTTCGATTGGTTATCAAGGTATTGCTGATTTAACAGCTCGCTTAGAAGAAGGTAATAACAGTGCCTATGTACTTAATGCTATCCCTGAACTGCCAATAGAACCTCTCAGCGCCCTTTGCACCTGCCTTGAACACATTGAGATAGACCACCGAGTTGCACAAGCGTTATCAAAACGTATAGA
>JAWUYS010000122.1:0-50812 GCA_034110685.1 Neptunomonas sp.
TCGATCTCTTGTGTGCCAACGGCCTGCTGTAACTTCAATGCTAGCCCTGCCCGAATGGACTCTACTATTGCTGGTGTCCCTCCTTCTGCACGACGTTCTATGTTGGTTATGTAACGGTGATCTTCTGGAGTAACATAGAGAACAGTGCCGCCGCCGGGAACAGCGGGTACTAGATTGTTGATGACTCGTTGGTTCACAACCAGAATTCCTGGTGTGCCTGGTCCTCCAATAAACTTGTGAGGCGAAATAAATACCGCATCTTTGCTGCTGTTTCCTAACGTATTTTTACTATCTCTCATGTTTATGCCGACATAGGGCGCTGCCGCTGCATAGTCCCAAAAAGAGAGTGCATCGTAGCTGTGCAGTAATTGTGCAACCGCCTCTACATCGGTTTTAAGGCCGGTCACATTGGACGCTGCGGAGAAACTGCCTATTTTCATTGGCCTGTTGTTATAGACTTTTAACTGGGCTTCAAGAGCCGTTAAGTCCAATAGACCGTCGTTAGTTAACGGAATAACAACTAACTCTGCGATGCTTTCACGCCAAGGCAACTCGTTGGAGTGATGCTCATAGGGGCCAATAAAGACGACAGGACGCTGGTTTTTGGGTATCTGTTGCTGCAAGTTGTAGCGCTTATCTAAGTCGTAGGGGAGGCGAATATTCAACATGTCGATCAGCTTATTTATGGCGGCAGTGGCCCCTGATCCGCAGAAAATCACTTGATCTTCATCTCTTGCATTAATTGCACTACGGATTTCTTGGCGGGCTTCCTCCCGAAAAACACTGGTTTGCGCCCCTGTATAGGACGTCTCTGTATGAGTATTTGCATAGAACGGCAGAACTTGCTGACGGATATAATCCTCGATAAACCCCAAGGACCGGCCTGAGGCTGTGTAGTCTGCGTAAACTAGTGGCTGTTGGCCGAAGGGAGTGTCTATGATGCAGTTTTCGCCAATTACCGATTCTCGAATTTTATCTATCAGTGTATTCATCTTATTCTTGCCTAGTATGTTTGAAGTGTAATTTTAGGCGAACAGTTGATAAACAATGTCTCTAATTGAATTATAAAAACAACAATAATCGGTTTTAAGTTTCGACAAGTATTATTATGTTGGAATAATATTCCAAGAAATCAATTAATATAAGAATGTTGTGTGGTTTTGCCGGAGGGTTGCATGGTTAAGGTGAAAATGGATAAACAAGATCGAGCGATTTTGGAGCTGCTGCAACGGGATGCTTCTCTTTCAATAGGAGATGTTGCGGATCGAGTGGGGATTTCTAAATCTGCTTGCTGGCGAAGAATCCAAAAGCTGGAACAAGACAATGTCATCAGTGCGCGTGTCACTTTATTAAACCAGGAGCAGGTTAATCTGCCTCTGACCGTATACATATCTATTCGTACCAACCAGCATAATGATCAATGGGCTGAACAATTTAAGAAGGTGATAGAAGAGATCCCTTTGGTACTTGAGGTATACAGAATGAGTGGAGACCTGGACTACTTGATAAAAGCGGTGGTGACGGATATGCCAGGCTACGATCGACTCTATAAAAGCTTTATTAAAGCGGATCTGTTTGATGTGAGCTCCAGCTTTGTCATGGAAACAATGAAGCAAACGACTCAGCTGCCGCTGGAATATATTAGCGACTAAAACAACAACAGCAGCATGCAACAATTTAAATTTTCTGTAGGTATTAGAGAATGAGCAGCTGATTAGTGACCAAAAAACTAATATGTTCTGAATAGTTTCGTGAAAATGAGATAACGTTCCATTTTTTTCATTGAATAGGAAAGTTTGTTCATATGATCAGCTTTTAGTCGTTTAATTAGGCACATTGTCCCCCTCCATAGCGCTTACAATTTTATTTCACTGAGCATAAACAGAATGAGGACTGGGTTAAGAAAATGAGACCAGAACTTTAGATATTCGATTCGAGCTGTAACATAAAGCCAAAAAATTGGATAATTTAGATTGTTGACAGATATATAGATGAGACTTTTTTACGGAAGTTAAAAATTTCCTTTAGATTCAAAGGTTATTTGGTTTTCGTACCACTTATTTAGTGATAAGTTGTACTTGAACACTTATTCAATAAAAACAAAGAAGAGAGCAATATATGAAATCATTGAAACTGATCGTTGGCGGTACTATCGCAGCAACAGCAGCTTTGAGTACTTTTGCTATGGCAGGTGAAACTGTCGATTCGATCAAGGCAAAAGGTTACGTGCAATGTGGTGCCAATACTGCGTTGGCTGGTTTTTCTGCCCCTACTTCTGAAGGTAAGTGGGAAGGCTTAGATGTTGATTTTTGCCATGCGGTTGCTGCTGCTATTTTAGGTGATGCTTCTAAAGCTCGTTTTACACCCTTGACTGCAGCTCAGCGCTTTACTGCACTGCAATCTAAGGAAGTAGATTTGCTCGCGCGTAACACCACGTGGACACTGTCTCGAGATACTAAGGTTGGCCTTAACTTTGCTGGTGTGAACTACTACGACGGCCAAGGCTTCATGGTTGCAAAAGCGTCTGGTATCACCAGTGCTACAGGTCTAGATGGCGCAACTGTGTGTATCGAACCTGGTACGACAACTGAGTTAAACCTTGCAGATTACTTCCGTGCTCAGGGCATGGATTTTGAGCCAGTGGTTATCGAAAACGCGGTAGAAGCTGTGCAAACATTCTTCTCTGGCCGTTGTGATGTCTATACAACGGATGCATCAGGCTTAGCTTCTTATCGTCAAACAGCACCGAATCCAGATGATTATATCGTGCTGCCTGAAATCATTTCTAAAGAACCTTTAGGCCCAGCGGTTCGTCACGGTGACGAAGAGTTTGCTGATATCGTGCGTTGGACGCATATCGCAATGCTGGAAGCGGAAGAGAAAGGTATCACATCGGCTAACGTTGATAGTTTCAAAAAAGATAGTAAAGACCCAGGTATACAGCGTCTGTTAGGCACGACTGGCGACATGGGTAAAGCACTTGGTGTTAGTAATGACTGGGCATATAACGTCATTAAACAGGTAGGTAACTACGGTGAAAGTTTTGACCGTAATGTTAAAGCTAAATTAGGCCTAGAACGTGGATTGAATGCGTTGTGGACTGATGGTGGTTTGATGTACCCGGCACCGATTCGTTAAGACGGTATGACTTGAGCCCCGATCATCGGGGCTTTTTTTAAGGGGCTTTTAAAATTGATGCATATGGATTAGCCCCTTTTGCTTACTATGAAATGCGTTTTGTTGAGCAAGTAGGACATTATTGTGATCATATAGCAGTGATGAAAAAGTATGCTCAGATAATAATTAGAGAGGCAGGCTAATGTCCGAACCATTAAAGAGCCGTAAAAGGCTATCCGATTTAATCTATAGTGAGAAGGCGCGAGGTGTTTTTGCTCAGATACTCGTCACTGGGGGTATCGCATTTATTGCTTGGTATCTTATTTCAAACACCTTCGAAAACTTAGCAAATCAAGGCATTGCGACGGGTTATAGTTTTTTGTCGTTAGAGTCCTCATTCGGCATCAGTGAACATATGATTGAGTTCACTCCTGCTGACAGTTATGGCCGAGCCCTCATGGTTGGTTTTCTTAATACCATGAAGGTCTCCTTTCTGGGAATCATATTCGCCACATTGATCGGTTTTGTTGTGGGTGTGTCGCGAATGTCCAAGAACTGGATCTTGAGCCGTATCGCTGCGGTATATATCAATCTGTTTCGTAACATCCCGGTGTTGTTGCAGCTTATTTTTTGGTACACGCTGATCAATAATGGCTTTCCTAGTCCTAAGCGAGCCTTGGAAGTTTTACCTGATGTATTCTTGAGTAATCGTGGTGTGTTATTCCCGGTTCCTGCGGATCATCCTGCGTATTTTTGGATGGGAATTGTGTTCGTCGCGTCACTGGTTGGCGTGTGGTTACTACGGCGTTGGGCATTAGCGCGTCAGGATAGAACGGGCCAAACGTTTCCATATGCATGGGCAGGGTTGGCGTTAGTCATCGTCAGTGTTTTCATTACGTATCTTGTATGTGGTGCCCCTACAGAAATGAGTACGCCCGTACTTAAGGGTTTTAATTTCAAAGGTGGCGCTAAATTATCTCCCGAATTTTTGTCTTTGTTGATTGGTTTATCTTTATATACATCAACCTACATCGCCGACATCGTTCGAAGTGGTTTACAGTCGGTACCAAAAGGGCAAGAAGAGGCCTCTACGGATTTAGGCTTAAAGCCAAGTCAAACGCTGATACATGTTGTATTACCTCAAGCGTCGCGCGTAATGATTCCTCCGTTAACCAGCCAATATCTCAACCTAACTAAAAACAGTTCTTTGGCGGTAGCCGTGGGTTACCCTGATCTGGTGTCATTATCGAATACCACAATGAACCAGACGGGGCAGGCGATTGAAGCAATTTCCATATTCATGGGCGTTTATCTGGGAATAAGCCTAGTAATTTCGTTATTCATGAATTGGTATAACAAAAAGATGGCATTGGTGGAGCGATAGATATGAGTAATATAGCTATTAAGCCGCCAAGTCAGAGCGGAATCGTTAATTGGATGAAGGAAAACCTATTCAGTAATAAGCTGAATACGGTGATATCCATCATCTGTATCTATTTAGTTGTTAAGTTTTTAGTCGGCGTGGTGGACTGGGGTATTTTAAATGCCGTGTTTGCGGCAGATGCTTCGGTCTGTAAAGCTACCACTGACGGTGCATGTTGGGGGATTATTGCAGAGAAATACCGCTTTATTATCTTTGGTACATATCCTGCTGATGAGCAATGGCGGCCGCTAATTGCGATGGTGTGGTTTATCGGCTTAATCATTTGCAGTTTACTCAGATCATTTTGGAAGTTGTGGCTGATTCCATTATGGGTTGCAAGTCTAGTTGGCTTGGGAGTCTTGATGTGGGGCGGGGTACTGGGTTTAAGCTATGTAGAAAATACGCAATGGGGTGGTCTGCCGTTAACCCTGATGCTAGCCGTTGTCGGTACGGTTGCTGCTTTTCCGCTTGGTATTTTATTAGCGCTAGGACGCCGTTCTGAGTTGCCCTTGATTCGTGTTTGGTGTGTCGCTTTTATTGAGTTGGTGCGTGGGGTTCCATTGATCAGTGTGCTGTTTATGGCCTCGGTGATGTTCCCGTTATTCTTACCGGAAGGCGTCACGATCGATAAATTACTTAGAGCGCAAATAGGTATCATCTTATTTACGTCGGCGTACCTTGCTGAAGTTTTTCGAGGTGGTTTACAGGCGGTGCCTAAAGGCCAGTACGAAGCAGCAGCAGCGATGGGGTTAACGTATTGGCAAACTATGCGTGTTGTGGTGATGCCGCAAGCATTACGTATTGTCATTCCCCCGACGGTAAATAGCTTTATTTCGATGTTTAAAGATACCTCACTAGTCTTGATCATTGGACTGTTTGATCTACTGGCAACAGCCAAAGTAGCCATTACAGACCCTACATGGCGGGCCTTCTACATCGAAGTGTATATCTTTGTTGCGGCTATCTACTTTGTATTTTGTTATTCGATGGCTTCATACGCGAATAACCTTGAAACAGAATTGCGTAAAGGCGAGCAGCATTAATAACGCCTCTGTTTGATAACACCACAGAATTGAGTATAGGTATAATTTATGAGTTCAAATGGCCAAACATCTGCTGACGATATACTGATTCATGTAAATGATTTGAATAAATGGTATGGCGACTTTCATGTCCTGAAAGATATTAATTTACATGTCAAAAAAGGCGAGAAAATTATTATTTGTGGGCCTTCGGGTTCAGGTAAGTCGACTCTGATTCGCTGTATGAATCGTTTGGAAAAATACCAAGCCGGCGAAGTTTTGATCGACGGTATCTTGTTAGATGATAATGTTAAGAACTTAGAAGCTGTGCGTAAAGAAGTAGCGATGGTGTTCCAGCATTTTAATCTATTCCCACACATGACGATTCTGGATAACTTGACGTTAGCACCGCGCCTTGTGAATAAAATGCCCAAGAAGGACGCTGAAGAGATGGCGATGAGCTATCTTGAGCGAGTTAAGATTCCTCAGCAAGCGAACAAGTTTCCCGGGCAAGTATCTGGTGGGCAGCCGCAGCGTGTGGCAATAGCGCGAGCGCTGTGTTCTAACCCACGTGTGATGCTGTTTGATGAGCCTACTTCAGCACTTGATCCTGAAATGATCAAAGAAGTGTTAGATGTCATGGTGGAGTTGGCCGAGGAAGGCACCACAATGATCTGCGTAACGCATGAAATGGGGTTTGCTAAGCAAGTTGCAGATCGAGTTATTTTTATGGATGAAGGCAGCATTATTGAAGAAAATACACCTCATGAGTTCTTTGATAACCCACAAAATGAGCGCACACAGTTGTTCCTCAGTCAGATTTTAGGGCACTAATAGCGGTCTAGGACACTGAAAGTCTTGGTCTTATCAGTATGCTGCTTAAGCCTTCGTACAAGGATGTACGCTATCTCGGTTTTTCTACCCTCATCGCTAAATAATTAATATCGAAGGGGCACTCACGTGATGAGTGTTCCAGGAGTATGTCGTTCATGATCGATCTTGATACTTTCCCTCGCATGGTCATTAGCCATGGGCCAACGCCACTTGAAGCTATGCCCCGATTGTCACAAGCATTGGGTTGCAACTTGTTTATTAAACGAGATGATTGCACCGGGTTGGCTGGAGGCGGTAACAAAACGCGTAAGTTGGAATATTTACTGGCGGCTGCACGTGAAGCGGGCGCTGACACCTTAATTACCATTGGTGGGTTGCAGTCGAATCATGCCCGCCAGACAGCCGCGGCAGCGGCAAAGTTTGGCTTTGCCTGTGAGCTAGTGCTTGAAGATGTAGAAGGCACGCCAAAGCAAGATTATTACAACAATGGCAATGTTTTACTCGATAAGCTGTTTGGCGCAACTATTCACGCCGTAGCTGATGGAGTGGATAGCGTTGCGTTTGCCGATCAATTGATGGCTAGATTGATAGATGCTGGAAAAAAACCTTACCTTATCCCCGTGGGTGGCTCTAACGAGGTCGGTAGCCTCGGTTATGTCCGCTGTGCAAATGAGATACTGGCACAAATAGTTGAGCAGGATATCGTAGTGGACCAAATCGTACTCGCATCGGGTAGTGCGGGAACACAGGCTGGCTTGTTGGCCGGTCTCATCGCTGCGGGTGCTGATATTCCTGTGCTAGGCATTGCCGTAAGCCGTGACACACAAGCGCAGCAAGAGTTAGTCCATGCGTTGTTGGAAAAAACACTCCAGCATATGGGGCTTGATCCAGCGTTGGCTAATGGGCGTGTGGTCGCCGATGGTGGTTACTATGGTGAGGGCTATGGCATCACTACGCCAGCGACAATAGAGGCAGTGAAAATGTGTGCCGAACAGGAAGGCGTGCTGCTTGATCCTGTATATACGGGCAAAGGGATGGCAGGGCTCGTTGATAAGTGTCGTACGGGTGTTTTTTCTGCGAAGCAAAATGTTCTGTTTTTGCACACCGGTGGGAGCCAAGGGCTATTTGCCTACCGTGAAGTATTATCATGACGCTCTAAAAAGACTACCGCCGCGTCTTTATGGCAAACATATGTAATATGAGAATCACTATGTATCTCGATAAACTTGCAACATCATTGGTTAATGCAGGACGCTCCAAGAAATTTGGGTTGGGCTCAGTCAATACCGTTATTCAGCGCGCGTCATCGTTGGTGTTTGATTCTGTTAAAGATAAAAAAATGGCAACAGCTAACCGCGCAAATGGTGAGTTATTCTATGGGCGCCGCGGTACTTTGACTCATTTCTCTCTTCAGGAAGCGATGGTTGAGCTTGAAGGGGGGGCTGGTTGTGCGCTGTATCCTTGCGGTGCGGCGGCAGTGGCCAATGCTATTCTCTCTTTCGTTGTGGCGGGTGATCATATTCTGATGACCGGCGGAGCTTATGAGCCTACGCAAGATTTTTGTAATATCATTCTGAATGATATGAATGTTAGTACTACCTATTATGAACCGACAATAGGTGCTGATATTCGTCATTTGGTAAAGAAAAATACCAAGCTCCTATTTCTAGAGTCACCTAGCTCTATCACGATGGAAGTACCTGATATACCGGCAATGGTGAAAGCGGCTCGGTCTATTAATCCTGAAATAATTATCATGATAGATAATACTTGGGCTGCTGGTGTGCTGTTCAAAGCATTAGAGCATGATATCGATATCTCAATTCAGGCCGGTACCAAATACATTGTTGGTCACTCAGACGCTATGTTGGGTACGGCGGTATCCAATGAGCGTTGTTGGGAGCGATTACGGGAGCGCTCATACCTAATGGGCCAGATGGTTGATGCAGATACTGCATATATGGCGGCTCGTGGCCTACGCACAATGGGAATTCGGCTAAAGCAACATGAAGCCAGTAGTATCGCTGTCGCTAATTGGTTAAGTGGGCGACCTGAAGTTGAGCGTGTTAACCATCCTGCACTACCTAGTTGCAAGGGGCATGAATTCTATAAGCGTGACTTTAATGGCTGCAATGGGTTGTTCTCATTCATCCTAAAACAACGTCTGAGCGATGAGTTACTGGAACAATACCTAGATAACTTTAAGCATTTCAGCATGGCTTACTCATGGGGTGGCTATGAATCTCTGATTCTTGCTAATCAGCCTGAAGAAATTAATGCTATCCGCCCCTCGGGCAAGGTAGATTTCGAGGGTACATTAGTTCGCGTTCATGTTGGGTTGGAGAGTGTTGATGATCTAATTGAGGATCTTGAAGCAGGCTTTGAACGCATAGGCTAGTAACGACAGAGCAGGGTCTGCGTATATTTTAAACCTACGTAATCGTAAGCTATCTTGCTTAATAGAGAGCTGAACGGCATTAGTTTAGAACTATTTTGTTTTTTGTTGATCTGTAAATTAAGCCTGCGGTTAAAGTTAACTTAGAATGATTATATTCGCCTACACTAACGCTAGAGTAGGATTGGCCTATCAATGAGTTAGGGGATAAATGATGAACGATACGGTGACTGTTTTTGCAATTAATTTTATAGCAACTATCGGGATTTTATTTTTACTGGTTGTGGTCGCTTTATTGATTACAGGTTTCATTCTTTATCGCAATGATAAAAAGCAAACAGCCCAAACTATTCGAAGAAACTACCCATTAATTGGTCGCTTCCGTTATTTGTTTGAGCATATGGGTGAGTTTTTTCGCCAATACTTTTTTGCTATGGACCGAGAGGAATTACCCTTTAACCGCGCGCAGCGCAGCTGGGTATATAGGGCCTCAAAGAATATAGATAATACCATCGCTTTTGGCTCAACACGTGACCTGCGCCGCCCGGGTACGCATTACTTTCTTAATTGCCCCTTCCCGACACTTTCTGAAGATGCAGCCTCTTCGCAACCTTCACGTATAGGGCCTTATTGTGAGCACCCTTACGATGCGCCGTCGTTCTTTAATGTTTCAGGTATGAGTTATGGTGCGTTATCCAAGCCTGCTGTCCAAGCGCTTTCACATGGAGCGGCTAAAGCCGGATGCTGGATGAATACCGGTGAAGGTGGCTTGTCTCCTTTTCATTTAGAAGGAGGCTGTGACATTGTCTACCAGATAGGGACGGCCAAATACGGTGTAAGGGATGCCAATGGAGAGCTTTCAGATGAGAAGCTGAAAGAAAAAGCCTCCATTACTCAGGTTAAAATGTTTGAAATTAAGCTTTCACAAGGAGCAAAGCCTGGTAAGGGTGGAATTTTACCTGCGGAAAAAGTCAGTAAAGCGATTGCTGAAATTCGAGGTATTCCCGAAGGACAAGCCTCTATCAGCCCTAACCGACATGCTGATATAGCCTCTATAGACGATCTACTTGATTCAGTTGAACGTATTCGTAAAGTGACCGGAAAGCCGTGTGGGTTTAAGTTGGTATTAGGTACCACTGAATGGCTTGATCAGTTTTTTGAAGCGGTTAATAAACGTGGTATTGAAAATGCTCCGGACTTTATTACTTTGGATAGTTCTGATGGTGGCACAGGGGCCGCGCCAATGCCTTTGATGGACAGTGTTGGTTTGCCTGTACGTGAGAGCTTGCCTATTTTGGTGAACAAATTACACCAACATGAGTTGCGTGAGAGAATTCGCGTGATCGTATCCGGCAAAATGATCAACCCAACAGACGTGGCTGCGGCACTGTGTATCGGTGCAGATTTTGTCGTGAGTGCACGTGGCTTTATGTTTGCTCTGGGTTGCATACAAGCTTTGCAGTGTAATAAAAACACGTGCCCAACGGGTATTACAACGCATGATCCTGATTTGCAGCAGGGTCTAGTGCCGGAGAGTAAGGCTGAGCGAGTGGCTCATTTTCATCACAATTTAGTGCATGAAGTAGAGATTATCGCTCACTCTTGTGGTGTTTCTGAAGCACGCCAATTAAAACGCCATCACGATGCCATTGTGATGGATGGTGGTAACTCTGTACCCCTGAATATTATTTATCCAGAGCACTAACCCTCATCAATAGAGAAGCCTAAAGCGAGTCGTACCAGGCTTCTCTATCTATATGTTTTGCTAGGCTATGTCTTTCTCGACGCTCTTCGATGGCTCGTCTGGCTTTGAATAGACGCTTTGTTGCTTGTTTTTTGCTGGTAAGGTTTTTATCGTCTTCATAACCCATTAGCGCATTCATGATTTCAAGCTGTACTTCGTTTAACGGATTAGTATTGTGCTTTAACATCATAATCAACCTTTTATCATTGCTTGCCTGTAAGTAGAGAGTCGCTTAGGCAGGCTGTTTCTTGATATAAAATCACGGGATAGCGAAAGGCGAGTTTTTTAGTTCACCGTGTTTAATCCGCTATGTGTTAAAGGCAGGTTAGTGTATTCAGATTGCAGAAATATTAAGAAAGAAGCTAGTGATCTTATACTTCAGTATCAGGCTTTGCTAAGAGGCGTTTATCATTCTGTCGCAGGCTACGTAAGCTGCGTTTAATGGTTTTCAAGTGATCCAGTAACGCTGGACCAAGTCGCATAGCCACACCGACAGCAAGTACATCAATGACGACAAGGTGAAGAACACGTGAAGACATTAGTGTGCTTAGGTCTTTATCTTCTTCGACATCAATATGAATAGCGATGTCTGCTAAATCAGCGAGTAGTGTGTTACCAGGGCATAAAGAGATAACCGTTGCGCCGCTTTCTTTGACCAACTTAACCGTATGCAGTAAATCTTTGGTGCGTCCTGTTTGTGAGACAGCCACAACGACATCGCCAGCGGACATAGAAACAGCAGAGATGGTTTGCATATGAGGGTCAGAATAAGCCGCTGCAGAGATTTGTAAGCGATAGAACTTGTGCTGTGCATCGCTACATACCGCAGCGGATGCGCCAAACCCGTAAAATTCAATACGTTTGGCTTTTACCAATGCATCAATTGCATTTTCCAGTGTTTCTGCGTCTAACTTGTCACGGATATCGATTAAGTTTCCGATCATAGAATCGAAGATCTTTTGTTTAAACTCCGAAACAGTATCTTTGGAGTCCAATGCAAATTGTTCGAAGTTGGGGTTACTGGCTAACCCTTGAGCGAGTGTTAGCTTGAAATCCTGAAAACCATCATAGTGTAAAGCGCGGCAAAATCTGACGACGGTAGGCTCACTGACATTTGCTTCTGAGGCGAGATCCACAATACGCATGTGGATAACTTCCTGAGGATGAGCCAACACAAAGTCTGCTACTTTTTGCTCCGACTTTCGAAGCTTAGGCTGAGCATCGGTGATTGACTTTAGTAAGTTTGCTGCGTTCAAAAGTAATTCTCGTTAAGCGCTATTACGTAACGTATCAGTATATCAACGAAATATGAAAGCACATAATTTCATTGGATTTTATCCAAGTGATAGCGTAATCACTTTTAGTTATTTCTGTACAAAATCTGTGATTTCTTACTGATTATTTTCAGCCGTCTGGGTAATACCACGTACGTAATAAAAGAGCTGTTAGTGATCGTTGCAGGGGCTTATAGTGCATGCTATGTTTATTGTAAATCACTGAAAAATAATAACGTAAGGAGTAGGCCTTTGAAACGTCGTCAATTTCTAAAAGGTGCCGGAGCTGCAACCGTAGCAACAGGTGCCATGATGTCTACCGCAGCTCAGGCTGCACCAGAGTTTAAGTGGAAAATGGTAACTACCTGGCCTAAGAACTTTCCGGGTTTAGGTGTTGGTGCAAATAACTTGGCTAAGCTGATCACTGAAATGACCGGTGGCCGAGTTGAAGTAAAAGTTTACGGTGCCAAAGAGTTAGTTGGCGCGCTGGAAATTTTCGATGCTGTTTCCCGCGGAACGGCGGAAATGGGTCACGGTGCTTCTTACTACTGGAAAGGTAAAAGCCGTGCAGCACAATTCTTTGCAGCGGTACCTTTCGGTTTAACAGCTCAAGAGATGAACAGCTGGTTGTACCATGGTGGCGGTATGGAGCTATGGGAAGAAACGTATGCACCGTTTGGTCTTGTTCCTGGTGCTGCAGGTAATACAGGCGTTCAGATGGGTGGTTGGTTTAATAAAGAGATCAACTCTGTGGCTGATCTTAAAGGCCTTAAAATGCGTATGCCTGGTTTAGGTGGTGAAGTACTTAAACGTGCTGGTGGTACTCCTGTACTGCTTCCAGGTGGTGAAATATTCCCTGCGCTACAGTCGGGTGCAATTGATGCAACTGAGTGGGTTGGTCCATACAATGATGCTGCATTTGGTTTGCATAAAGCGGCTAAATTTTATTACTACCCGGGCTGGCATGAGCCAGGTACAACGCTTGAGTGCTTCATGAACAAAGAAGCATTTGAGAAGTTGCCAACGGATCTACAAGTAATCGTACGTAATGCCATTCGTGTGGCTAACCAAGATATGCTAGCTGACTTTACAGCGAAGAATAACCGCTCACTTGAGCAGTTGGTAAACGAGCATAACGTGCAACTACGTAAGTTCCCAGACGATGTATTGGCTACTCTGAAGTCACTGTCCGATGAAGTTATTGCTGAAGAAGCGGCTAATGATGAAATGACGAAGAAAGTATTTGATTCGTTCGTTAAATTCCGTGACCAAGCAACGAAATGGCATCAAGTATCTGAACAGGCTTACCTCAACGCACGTAACCCTGTTTAAGTTTGCCTAGATAACAAAAGTAGCTTCAATTGAAAGCCGGCATTAGCCGGCTTTTTTATGCCTTGCTGTTGGGGGTTAAGTTCGCGCTTCTATTATTCGTTTATCTATTCTTTAAGTGAATTAGCTACCGGCTCAATTACCTGGTTTAAATTGAGAGTAGGAATCTCTGTGTAGTGCAGACATATTAGAACAGGCATAAAAAAGCCACCTAGGCAGGTGGCTTTATTTTATTTTTCTAGTTAAGAGTTAAGCTTCATCCATAAACAGCGTGAGGCAACCAGGTTGCCAGTGCTGGCCAAGCGGCTAATAGCCCCAGCATGGTGAGCTGTATGGCAATGAAAGGGATGACTCCTCGGTAAATTTGTCCTGTTGAAATAGACTCAGGAGCAACACCTCGTAAGTAGAATAGGGCAAAACCAAAGGGGGGTGTGAGGAACGATGTTTGCAAGTTAAGTGCAATCATAATACCCAGCCAGATAGGGTCGAGTCCCATAGTTAGTAAGATGGGAGCAACAATAGGAACAACAACAAAGGTTATCTCGATAAAGTCTAAGAAGAACCCGAGTAAGAACATGACCAGCATAACTACTGCAAGAGCTCCCCAGACGCCACCAGGCAGGTCTGTTAGAAAGTCCCGCACCATGTCATCGCCACCAAAGCCGCGGAACACCAGTGAAAATATAGATGCGCCAACGAGGATAATGAATACCATCGAACTGACCTGAGTTGTAGAGCGCATGACGCCAGTTAGCGTCTTCATATTGAAGTTACGCTTAAAGATGGCCAGCACTACCGCTCCAACAGCACCCACGGCAGCGGCTTCAGTCGGTGTTGCTAACCCGCCTAGAATTGAGCCCAAAACCAAGCCTATAAGTAAGATTGGCGGCACTAAAGCACTGAGAACCTTACCCCAAAGATTATCTACCGCGTCACGCTCCTCTTGAGGAATAGCGGGAACAGAGGCGGGTGAGATAACGGCCTTCCCTACGATATAAAGCGTATAGGCAAGTACCAGTAATAGTCCAGGAATGAGTGCTCCTAAGAAGAGGTCACCCACAGTGACGGTTTCAGGAGAAAACAAACCTTGGTCGATCTGCGACTGTTGGTATGCGGAGCTAATAACATCACCCAACAGTACAAGCACAATAGAAGGCGGAATTATCTGTCCAAGAGTCCCTGAAGCACATATGACGCCACAAGCAACCTGAGGGTCGTAGCCGCGTCGTAACATGGTAGGTAGAGACAGTAAGCCCATTGTCACTACGGTCGCACCAACAATACCCGTGCTGGCTGCTAGCAGCATGCCTACGATGGTTACTGAAATACCTAAACCGCCGTTCATTGATCCAAAGAGTATCGACATTGTGTCGAGAAGGCCTTCGGCAATTTTGGATTTCTCGAGCATTACGCCCATGAAAACAAATAAGGGTACTGCGATCAGCACTTCATTATTCATAATGCCGAATAGGCGGTTGGGTATAGCCTCTAGAAAAACAGAGTCAAAGTGCCCTGTTAATGCTCCGATACCGGCAAAGAGAAGGCCGGTTCCTGCAAGAGAGAAGGCCACGGAGTAACCCATTAATAGGACGATGACCGCGCCTAAAAAGAGAAAGAGAGAAAGGTATTCCATCATACTGTGTGCTCCGAAACATCTTCTTCAAGGAGGTGGCCCTGGCCTGTTAGTACCAGAATGCAACGGCAAAGCTCTGATATCCCTTGCAGGATAATTAAGACAGGCATAGCTATTAAAGCTGTTTTGAGAATATAGCGAAAATCCAAGCCTCCAGACTCTTGAGAGCCTTCCAGCAGTGACCATGACGATGCTACATATTCCCATGAGATGTAGCCGATAAAACCGGCGACAGGGAATAAGAGCAATAAAATACCTAAGATATTTATCCAGGCTTTACCTCGTTCACCTAACGGGCGATAGAATATGTCTACACGCACATGGCCGTCATGCTTAAGCGTATAAGCGGCGCCTAAAAGGAAAACAAAACTGTGCATGTAAACTACTGATTCTTGTAGAGCAATGTTGCCTACATTAAATGCGTAGCGCATAACAACGATTACAAAAGTGACGATCACCATAAACAGGGTTAACCAAGATACGGTTCGGCCTGTCCATTCGCTGAGACCATCGAGTAATCGGACTAACTGACTAAGAAAATTGCTCTGCATTATTCTTCTCTTATTAGCAAGATTGGTTCAAAGTTGTGTTATTTAAAAGTATAACAACAAAAAACCGTGATATTTATCCGTAATTCCACCGGTTTATTGACTAGATGGCTGCAAAATCCTTTAAATCCCTTACAATAGCGCTGTTACTTACCCAAGCAGAGATCTATATATGACTGATAGACTGCCCGTAGAGGCGCAATTACGCTCACTGGATCATAAAAAATTGGCCGCTTACTGTGTTGCAGTAACCGAGCGCCAGTTTCCTAACTTTGTACTTTTTAATAAGTTGGTAGAGTTTGGAGATCTGAAGCAACTGGAAACAGTATTGGACGGCGTGTGGCAGTCTTTGGTGCCTGGTGGCGCTAAAATGAACTTTGAAGTGCATTTGGATAAAGTCGATGCCAACATGCCTGATCTTGATGAACATGAAATGTATGGTGCATCACCGGCATTAGATGCCGTTGTGTCTTTGTACTCAACGCTCACCTGTATTTTAGAAGCGGACGTTGATGAAGCGATCGCCGTGGGTAGTGTTTCTCGCGAATGCGTCGCGATGTTTATCGAAATATCTGAAGGCGATGACCAAATGTCAGATGTAGAGATACTTCGTCTGATCAACAATCATGACTTGATGGTTCAGGAAGATGAATTTCAGGAAGAAGTGGTTGAACGTTTAATGAACATTAAACAACTGGATAAGACCTTTATCAGCGAGTTGCGCGCACTGGCACATAACCAAGGTGTGAGTAATATTGGGATAAGTGACGAAGACGCCTAATGCTCAGAATTGGATTAATACTGCTGGTAGTCCCTTGTTTATTGCTAATGGGGGGCTACATGTATGAGCAGTCCCTAGTTAGTGACTGCTTAGACCTAGGTGGTTCATTTAATTATGAGTTACTCGTGTGCGATCAAGAGAGTAATCACTCGTTCATACCCTATATGGCAAGGCATCCCCAGTTTGTGAATGGTGGTATGTTGCTTTCTGTTATTGGATTGTTTTTTTGTATTATCGGTCTGTATAAACGCAGCTAATTTCGGAATTAGAAAATTTATTATGTTCAAAAAATCACTCTTAATCATGTTGTTGATACTGGTTGTTGCTGCGATCTATGGTTGGCTAAACAGAGAGAGTTGGCTAGCGGACTTTAATCAGGAAAGAGCGGATACAACGGCACAGTTTATACAAGAGGGCCAGGATTATGGCCAGACAACGGATCAACAAAATTGCTTAGATACCACATTACAGCAGTTTGATGGGTGCCTAGGGTTTAGTTGCACCGTTAATCAGGGTGTATTTTTGAAAGCATGTCTGAGCCAAGCGCAAGAAAGCGAAGGGTTTTGTGATGGTGTGCCTGAATACCGTGAAACACCTACTGAAGATGATAAAGCGTGGGCCAAATATTATTGCTGGAACAATAATATTAAAGGTGAGGGCTGTCGTTTTTTAATGAAACAGCAAAAATACTTTTGTAGCCAATAATAGGCAATTTATCATTTATTTTCGTCATTCTCACAAGAACAACAGTCTGTTACTTCAATAATCTGCTTATATCGACTATTTTTAATATCTGCTTAGACTAAATACTGAGCAGAAAGTAGTCGGTAGGTACTCCTCTGACACCACCGCGTAATAACAATAATAATTTTGGGTACGCATGCATTATCACAAATTACTCTTTATTGGCCCTGTAGGCGCTGGTAAAACGTCGGCTATCCGTGCGGTTTGTGACGGCCATCATAATCTTGAAACAGAAGCGAAAGCTTCTGATATGACAGGATTACGTAAGGCCACGACAACTGTCGCAATGGATTATGGTTGCCTCACGCTGAATGAGAGCGAAGGTGTACAGCTTTACGGTACACCGGGACAAGCGCGTTTCAAGTTTATGTGGGAGCTACTCGCCAATGATCTGGCAGCAGACTGCGCTGGTATTGTTTTTTTAGTCGATAACACACGTAATTATCCAATGCGTGATCTCAAATATTACTCGCAAGAATTTGCAGAATTGATCGCGCGAAAAAAAGTCATTTTAGGGGTCACCCGTTCTGATTTACGAGACGACCCTACGTTGCTTGAATATCAGAAAGCGCTGCTGGAGATGGGATTTGAGGCATCCGGGCGTTTCATTGATGCACGAAAAGCAAGCAGTGTATTGCCCCTAGTAGAAGAGCTGGTGGGCGATAGGGTTACCTTTGACGGATGGTCTGAACTTGTCAGCCAGGCACTGGGTAGCGAAGAAGAAGTATTATTCGAAGAAGTGGAATTGAAACAGGATGACGCCCACTTTGCCATTCAGGATTATCTGGGAGAGGAGGTCGTTATGAAAGACTCTATTATTGATGATGTGATGAATCTAAAAGGCGTTCGTGGGGCGGTATTAACGGATGATATGGGCGAGATAATTACATCCTCTATTGAGTCTACAGACGTAAATGACTTTGTCGGCTTTGTCGCTGGAGTGGTTAATGTATTTGAAGAAGCTTCCGGTTTAGGGTCCGTTCAAAATATTTGTATAAAGAGCAATAAAGAAGACAACCTCTCCGTTTTTATTGGAGGTGAAAAGGCTCTAGGAGTGCAGTCTTCAAATCGAGTATCTGTCAGGACGCTCAAACAGCAGGTCGATGACTTGTTGCAGTGGAGTTAATGAAAATGGAGAAGATACTAAAAGATTTTGAGCGTTTAGCTGGGATACACCATAGTTGTTTGCTGAGTACTGATGAGATGATGGCTTCAACATTTCCTGAGGCTCTCGAAGACAATCTGATGGGTGCTTGTCGTGTGATTTATCAGATCTTTATGGCTGTTGAAGGTATGGGTTGTAGCCATCGAGAAATATTTATTGAGTTGGAAGAGAGTTTATTAATTGGTTATTACATAGCCGATGAAACTGTATTGGTTTTGCTGACAGATAAAGACGTCAACCTAGCATTGATTAATACCAGCGTGCGATCCTCATTAGGGCGTATTAAAAAGAAGTTAACCTCCCCCAATGTAGAGCCTCCTGTTGTTCATTTAGCCCCTAAAGCGCCAATTAACACTGAAAACCAAAGGCGCATAGAGGTTGAACTGACGGGGCTTATGGGAAACTTGCAAGAAGGTTTAGCTGAGCACATAGGACCCGCTGCTGAAATTGTATTTGATGATGCATATGCTGACTGGAAGGCGACACACGGGGTACAAAGGGCCAAAATAGCAGAGTTGATTAAGGCGCTAGCATTCGAAATTGAAGATAAAGCAGATAGAAGCCGCTATTTGCAAACGGCTGTTCAGACGGTGCGGGCATTTAACGCACAAGCAGTAAGGTCATAGACTTTTAAAAGGTTATGACCTTCGCTTGTTAACTGTCGTTTATACGGTAAGGATGACCTTGCCTTGCGTATGGCCGGATGCAATATCTCTAAAAGCGTCAGCTGTGCTTTCAATGGGGTAGGTAGCCGTAACGTTTAAACGTAAGTGCTTGCTCGCATTGAGTTGAGCTAATGATTGTAGTTGCTCGGCATTAGGCTCAACCCGCAGAGGTAAAATATTTAACCCACGTTTTTCACCGGCGGCTATTACTTCATCTTTTGTTACTGAAGGCAGAGTGACCATTGTGCCGGACCCTTTTAGGCAGGCGAGAGCCTCTATAGCTGTTTGCCCGCCAACGCCGTCAATTATTAGATCAATATCTTGTACAGCATTAGCTACTTGCTGCTGGTTGTAATCAATAACTTGATCGCATCCAAGCTCAGTAAGGAATGATTGGTTTGCTTGTGATGCTGTGCCTATCACTGTGGCGCCTTTCCACTTTGCAAGTTGAACCGCTAAGTGGCCAACACCTCCTGCGGCTGCCAGAATCAGTACCTTTTGTTTAGCCTGAAGCAGGCCTTTATCAAAGAGTGCCTGCCAGGCAGTCAGGCCCGCTAGCGAAAGACCTGCAGATTCTGTCAGCCTACATTCAGAGGGCAAAAGGCTAATTTGGTCAGAAGGCACCGCAATTTGTTCAGCATAACAGCCCGCGGCACTAGGAAATCGTACGAAGCCAAAGACCCTATCACCAGATGCGAATCCTGAAACATCAGCACCACAGGCAAGGACTGTACCTGAGAATTCCCAGCCGGGTGTAAACGGAAGCTCCCCGATAAATGGAGCCGCTCCACCGCCGCTACAGGTTTTCCAGTCAATAGGATTAACACCGGCTGCATGACTTTTGACTAGTACTTCTCCCGCTTTTAGCTGTGGTTCCGCCACTTCTTCATAAATTAATGCTTCGGGTCCACCGAAGGTGTGAATTCGGATCGCTTTCATGAGTATTCTCCAAGGTGGGCATTAATAGTTCGTCTAAGGGATTAGCTATTTTACAAACTTTAGAGGTTAACTTTGCAGCCTGAACAAAGCAATTCTGTTAGTCTTACCTGTTTTAAAATCGGCTCATAAGTGAGAAAACATGTACTTTTTGGTATTACTTGAACAAATACTGTTTTGGGGTGGTCTTATAGTTTTTTTGGTATCTCTGGCCATGTATGCCAGTAGAACAAAAGACTTTAAGTCTTTATTGATGTTCTGGCAGCCAACCATTGAGTTTAGCCCTAAAGAGTTCAAGGTTAACCGTACAGGCATGATGATGATGATCGTCGGTTTGGTCTTACGTCTTGCCGTTAATTTCATCATTTAATATTAGGAGGGAAAATGCGAGGCAATCCGGTAAAAGGAGCAGGGTATTTGCTTAGAGGGTTTAGTATGTTGCCTGAACCCGGCATTCGGCAATTTGTATTGATACCGATGTTGATCAATATAGTCATATTTTCCGGTGCAATTTGGTTACTGATTAACGAGTTCGAAGGTTGGGTTAATTATTGGCTGGGCCAACTACCCCAGTGGATGTCATTTCTTGATTGGTTGTTGTGGCCTCTGTTTGCTGTGTTGGTATTAATTACGGTGTATTACGGCTTTTCGATGGTCGCTAATCTAATTGCAGCGCCTTTTAACGGCTTCCTGTCAGAGAAAGTAGAGAAGATGCGTAGCGGCGCTGTTATGGAGGATGAGGACTGGAAAGGGATGTTAGCAACAGTTCCGCGAGCCTTGCAGCGTGAATTATCGAAACTGGCGTACTATTTACCACGACTGTTTTTATTACTGATTCTCAGCTTCATTCCCGTCGTGAATGTTATTGCGCCTTTCTTATGGTTTTTGTTCGGTGCTTGGATGATGGCTATCCAATATTGCGATTATCCGATGGATAACAATAAAGTAAGTTTCAGACAAATGAAGGTTATGTTGGCTGAACGGCGTTTAACGTCACTTAGCTTTGGTGCAATTGTTCAAATAGGCATGATGATACCGCTTGTGAACCTTATCATGATGCCTGCTGCTGTGATTGGCGCGACATTATTTTGGTGTGAAGAGCATTGTATTAACCAAAAAGCGGGTCGTTAAGATAGCGTTTAGGCAAGGGAGTCTAAGGATTTTGCTTTGTCTAACATGTCTAGAGGGAAGTGGCAGCTGAATAAGCTGCCTTTGCCAAGCTGGCTTTCAATAGTCAGTTTGGCCCCATGTCGGTGTAAGGCGTGCTTTACTATCGCTAACCCTAGCCCTGTTCCACCCGTTGAAGAAGAGCGCCCCTCGTCTACACGATAGAACCTTTCGGTCAGGCGCGATAAATGAATAGAATCAATACCTAGACCATTATCTTGTACAGAAAAGTGCCCGCCTTCCTGGTCTACCCACCACTGAATATCGACTTTCCCTTTTTGTGGTGAATACCTGACAGCATTAAATATTAGGTTTGAGAACACGCTGTGAAGTTCTTGAGGTTGGCCTAGCAGGTCATATTCCGTGTCTATGTTTAGCGCAATGTCGTGTTCTTTATTTTGTGAACGCGCCAATATAAGCGCATCTTGCTGGATAGAATTGAGCATTTCTTGGATACGTATTGGGTTTTCATCTGGAATATGCTGACTAGCTTCTAAGCGTGATAAGAAGAGTAGGTCAGCGACCAAGCTTTCCATACGGCTGGCCTGAATTTGCATTTGATTCATGGCTCGCGTTAATGGTTTTGGTAGTTCTTGGTCAAGAAATGTTTCTAAATAACCGCGAATAACGGTGAGCGGTGTACGTAATTCGTGAGAAGCGTTGGCGACAAAGTCTTGTCGTGTATGTTCAAGCCGAACTAACTGTGTAATATCCCTAGCTACCAAAAGACGATCGCCAAAGCCAAATTCTGTAATCTGATATTGCAGAACGGTATCATTTAATACCGGACTAGGTAGCTGCAGTGGATCTTCATAATTACCTTTGCGAAAATAACGAATGAAGCGAGGGTCACGCAATAGGTTGATCACAGGTTTACCGCGGTCAGCCGATGCTTTGAGGCCTAGTAAACGGTCTGCTGATAAATTCCACCACTCAAGATTATTATGCTGATCAATAATAACAAAGGCATCTGCAAGAGCGGATGATGATTGTTGAAAGCGCACAATGATATCTTTTAGCTGTTTAGTTTTACCTTGTTGGCGTTTTTGAATACGTGCCAAGTCATCAAAAATATCGCCCCACGGTCCTTGTGCTTCTGGCGGCACGGTATCGGAGCGCTGCAGCCAGTTTCTAAGTTTTTCTGTCTGACGTATTTGCAAAACGCACCAGATAGATAAGCCAATAACCAAGCCCCAGCTTAGGTATCCGGCAAGTAACCCTATTGTTGCAGATATGAGCGCAATGATAATAAGGTTAGTGAAAGATGCATGTGGCGAGTTTTGCATAAAATCCGTTTAACTCTGTAGTATTAGGCGGCTTTAATTAAGCTACTTTTGTTGAGAAACGATAACCCGTACCTCTCACTGTTTGTACCAAGTAATCATGTTGATTACCTAACGCTTTTCGTAAGCGACGAATATGTACATCGACCGTTCGTTCTTCCACATAAACGTTGCCACCCCATACCATATCTAATAGTTGGCCTCGTGAATATGCACGATCTTGGTGGGTCATAAAGAACTGTAATAAACGAAACTCGGTGGGTCCAAGATCGATAGGACTTTCATTTGATGTGACGCGATGTGACACGGGGTCAAGTGTTAGGCCATCAACCGAGACAGGATCTTCAATGCCTTTGGGTGTAGCGCGTCTTAATACTGCTTTCAAGCGCGCAACTAGTTCACGAGGAGAAAATGGTTTAGTGATGTAATCATCAACACCGGCTTCTAAGCCTTTTACTTTATTTTCTTCTTCGCCTTTAGCCGTCAGCATAATGATAGGAATGTCGGCGGTAGTTTCATCTTTTCGCAGGCGTCGAGCTAATTCGATGCCGCTCATATTTGGCATCATCCAATCGAGCAAAATCATGTCAGGTTGTTGATCAACAATCATGGCATGTGCTGTTTGGGCATTGTCCGCTTCGCTGCATTCATACCCTGCCATTTCCAGAGCAACAGCAATCATTTCACGAATGGGTGCTTCATCATCAACAATTAGAACTTGTTTACTAGTAGACATGTTAACCGTCCCTACGCATAAAATATGTCGGGAGTATTACACTGCTTTTATATGACATAAATGTTACATCTATGTCTTAAAGTGTCACATAGTGCAGAAAAATGCCTGAAAAAACAGCTAACCCAGCATAATGGTTGTTTAGGAACGCTTTAAAGCAGAGGTCACGCTCTCGATCTTTAATCAAAATTTGTTGATATATAAAAAGAATGGCGGCTATTGCCAAGCCTGTATAGAAGCTCCAGCTGAAGTTAAGCTGCTGGCCCACTAAAAATAAAATAATCAGGGTTAATAGCTGTAAAGCACCAATAATTATTTTATCTAGATCGCCAAATAAAATGGCTGTCGACTTCACACCAATTTTCAAATCATCATCACGATCCACCATGGCGTACATAGTATCGTAAGCGACAGTCCATAGTATTTTGGCAATATATATAAGCCATGCGATGGTAGGAATCGACTCGTTTACGGCGGTGAAAGCCATCGGAATAGCCCAACCAAAAGCGGCACCGAGAACTACCTGCGGTAAGTGCGTGTGGCGTTTCATGAAAGGGTATAACGAGGCCAAGAAAAGCCCGCCAAATGACATTAAAATAGTCATTTTATTGGTGAAAAGTACGAGGCTAAAAGCAAGTAGCATCAGCACAGCAAAAAGAATCAGCGCTTCCTTGCTGCTAATACGACCGGTTGCAAGAGGACGTTGTGACGTACGTTTAACATGAGCATCTATTTTTCGATCAGCAAAGTCATTGATAACGCAGCCTGCTGAGCGAGTAAGAAAAACGCCTAGTACAAAAATAATGATGAGTTTGGTGTCAGGGATGCCTTCTGCTGCTATCCATAACGCGCAGAGTGTTGGCCAAAGCAGTAGGTAGCTACCAACGGGTCGATTAAATCTTGTTAAATCAATATAGATAGCAAAGCGCTCTCGCAGGGATAAAGCAGACTTAGGCATGGTTTCTGGCATTGGTTTGGTATCGGCTAATTTGAGTTATGGGGTGTAGTGTACCTGCTCTAGTGCTGGGAGAAAAACTTCACATACGAGTAGAGGCTTCCCTGATAAGAAAAACTTGGAGCGACGCGCCCACACGGTTTGTTGATTGGATAGCTGTAGGCGTGAGATTTGTAGTGGCCCGCGGTGCATTGTTGGATCACTAAACAAGATACTTCCTAGAGAGCGGTTTCCTACATGGCTAAGCTGACGCTCACGCCCCGTCATTGTAGATGCTGGGATAATTGAGCGAGCATAAACCCATACTTGATCGTTACCTAACAAATGCACTTCGCGAATTAATGCTAACTGGCGTAGGGGAATACCTAGCGCGAGTGCTTCAGAGCGAGTAGGGCGAGCCCAGCCTTGGCGCACAACCTCTACACGAAACTTACCATTACTGGCGCTGATTAGATGTTGTGTTAATGAAGCACGGTCGGTTAGCCAGCGTTGCCAGCACAGCGGTGCATGTAAACGTGTTATACGTCGCAGGCCGGTCCAGCGAACATCAAAATTCATAGAGGTCAGAGCGGAGGGAATGGGCACAGTATCTTCCTTATTTAACCGGGCTATATTCTACCTTATCTGTCTATAAACAGTATATCTGGCTGGTTCATTGGCGCTGTTTGGATTAGGATGCCGCTATGAAACAGAACACAAGTATTGAATATAAACGTGAAGACGTTATTAGTTTAAGCCGCGAGTGGGTCGAGACTATTGTGGTTGGCCTTAACCTGTGTCCTTTTGCGTCACCTGTGGTGCGTCACGATACCTTGCGCTATGCCGTCAGTGACGCGCAAACCGCTGAGGCGCTGGCCAGTGATTTTTTAAAAGAGCTCAACCTAATTCAAGATGCTGATGAGAAAACTATCGCCACAACCTTGCTGATTATGCCGCAAGGTTTGGCTGATTTTTATGAGTATCTTGATCTGCTAGCTCACTTTGAAAAGTTGCTAGCAAAGGCCGGATTAGCCGGAGTGTTTCAACTAGCCAGTTTTCACCCGGCGTACCTGTTTGCTGGTGTGGCGCCTGATGACTTGAGCCATTGGACGAATCGTTCTCCATTCCCTATGGTGCATATTATTCGTGAAGGTCAAATGAGTCGGGTATTGATGCATTACGAAAACCCGGAAGAGATTCCCGAACGCAATATCAAATTACTGCAAGAGATGGGGCGCGAAGGCCTAGAGAAGCGCTTCCCGCCGTTTGCCGATTTTATTGATTAAGCTGCGACGACGCAGTTTCGTTGGCTGCTTTTTGCTTTATAAAGAGCTTGGTCCGCATGTTCCACGAGTTCGTGGGGGCTGTTGCTACTTGACGGTATTAAGGTAGCGACGCCTTGACTCACGGTCACCACTAAACCAGTTGATGAGCGGTCGTGAGCAATGCCTAATAGCATGATTTGGTTACGAATAGCCTGTGCTACACGTTGCGCTCCTTTTTTGTCGGTATCAGGTAATAGAATAGCGAACTCTTCTCCTCCATAGCGACATACGGAATCATGGGAACGGTTAACAGTGGTTTGCATGACGCCAGCAAGACGCCGTAGACAGCTATCACCTGCTAAGTGTCCATAACGATCGTTAAAAGCTTTGAAATGGTCAACATCTAACATAATTAAAGAGAGTGGCTGGCGGGTACGTGCACTGCGTCGCCATTCCATTTCTAGGCTTTTTTCAAACTCCCTACGGTTATTGACGCCTGTTAAGCCGTCAATACGGGCTGAACGTTCGAGGAAGTCGCGTGACCTTTTTAGCTCTAGCATCATGCTGATACGGGCACGAATAATTCCTGCTGCACGGTCCTGAACGAGGTAATCAGAAGCGCCATGAGCATAAGCTTTGAGTTCTTGTTGATCGTCGTTTTCTGCGCCGACTATCGCAATAGGCACAAAGGTGTTGTTGATATTTTGTATCAGGCGTTGGCAAAGTAGGAGGTTGTTTAACCAGTCGTCTGTTGCGTGTATTAGTACCAGGTCTGGTGTTTGCTCTGCAGATTCTAACTGTTGCTTCAGGTCGCCTAGTGTTGCCGGGAGCAAGATATTATAGTCGCTACGTAATGCATCAATGAGTTGCCAAACCGGTGTTAAGCCTTCGCTCGCGAAAACGGCAATCGTATGATGTTCTGAGTACTTACACATTTGGCGAGAGTCGTATTCGACTTTGTTGTCTTCTCCGGCAAAAAAAGCACCAATTTCACTAATCGATGCTAGCCCAATTAATTTTCGACTATCTGGTGAAAAAATCACAGGTACCCGTGATCCTGTGTGACTGTTTTCCCAACGGTCCTGCCACTCATCGAGAATATCTTCAGAATCCATATCGATAGACAGTTCTGTCGGTAATCCAGCGGCTTCTAAGCAATCATAGATAACGGTTGGGCTGGCAATATCTAAGCCGTCTACCCACATCGCTTTATAAAATAGGTCTCTGAAAATAATGGCTTTTTTACTATCGATTTGTGCTGCGGCAATGACACATAGAATTGCAAAACGACTATCGGGGCGTTCAGGCGGAAGAGAGATAGGTATTTCACTGGCATAACTACGGACTGAAAATACATCACTCGCCAGCTCTGCGAGCATATCGGGGGTATTTTCATAGAGGCCAATATCTTGCGCGTGCTCTACTAAGCGATAATCGACTTTATCGAGAAGGTCGAGTGCTTTCAGGCGCTCGTGCAAGGCATAGCTATAGGGGCAATTAAGGTCACCATAGACAACATATTGGTTTAGCGCAGCGTTAGACATATGTAATACCACTCATTCTTACTAGTAATATGTATAGCGGCTAGACTGAGCGAAACTTTTGGAATATGTCAGTTGTTACTGTTTTGGTGAAGACCAAAAAGCAAAAAACAGCCGCAAGGGCTGTTTTTTTAAGTAATAAAGGAGACCCGTTTATTCTTTAGGTTCTTCAGGTTCGCTAATACCTGCTGTTTGTTTAATCTTTGAAAGTGGTTGGTGACGTACGTCGGTACCACTCACAAGGTAAATAAGGTGTTCAGACATATTACGTGAATGATCTCCGATACGCTCCAGGCTGCGCAACACCCAAATAACATTCAAACAACTGGAGATTGCACGCGAATCTTCCATCATATAAGTCATGAGGGAGCGCATCGCTGTACGATACTCTTGATCCACCGCCTTATCTTGCTTGGCTACGTGATAAGCAAGCTCTGTATCGTTGCGAGCAAAAGCTGTTAATACATCTTTTACCATGGAGCGTACCAAATTGCCGATATGGCGCACTTCTTGGTAGCCACGCTGTGATTCACCATCTTCTACTAACTCGATGGCATGACGGCAAATGCGGCTAGCTTCATCACCCATACGCTCAAGGTCATTCACGGCTTTTGAGATGGCGACGATTAAACGTAAGTCACTGGCAGCAGGCTGGCGTTTAGCGATGATGGTGGTACAGCGCTCATCGATCATCAGCTCCATGTCGTTGGTTTGTTTATCAACGCGACGTGAGCGCTCTGCTAATTCGGCATCGCCGGTTAATAGTGCTTCCACTGCATCGTGCACCTGGCGCTCGACTATGCCGCCCATAGTGAGAAGTTCAGTGCGGATCTGCTCGAGTTCATTATTGAACTGCTGAGAAATATGGGTCGAATAGGTATCTTTAGTGAGTTCCACGGTAACGGTACTCCGTCCTTATTAATGATTCACAAACGAAAAGTTTATACGTTTTATTATTAACCGTAACGGCCTGTAATGTAGTCTTCGGTTTGCTTCTTTTCAGGGTTAGTGAAGAGAGTATCAGTCACGCCAAACTCAATTAGATCACCCATATACATGAAAGCAGTATAGTCCGATACACGGGCAGCCTGTTGCATGTTGTGTGTAACGATAACAATAGTGAAATCATTTTTCAGTTCATGGATTAGCTCTTCAATTTTCAACGTAGAGATAGGGTCCAATGCTGATGCGGGCTCATCTAGAAGTAAGACTTCTGGTTTTACGGCGATCGTTCGAGCAATAACCAAACGTTGTTGTTGTCCACCGGACATACCTAGCGCACTTTCATGCAAGCGGTCTTTAACTTCATCCCACAAAGCCGCAGATCTTAGTGCCCACTCTACGGTTTCGTCTATGTCACGTTTCTTTTTAATGCCTTGAATACGTAAGCCGTATGCAACGTTTTCATAAATTGATTTTGGGAATGGGTTGGGTTTCTGGAAAACCATACCAACACGGCGACGCAAATCAGCAACATCTACCGTGCGATCAAAGATGTTGTTTTCGTCGAGTAGAATCTGGCCCGTGATATTGCAGCCATCTACCAAATCATTCATACGGTTAAAGCAGCGTAACAACGTTGATTTACCACAACCTGATGGTCCGATGAATGCCGTGACACGCTTTTTGGGGATGTCCATGTTAATGCCATGGAGTGCTTCTTTATCGCCATAAGTTAAGCGTAGATCTCTTACCTTAAGCGTCGTTGTTTCGGTATCCAGATCTAAAGTTCTGGCTTCACGCTGCAACGATGAGATATCGATACCATGTGTTTTAGCGTTAGTAGTCATTTTCATTCTAACCTTCTCAAAGTTATTCGTTATACAGCGTTACATTTCGAGCGATTTATATTTTTCACGTAGGTGGTTACGAATTTGCACCGCTGAAATATTCAGGAGTGCAATAACCGCAACCAGAAGCAGAGCCGTTGCATAGACTAACGGGCGTGCTGCTTCTACATTTGGGCTTTGGAAACCAACATCATAGATATGGAAGCCCAAGTGCATAAATTTCTGATCCAAATGCAGGAACGGGTAGTTAGCATCGAGCGGTAGGCTAGGTGCCAATTTAACCACCCCGACTAACATCAGTGGAGCTACCTCTCCTGCGGCACGTGCAATAGCCAAGATGACACCGGTCATCATGGCAGGGCTGGCCATAGGTAAGACAACTTTCCACAAGGTTTCAGCTTTGGTAGCGCCTAGAGCAAGTGAGCCTTCACGCACAGCGCGAGGGATACGTGATAACCCCTCTTCTGTAGCAACAATAACAACCGGTACCGTCAATAGTGCTAGTGTGATTGATGCCCAAATTAGGCCGCCCGTACCAAAAGTGGGTGATGGTAATGCTTCTGGGTAAAACAATCTGTCGATGTTGCCTCCTAAGAAGTAAACAAAGAAGCCTAGTCCAAACACACCATAAACGATTGATGGAACGCCTGCCAAGTTGTTAACGGCAATGCGGATCAGACGAGTGGTAAAGCCTTGTTTTGCATATTCACGCAGATAAACTGCTGCAATAACACCAAAGGGTGTGACCAGTATCGACATCAGCACGACCATCATCACGGTACCAAAGATAGCAGGGAATATACCGCCTTCTGTGTTGGCTTCACGAGGATCATCTGAGACGAACTCTTTGATTTTTTCAGCATAGTGAATCAGCTTAGCGCCGACAGACATGTCATTCGGGCGAAATGCGCGAACAATTTTAGCGACAGCAATATCAATCTCTTGGCCACCAGATACTTCGGCAATAATAGTATCCCTGTTGATCTCTGTATAAAGGTCAATCAAGCTTTGCTGTAGTCCTTCGTAAGAAGTATTCAGCTCTTTCCTACGAGCTTCGATTTCTGCATAAGGTGCTGGATCAGAAATATCTTTTAACTCAAGCGCACGTTGCTTTAAACGCAGTCGCTCAAGCTCATAGTTGATGGAACCAATTTCATGCTTTTCAATCTGGTAAATATCTTTACGTATGATCAGAGCACGCTCAATACTGGCTTCAACGCTTTTCCATAATGCTACGTACTCAGGTGTCTTTTCATAGCCATCATACTGACCAACTAGCTTATCGCCTTTTTTAAGTGCACGCAGGTAACCATAAAAATTACCCCACTCACGACGCTCTGCGGTGAACAGCATTTCGGGGTTACTACGATCAGATAAGTTATCATCCAAGACCCAGGTAAAGTCTGTTCCGGTAACATCGCGGTTACCAATCTTCATCAGGTCACGGCGCATCATTAGTGTTCCTTCAGGAACGATGACACCGGCATCACGTAGCTGTTCAGCAGGTACTTGTTCCGACTCTACAATCTCGCCGATAACACGGCTTTTTTCACCATTATGTGAGTAGGTTGCTTGCTGGATGTCTGCTGGCCAAAAATGCCCAAGGCCACGTACCGCAATCAGGGAAAGCAGGCCTACTACCATAATCACACAGATGGCTACAGCCCCTGCATTTAGCCAGACCCATGGTGAACCGGATTTGGTCCATTCTGTAAAAGAGACTCTCATCGTCTTTAATCCTTAATCATCAATGGGTTACAGAGAACCGTATTTTTTACGTAAGTGTTGTCGTACCAACTCGGCCAATGTATTGACCACAAAGGTAAACATGAATAGAACAAAGGCAGCGAGGAACAAAATACGGTAATGAGTGCTACCCACTTCTGACTCCGGTACTTCTACTGCAATGTTGGCCGCTAAGGTGCGCATCCCTTCAAAGATATTCATATCCATAATGGGGGTGTTACCGGTGGCCATTAATACGATCATGGTTTCACCAACTGCACGTCCCATACCTATCATCAAGGCGGAGAATATCCCCGGGCTAGCTGTTGGTAGCACAACGCGCGTGAGTGTTTGCCATGGTGTAGCTCCCAGCGCTAATGAGCCGTAGCTCAAGTGCTTAGGTACCGCAAAGATAGCATCTTCAGTAATCGAGAAGATGGTAGGAATGACCGCAAAGCCCATGGCAATACCAACAACGAGCGCGTTACGTTGATCGTATGAAATGTCCAACTCATTACTCATCCACAGACGCATATCACCACCAAACAATAAGGTCTCGATACCATCAGATACAGATAAGCTGAACAGCGTAGCAAGAATAACCACAGGAAGGAGCAGTGCGGCATCCCAGCCTTCGGGAATCATGAAGCGGTACTTGTTAGGCACCTGTGCCCAGGCAAAACCGAACGCAACAATCGCAATGGGTACGAATAAAAGAGTGACAAAGATACCCGCTAGTTGGTTCTCCATAAATGGCGCCAGCCATAAGCCTGCAAGGAAACCGAGAATAACAGTAGGTAATGCTTCCATTAACTCGATGAAAGGTTTTACCTTACGGCGCATCGCAGGAATCATGAAATAAGCAGTATAGATTGCCCCACAAATGGCCAGTGGAGTACCTAATAACATGGCATAAAAAGCGGCTTTCAACGTACCAAAAGCTAACGGCATTAAGCTGTATTTAGGCTCAAAGTCATTGTTGGCTGCAGACGATTGCCAGATATATTCTGGTTCTGCATAGCCTTCGTACCAGACTTTATCCCACAAAGCGGACCAAGAAACATCAGGGTGCTCGTTATGAATTTCTAATAAAGACAGCTGCCCGTCTTTTTCGATAAACATGGCATTTGAGCGTGGTGCATAGCTGATGCGCTCTGCAGTACCTTCAACAACAGTTGCGGTGAGTGCGTTGCGTTCAGCTGTTGTATTGAATAGGCGCAAAGTACCTAAAGTATCAATGGAGGCGAAGCCTTTGCGACGATGTTCGATGGTAAGGTCAACAACGGCTGCGTTACCTCCGCTGAACTCACGAATTTTAGTGAATTTCCAATCAGTATCTTCGTCTCGAATAAGAAACCATTGTGATACTTTTCCTAAATCATCGGCGATGAGTACAGCATTTCCACCTAGCAGCATTTGGAAGTTGGTGATGTTACCTTTACTGGCTTCAATCACTTGTGTTGTTTGTGGGCCATCTTCGGCTTTAAGGTCAACGACGGCAAGTGTGCTTTTACCTGCTACCAGTAACCAGCGTCTGTCTGGAAACAACAAGAGCTTTTCGGCTTTCAAGTTAAATCGAGGGAGTGCTTCAGACTCCGTTGTCGTCTCAATTTCACCTGTCATCATGTTTTCTTCGACAGAGATTTTTGTTTGCGTTAGGCCGGTTTCATCACCACCGATTAGATTCCAGTTCTCTTCAGTATGAGAGATACCTAAAAGCTTAAGAGGTCTGTTACCAATATGAATGGGAGCCTCACCTAAAGGGTAAACTAAAGAGGGGGTAATAACGCGCTCCCCATCTGGATATGAAGAGGTGTAGTTGTGTTGAATTACCAGTGCATCACCGTTGCTAAAACCGATAGCAAATTGGCGTAATGGATCAGAGATAGTTGAAAGGCCAGTAATGCTGCTATTAGCTGGGATATTAATTGTTTCTGATTTAATAACCGAGCCATTCAAAGTGTTGAAGAAGACGACTTCCCCTTGATCAGTAACGCGTACGCCAATTTCAGCCTGTTCTTCCATGGATAAATACAAGGTGTTGCCACTGCCTGGAACAGGGTAGCTTTCTACGGCCTGCTCGTTTTGCTGCCATGGTTGCACTTTGGCTGATTGAAATAACGGCATCACTTCATAAAGTAAGTAGAAGAAAATCAGAAGAATCGCAACAATGACACTAATGCCACCTACCGCAATACCACCTGACGCTAGCTTATCCTTAAGTGCACGAAACTTGCGCATCCGTAGCTGGGCAGGCGTGTTGAAGTCAATTTGAGGAGCTGATGTGTTTTCAATGCTCATGGGAAATGTAGTCCTGATGGATCCATGATGATAGTGGCTACAGGGTAAGCAAATTATGTGACATTAATGTTACAGAGTGTCATAAACGCAAAAAGGGAGTGTCTTTTGACACTCCCTATATAGCTGGTTTAGTGGGCTGTTTTTTACAGTCCTAGATCAGCCATCTGTTTAGCAACAACTTTTGCTGGCAGTGGGATATAGCCATCTTTCACAACTACTTCCTGACCTACTTTAGCCAGTACCATTTTCAGGAACTCAGACTCCATTGGAGGAAGAGCAGTGCCTGGCTTTTTGTTAACATAAACGTACAAGAAGCGAGACAGTGGGTAAGCACCACTTACTGCATTTTCTGGTGTAGCTGCTACAAACTTACCGCCTTCTTTCTTCGCTAGAGGTAAAGCACGAACAGATGAGGTTTTGTAACCGATACCTGAGTAACCGATGCTGTTCAATGAAGTGGATACTGACTGCACAACAGAGGCTGAACCTGGCTGCTCGTTTACATTATTTCTGTAGTCACCTTTACATAGTGCTTTCTTTTTGAAGTAACCGTATGTGCCTGATACAGAGTTACGACCAAACAACTGGATGCTTTTGTTCGCTAGAGCGCCTTCAACACCCACTTGCCCCCATGTTGTAACATCTTTAGCTGCGCCACATTTACGTGTAGAAGAGAAAATGGCATCAACCTGCGGAATGGATAATCCTTTAACTGGGTTATCTTTATGCGTGAATACTGCTAATGCATCGATAGCAACAGCAACAGGTGTTGGCTTGTAGCCGTATTTTTTCTCGAATGCTTCAATCTCTTTGTCTTTCATTTTACGAGACATTGGGCCCATGTTAGAGGTGCCTTCAGTCAGTGCTGGTGGCGCAGTAGAGGAGCCAGCCGCTTGAATCTGAACGTTAACATTTGGGTATACCCGTTTGAACTCTTCCGCCCACAACGTCATTAAGTTAGCTAAAGTATCTGAACCCACACTAGACAAGTTGCCAGATACGCCAGAAGCTTTTGTATAAGTTGGCAGGTTAGCATCCAGCAGGTCTGTAGCGTTAGCTGTTAGGCATGTTGCAGTCATTGCTACAGCCGCGAATAACTTCTTCATGGGTTTCATTTTTTAGCTCCAAACAAACGATAGGTTTATTAAGTTAGTTGGCCGTAATATAAATACAGTTTGTGACAGGAATGTGACAGTTGCAGGCAGTAAGCTGAAAAGCAGGCTAAAGTGACTGAATTGCTAGGAGTGACGTTTCAGTATCTGCTAATATGGTGGAACTGTTTTATACTTAAGTCTACATTTTGGTATAAGTATCTTCGAATTGTTAAAAATAACAAAATATTGAACAAGAAAAATAATGAAAAGTGAACAATCTGATTTAACGCCCCATGGTGAATTGACATTAAAAATCCCCGCTAGTCATGCAGCGACTAATGTTTTCGGCGATGTATATGGCGGCTGGGTGTCTTCGCAAGCAGTATTGGCTGCTGAGATGCGTGCTGGAGGTGAAACCGCAGGCCGTGTCGCTACCGTATCTATCGGTGGGATGGAGTTTATGTCGCCAGTACTTGTTGGCACCATTCTAAGTTTTTATACAGATATCGTCGAAGCGGGTAATAGCTCTATTCGAATGAAAGTAGAAGTATGGGGGCGTTGCCCAGATGGCCGTGCTTTACGCAAAGTTACAGAAACTGAGTGCGTACAAGTCGCTATTAATGATGATGGGCACATTCGTTCTTACGAATAAATCTTATTGCATCGTTACTTCTATCTAGACAACGCTGCTTCTAGGGTTTTTATCTACGTATCAGCGTTGCCATATAAGTAATTGATTGTTGGCAGGCATCAAACAGTCCTCTACCAGTGATAAACCCTGTTCATGTGCAAGGGCATTAATGGCTTCAAACCCACGTATTCCGCTGGCCGGATCACGGGCTTTCAGCCATTGATCAAATTGTGCGTTACTCGCTGATGTATACATGTTGTTGTAGCGAAAAGGACCATAAACAAATAAACAGCCGCTTTTTTCGATGCTAGAGCCAACGCCTTTAAAAAAACTTTCTACCTCTTTCCAGCTCATAATATGCAAAGTGTTTGCGGTATAAACGCCATCATATAAGACGTTTGGCCACGCTTGGTTTACATTCAGTTCGATAGGGGATAAAACGCCTTGGGAGGCATATTGTTCAATGTTAATTTGCAGAGCATCTAGGTAACGCTCTTGATCAGAGGGCTGCCAAGTGAGGTGTTGGTGGTGTGAGCTTAAAAATAAAGCGTGTTGCCCTGAACCACTACCAACTTCTAAAATAGTTTTACGGCATGCCAAATAAGTAGACAGTTTTTCTAAAATTGATTGTTTGTTGCGCTCGCACGCTTCGCTGTAATTGAGCATATGAACTGTTGTTCTTTTGTTGATAATTCGATTAATGGGATAGGCTGTTAAGAGATAGACAAAAGAAAAACAAAACAGTTTCGTTCGTGCTAATCACATAAAGGTTTATAGAAAGCGTTTATCTCGATCATATCTTTATCATAGTCACCACTTGTTGTGATGAATTTTCCGATACCTCCGCGTTTGCCTTTATAATCAATAAAGGCTAAAGCAATGGGCACTTGTGCTCCATGAGCAATATGATAAAAGCCACTTTTCCATTGTTTAACGCGTGCTCTAGTGCCTTCTGGTGACATCATAATACGAAGTTCAGGCAGCTCTTTGAATTTATCTATGGTTGCGTTGACCATATTGTTGGAGTGTGAGCGATCAACGGGTATACCGCCCATCCAACGCATTAAACTACCAAATGGGAATTTGAAAATGCTTTGCTTACCAATCCAATGCAACTGAGTATCTAGCGAAAACGCTATCATCAAACTTATAGGCATATCCCAGTTTGAGGTATGTGGCGCCGCAATTAAAACGCATTGCTTTACATCTTGAGGCATACTCCCGACAACCTTCCAGCCAAAGAGCTTAAGCGTCACGCGTGAAAAGCTACGTAGCAGAGGGCGAATGATAGGTGTGGTGAACATGGTTTTTTGTAGCATGCGGGTGCAGTCTCTGGAATTTATTATTTTTATTCTAGACGAAGTGAAGTATAACGGCATTGCGTAGTGAGTGATAACCGCTCAAACATTAGAAATAAGAATATAGAGGGTATTAATGGGCACACTTTTAATGCAGCTTAGTCGGTTTTGGTTGGCAATTACATTATTGATACTGTTAGCTATCACGCTTCTTTCTTTATGGCCAGCAAGTGGTTTACCGACGGTGCCGGGAACGGACAAAACGCATCACTTTATCGCTTATGCTGGACTAATGTTCCCTGTCGCACTGCGCCAGCCAAAATACTGGATATTCATCGGCATATTCTTTATTGGTTGGAGTGGTGCTATTGAGCTAATCCAGCCGTACGTAAACCGTTATGGTGAGTGGTTAGATATGTTGGCCAATAGCGGTGGGCTATTATGTGGGGTGCTATTGGCTTGGATGGCTAAATATTTCATCGAAATAAAGCCTGTTCATTGAACAGAGCCGGGTATTTAAACCGGCTCTAACTTAGCAAAACCTAAGACTAGCCATTTCATGCCAACATTCTCAAAATTGACCTGTACACGGGCTTTAGGGCCTGTGCCTTCGCAGTTTAGAACAATGCCTTCACCGAAACTTTGGTGGCGCACTTGTTGGCCGATATAAAGTTTAGGCGTGCCATCATCCATTTGAACCGAGTTTGGGCTAAATTGGCTATTTGAAGAGCTGTTATAGTTATTTCTTGATGTCATCGGTCGGCTGACACTGGCATTTAAGCGTACTTCTTCGATCAATTCAGAAGGGATTTCTTGAATAAAGCGCGAAGGGCGGTTAAACGTTTCTTGGCCGTGCATACGTCGGGATTCTGCGTAAGTCATAAATAGTTTTTGCATGGCTCGGGTAATACCGACATAACAAAGCCTGCGTTCTTCTTCCATGCGGCCCGGCTCTTCGGCTGACATTTTATGTGGAAATAAGCCTTCTTCCACTCCGCCTAGGAATACCATAGGAAACTCAAGGCCTTTTGCTGAGTGCAAAGTCATCAGCTGAACACTGTCTTGGTTGTCGGCAGCTTGCGCATCACCTGCGTCTAGGGCTGCTTGGTCCAAAAAGGCAGATAACTCGTTTGCATTCTCCTCTTCTGGGCTGGCTACCCATTGACCACTAAATTGCTTAGCGGCGTTGATCAGCTCTTCAAGGTTTTCTAATCGGGATTGGGCTTTTTCACCTTTCTCTTTCTTATGGTGATCGATTAAGCCACTGAGTTGTATCGCATGGTCTGTTTGTTCGTGCAGCTCGGTACCAGTGGAGTCGTTATCAATCTGGTTAATCAAGTCTAAAAAGAGTTGTAGTGCGGTGAGTGCGCGGGACGGTAGCTTTTTATATTCTACGACCTCATTAGCTGCGCGCCACATCGATACGTTTTCTGTTCTGGCTTGTTCACGTACGATTTCTATTGTGCGAGTACCGATACCACGTGTCGGAACGTTAATGATGCGCTCCATCGCTGTATCATCTTCGCGGTTAGAGACGAGGCGAAGGTAAGCTAGGGCATTCTTTATTTCTAAACGGTCGTAGAAACGATGGCCTCCATAAATCTTATAAGGCATACCGCTACGGATGAGCGCTTCTTCTAATACACGGGACTGGGCGTTGGAGCGGTAAAGTATGGCGGATTCAGAGCGAAGGTTGCCTTCGTCAACCCACTTTTGGATCTGGCCGACAATAAAGCGTGCTTCGTCTTGTTCGTTGAAGGCCGCATATACGCTGATTTTTTCGCCTTCTTTTCCATCCGTCCATAGCTCTTTGCCTAAGCGGCCGCGGTTGTTTTCAATAACGGCATTGGCTGCTTTAAGAATCGTTTGCGTAGAGCGGTAATTTTGCTCCAAACGTATAGTCTCGGCTCCGGGGAAATGTTCGGGCAGGTTCTGAATATTCTCAATACGTGCACCGCGCCAACCATAGATAGATTGGTCGTCATCACCGACTGCCATGAGCTTGTGGTCATTTCCACAGAGTAATCTTAGCCATGCGTATTGAATGGCGTTGGTATCTTGAAACTCATCGACGAGTAAGTAACGAAAGCGCTGTTGGTAATGTTGTAGCAAGGAAGGGTTGCGGTCACGTAATAGCTCTAAGCAGCGTAATAACAACTCGCCAAAATCAATCATTCCTCCACGCTCACATGCTTCTTCGTAGGCCTCATACATACGAATCATGGTGATGTCATGTGGATCAGCTGTTCGTTCTAAGTGGCGGCTACGTAGACCTTCATCTTTTTGTGCGTTGATAAACCACTGGAACTGACGCGCCGGCCAGCGAGTATCATCCAGTGACATCTCTTTACAGAGTCGTTTGATCAGTCGCAGCTGGTCTTCGCTATCCATAATCTGAAAGTTTTCATTGAGGCCTGCATCGCGCCAATGAGCGCGTAATAAACGATGAGCCAAACCGTGGAAAGTACCAACCCACATGCCATTGGGGTTAACGCCCAGCAGTGTTTCAATACGGCCACGCATTTCACGTGCAGCTTTATTGGTAAAGGTCACTGCCATGATGGAGTAAGGAGAGATGTTTTCCGTTTGCACGAGCCAAGCAATACGGTGTACCAGTACGCGAGTTTTTCCTGAACCGGCACCCGCCAGTACTAACATGTTTTGTACAGGTGCAGTTACGGCGTTGCGTTGTGCATCGTTTAAGCCATCAATTATTGCAGTTACATCCATCGTTACAGGTACTTTCTTTATGAGTTCTGAGGAAAAACTGCCCAGTGTTTAGCTAGGCAGGCTCGAAGGGGTGGCGATGCGATTGAGCAGTATGCGCTTGAGCTCGTCAGGATCTTTAATCACCATGTCGCCACCTTGGCGGCCGGCTTGCTCAATGCCGCACGCCGGAATAAGGCGTGATAGCCAAAAGCGCATTGCCGCGGTACGGGTGAGCTGTGGCCAAGCTTTGTACTCATCGGCAGTGAAAGGCCTTTGGGCATGATAAGCTTTTAATAATGCCTGCTCACGTTGAGTATCAATTGTTCCGTCTGGCAGAGTGCACCAGTCGTTAGCGACAATCGCCAAATCAAATAACAAGAAGGCTGTCGCTGCATTATAAACATCAAGAATAGCCGATACCTGATTACCTTCAAACAGCGCGTTATCATGGAACATATCACCATGGATAATACCCATAGGGAGTCCCCAAGGCTGTTCGCGTAGTTCATCAAATAGGCGAACTTCTTGAGCGAGTAACTCGCCATCTTCTTTGCTTAGGTAACGTTGAATGTTCTGGCTTTCACGTCGCCACCAAAAAACTCCACGATGTGCTTGCCGACGTAAGTAGAAGTTCTCTGCAGCCAGATGAAACTTGGCCAGATGAGCCCCGATAGACGCGCAGTGCTCAGGCGTTAAGTCTTGTTGAGCTACATGTTCGCCGTTAAAGCGTGGCTGTAATAAGGCCGGGCGGTTATGTAGCTTTTTGAGCGCAATGCCGTTGCTATCCTTAAAAGGAAATGGCACAGGTAATTGCCGCTCAGCTAACCACGTTGTGAGTTCTACAAAGAAGGGCATATCGTCCATGCCAAACTCTTCAAACACTGTCAGCACATATTCTGTTTGCTGATGGTCTTTTTCGAGCGTCACGAAGTAATTGGTATTTTCAATACCGCCTTCAATGCCTTTATATGAAACTAACTGCCCTAAGTCATACTGGGCTAGTAAGTTTGTCATGTCGTCTTGCGAAAGTTGTGTATATACGGCCACGTGATTACCAGCGAAAAATAACCCACTTAGGGATCAGGAGTGATGATTCTTCAATACGGACCATGGAGCCATGTCCTTCTGAAGGAACCAGATAATAGGGTTTACCAATGGATGGCACCACTTTAATTTCTCTTAGCTCACCATTGATACGGTATTCGTAATAGGTGGTATCATCTTGATGATGAATACTAATGTCTGGCTGGCCCTCTTCGGGGTCGCCAGGAACACCTGCGGCAAAAGCGGTAACTGACATAAAAAGTGCCAGTATTATCAATAAATGTTTACTCATTCTTCCATACCTATTGGTTTGGTCGTGCCATTTTTACTATGATTGTGAGCCCGGACACTTGCTCTGTAAAGTATCCTGGATAACTAACTGACGGATTGATAATGACCCAGCAAGCAGCTCCCCTTATTTTAGTCGACGGTTCATCTTATTTATACCGTGCTTTTTTTGCTTCTCAACAAGCTGATTTACGTACGAGTGATGGCACACCCAGTGGCGCTATCCGTGTAGTTACATCGATGTTACGCAGCTTGATAAACCAATACCCTGAAAGTCGTATCGCTGTTATTTTTGATGCTAAAGGCAAGACTTTTCGGGATGAGATCTTTGCAGAATATAAATCACACCGTCCTCCTATGCCAGATGATCTGCGTTTACAGATAGAGCCTATACACAATATTATCCGCGCGATGGGTTTGCCTCTTATTGTTGAAGGCGGTGTAGAAGCCGATGATGTTATCGGTACGATGGCTTTACAGGCGACTGAACAAAGTTGTGATATTTTGATTTCTACGGGCGATAAGGATATGGCTCAGTTGGTGAATAAACATGTCACCTTGATTAATACCATGACAAATACCGTAATGGATGCAAAGGGAGTTGAAGAGAAGTATGGCATTCCTCCTAATTTGATCATCGATTTTTTGGCGTTGATGGGCGATAAAAGCGACAACATTCCTGGTGTGCCAGGTGTTGGGGAAAAAACAGCCCTTGCTTTATTGCAAGGCCTGGGTGGTATTTCAGAGCTCTACCAGCGCTTGGACGATATTGCTGCGTTAGGTTTTCGTGGCTCGAAAACTATGGCGAAAAAACTAGAAGAGAACCGAGAAGCAGCTGATCTATCATATTTGTTAGCCACCATTAAAACGGACGTGCCGCTAGATTTTGAACTGTCTGATATCAAGCACCCGAAGCAAGATAAAGAGCAGCTGCTGGAGCTGTTTAATACTTACGAGTTTCGCAGTTGGGTAAAAGAGCTAGAAGAAGGAATTGAAGCGGTAGCAGTAGAAGAAGCCGCAGTAGCAGCAATGCCTGAAATACCACAAAGCGTAGATTATCAGGTGATTACTGAGCAGGCTGAACTAGATCGTTGGCTTGATAAGCTTAAATCAGCTGAGCTGTTTGCCTTTGATACAGAAACGGATCGGTTAGATTACATGGAAGCCGAACTTGTGGGTGTTTCTTTTGCCGTACAAGCAGGAGAGGCTGCGTATGTTCCTTTAGCGCATGATTATGTTGGCGCTCCTGACCAGCTGGACCGAAACTTAGTACTGGCGCAGTTAAAGCCGTTATTAGAAAGCGAAGCGCACAAGAAAGTAGGCCAGCACATTAAGTTTGATATGAACGTGTTAGCTCGCTATGACATCGAGTTAAAAGGTGTTGCCTTTGATACGATGCTGGAATCCTATGTGTTGAACTCAGTGGCTACCCGCCATGACATGGACAGCCTTGCACAAAAGTATTTGGGTGTTAAAACGGTTACCTTTGAGGATATTGCCGGAAAAGGCAAAAAGCAGCTGACCTTTAATCAGGTTGATCTAGAGCAAGCAGGTCCATATGCGGCAGAAGATGCGGATATCACATTGCGCTTGCACCAAGCATTGAATGCGAAGTTATCCACAGAGTCATCGTTAAGTCGTGTTTTTGCTGATATCGAGCGGCCGTTAATTCCTGTGCTATCTAAGATTGAGCGTCATGGCGCTAAAGTGGATGCAAACCTACTGGGCAAGCAGAGCCTAGAAATAGAACAGCGCCTTGTAGAGTTGGAGCGCTCGGTACATGAGTTAGCGGGCGAAGAGTTCAATCTGGCTTCACCTAAACAGCTACAAGTCATATTGTTTGAGAAAATGCAGTTGCCTGTGCGTAAAAAAACACCCAAAGGTGTTCCCTCAACAGCAGAAGAGGTTTTACAAGAGCTGGCGTTGGACTATGAACTACCAAAGCTGCTACTTGAGCACCGCAGCTTAAGTAAGCTGAAGTCGACCTATACGGATAAGTTACCTCTGATGATCAATAAGCGTACTGGGCGTATTCATACCTCGTACCATCAGGCAATAACTGCGACAGGGCGGCTTTCATCGACTGATCCAAATTTACAGAATATCCCAGTAAGAACCGTTGAAGGGCGACGTATTCGTCATGCATTTGTCGCGCCTGAGGGCTATTTGTTGGTGGCTGCCGATTACTCTCAAATCGAGCTGCGTATTATGGCGCACCTGTCTGGGGATAAAGGTTTACTAAAAGCGTTTTCATTGGGCGAAGATATCCATAAGGCGACAGCTGCAGAGGTATTTAAAACCGAGCTGAGCCAAGTGACGGCTGATCAGCGTCGCAGTGCAAAAGCGATTAACTTTGGTCTGATTTATGGAATGTCAGCGTTTGGTTTGGCGAAGCAGTTGGGTATTGGGCGTAACGATGCGAAAAAGTACATAGAGCATTATTTTGCTACGTATCCCGGTGTGCAAAATTATATGGAAGACATTCGTGATAAAGCTAAAACCCAAGGCTACGTAGAGACTGTGTATGGGCGGCGTTTGTATTTGCCTGCAATTAATGCGAGTAATGCTATTCAGCGTCAAGCTGCAGAAAGAACCGCGATAAATGCGCCTATGCAGGGGACAGCTGCAGATATCATTAAGCGTGCAATGATTAACGTAGATCAGTGGCTTCCTAATAGTGGTTTTGATGCCAGTATGATTATGCAGGTGCATGATGAATTGGTATTTGAGGTGAGGGCTGATCAAGTTGAGGCATTTAGTGCGCAAGTATCTGAACAGATGCAGCAGGCAGCGGAACTGGATGTACCTTTAATTGTAGAGGCGGGCAGTGGTGAAAACTGGGAACAAGCACACTAATTTAAATAAATAGTACTTTTTTTGAACAAACCGGGAACTTAAGTGATAACTCAGTGGTCATTAGTTATACACATCGTAAAAGTTCCCCTTTTTAGTGTTCAGTACGATAGTTAAGTACAAACAGTACCGATGTGTAATTTATAGCAGGATGCATTAGCCCCAGATATAGCCCTCTCCCCCTTCAGGGCTTTGTCTGGGGATCTCTTCTTAACTCTCTTCTGACTCTTCTGCGTGTTCATCAAGACCTTGTGACAACCAATCATCTAAGCGTGCGCTTAATGCGTCAACGCCAACACGCTTTAAAGAAGAAAAGGATTGTACGCTTACCTTATCGCCTAGTATCTGCGTTAGTTCCTTGCGCAGTGTTAATACGACTGATTGGGCAGGGCCTCGTTTTAACTTGTCAGCCTTCGTTAACAGGACATGCAATGGTACGTGTGTTGATTTGCACCATTCGATCATCATCAAATCAAATTCTTTCATTGGATGGCGAATATCCATCACTAACACGACACCTTTCAAGCTGTAGCGCTGTTGTAAATACTGGTCTAAATGTTTTTGCCAGTGCTCTTTCATGGCGACAGGGACTTTAGCGTAACCATAGCCAGGTAGATCAACTAGACGTAACCCTTCAATATTCAGGTCAAAAAAGTTGATAAGTTGGGTTCTTCCCGGTGTTTTAGACGTGCGGGCAAGTTTGCCGTTATTCGTAAGCGCATTGATAGCGCTAGACTTACCTGCGTTGGAACGTCCTGCAAACGCAACTTCTGCTCCGCTATCTTCTGGACACTGGCTCAATTTATCGGCACTGATCAAAAAGCGAGCAGCGTTATAATGGATAGAATTCACGTTAGCAGTCATAGACTTTAGGTTACCTAAAGGGATTGGTTCTATATTAACCGTTCCAGTTTGTGTGGATATTAAGTTATAATGCCGCCAAATTTTACCCTTGAACAGAGTCTAGCTCTAGTGGCAAGGCATAATAAAGATTTACGGTTTGTTTTGACGTCGCTCCTTGGTGTTAAAATAAACATTCATTTTACTGAATGACAAGAGTCTGGGTTAATCATGAATAAAATACTGATCGGCTTACTGTTAACCTTAGGTATCACTGGTGTAGCGAATGCGGCTGGTGATGCGACAGCGGGAAAAGGAAAAACAGCAGTCTGCGCGGCATGTCACAGTGCAGATGGTAACAGCGCCATTGCCAACTTTCCTAAGTTAGCAGGCCAAAATGCCAATTATCTCGTTAAACAGATAAAAGAGATTAAAGCGGGAACGCGTCCTGTTGTAGAGATGACTGGTTTATTAGACAACCTGAGCGATCAGGATATGGAAGATATTGCCGCGTACTACTCTGGCAAAGCTATTCAAGGCGGAAAGGTTGCTAAGGATCAGTTAGAGTTGGGTCAGCAGATTTACCGTGCAGGCTTAGCTAAAAAAGGTATTCCAGCCTGTACTGCTTGTCATGCAGCTAATGGTAAAGGTATGGCTGCTGCAGGTTTCCCAGCAGTAGGTGGGCAGCATGCTGCTTATGCTGAAAAACAGCTGAAAGATTTTCGTGTAGGCGCGCGTAGTAATGATCCGCAAGCAATGATGCGTGATATCGCTGCTAAGCTTAGCGATGTAGAGATCAAAGCTGTTTCTAGTTATGTCCAAGGCTTGTATTAAATCTTAAGCTATCAAGAAAAAAGGCAGCTTCGGCTGCCTTTTTGTATTTATGGGTGAACCCTTTAATGTAGTCATTGTCAGATTGGACAATCAGATAATGTAATCGGAGAAATAATATGTGGAAGACTTTACTGTCTGTCCTATTGGTTTTTGGCTTAGGCACAACAGCTTCGGCTGCACAAGAGTATGAAGCGGGCAGACATTTTGTAGAGTTGCCTTCTGCTGTTAAGACAGCTGATCCTACAAAAGTCGAGGTGACAGAATTATTTGGTTACCCTTGCCCACATTGTAATAGTTTTGAGCCAATGCTTGAGGCGTGGCACAAGAGACAGCCAGAGGCCGTCGACTTTAAACGTATTCCTGTTGTGTTTGGGCGTAGCTGGGAGCCTATGGCACGCGCTTATTACACGGCTGAATTACTAGGCGACGTAGAAAAAACGCATCAACCAATGTTTGATGCTATCCACCTTCAGAAAAAACGCTTTAGGAATATGGACGATTTAGCGGATTATTATGCTGAACTGGGCGTTGATCGAGCTAAATTTGAAAAAACTTTCGGATCATTTGCCGTTAATACTAAAATGAACCAAGGTGATTCCAAAGTGCGTGGTTATCAGGTAGACGGTGTGCCATCGCTTGTTGTTAATGGCAAGTATCGTGTCACGGCAGTCATGGCTGGTGGGCAAAAGCAGATGCTAGATGTGGTTAATTACCTCGTTGCAAAAGAGCAAAAAGCGTTAGCGCAATAAGTACGTAGCTTTCGATTAAATAGGCCGCCTTATATAGGCGGCTTTTTTGTAGTTGCATGATGGGAAATACTTTATCTTTGGACTAAGATTGAGTTAGTAGCCCTTAATAGATGGATAGGCATAGTGAGTAAGGAACCAATCGACTGGAAAAAGAAATATAAAGAAGCAGCGCTGGACATTGATAAGCTGGAGAAAAGCCAGAACAATGACCAGTTACGTTTGGCTGTTTCTCATTTGACGCTTGGCCTTCAGGGTCAATCTCCTGATTTAGACGAGGCACTTACATCATTACGCAATACGCTCAATAGCCTTACGCAGGTCCCTCCATCAAAAAAGGTCATTGCCAGCATAGAAAAACACGTGCGTAAGCTGGATCAATCCAGAGAAGATACTTCCCAAGCTATTACTAGTTCGGTAATAGATTGGATTCACCAGTTGAAAAAGCATCTTAGCGTTGGTTCATCAGAGCTTAATACGCTGGCAGAATTAGAGAGCGTCACGGCAGACTCTGCGGAGCGTTTGTATAAACTCCCCCCATTAATTAATTCGCTTGTCGCTGTACAAGTAAAAGTGCTGGTCGCGACGAAAGCTGAGCTAAGTACGGCCAAAAGTCAGTTAGCTGTTGATGTGGATTTATCTTTGATTGGTTCGGAGCTGGTTCAATTAATTGGTGTGCTTAACCTGACGAGAGAGGGAAGGAAAAAAGCGCATGATTTAGTGGTCAGTATTGAGAAAGGCTTAACATTAGAGTTATTGACCGGTGTTCTGGCAAAAGTGGTTGAGCTGGCTCAATTGGCTGCGGTTACTAGTAATGAAGATTTCGAGAATTACCTGATTAATTTGAATACTCAATTAGTTGAGGTGCAAGGTTTTCTTGAGGAAAGCCATACCGAACAAGCTACCGCCGGAGACGCACATAAGCAGCTAGATCAACAGGTAAGACATGATGTTGGTGCCATTAGCAAAGTAGTGGAAGACTCTCATGATTTAAGTGAGTTGAAGATGTCGGTTTCATCCCAACTTCTTGAAATCGTTCGCGCGATGGATGAGTTTAAACGTGGCGAAGAGGATCGAGATGAGCGATTGCATGCGCGTTACAATGCTTTGATGTTGCATGTCTCTGAAATGGAAGAAGAGACAAAACGTGTTAAAGCTCATATGGAAGAAGAGCGCTTAAAAGCCAGAACGGACTCTCTTACCGGTTTGCCTAACCGCTCTGCGTATGACGATCATTTGAACAAAGAGTTTGAGCGTTGGGGACGTTACAAGCAAGGCTTCTCTGTTGCTATTGGGGATCTTGACTTCTTTAAGCGTATTAACGACACGTACGGGCATTTAGCCGGAGATAAAGTTTTACGTTTGATTTCTCGGGTGTTGTCGCGAAACTTGCGAGCTTCTGATTTTGTTGCGCGTTTTGGTGGTGAAGAGTTTGTTATTCTTATGCCGGCAACAGAGGCGGAAGAGGGTGCTAAAGCGATTGAAAAGCTACGAGAGTCAATTAGTAAGAGCCCTTTCAATTTCCATGGTAAGCCCGTTACGATCACCATGTCTTTTGGTGTGACACAAACACGTGAGTCAGATACTAAAGATGCATTATTTGATCGTGCTGATGCGGCGCTTTATAAAGCCAAACAAGAAGGGCGTAACCGTGTTTGTATCGGCTAATGCTTTACCTATCGAGCGGGAACGGGCACACTTGTGCCGCTGATTTAGCTCTGTATTTATAGGATTTTTCCCGGTGCGACGCCTCTCTCGAAGTTTGAAAATAGCTCATACTATTATTCGTTATCGTCTTGATACATTTTTTGATGACTTGTCACTGCCTTGGTATCTGAGAGTTCTCCTTTATTTAATGCCTTGGCGATACTTAATCAAAGCGACGCAGCCTCGGGGTGTTCGTCTGCGTTTGGCGCTGGAATCGCTCGGTCCTGTTTTTATAAAATTTGGACAAATGCTGTCGACACGCAGAGATTTACTGCCTGATGACATTGCTAATGAGTTAAAACGATTACAAGACAACGTGCCTCCGTTCTCTGGCCCTCAGGCTCAGTTGATTATTGAAAAATCACTGGGTAAACCAGTCGCTGAACTGTTTGCTGCTTTTAATGTAGAACCACTAGCGTCAGCGTCAGTTGCACAAGTCCATGAAGCAACATTAATAGATGGCCGCGAAGCTGTAGTAAAAGTTATTCGCCCAGGCATAGCCAGAACCATTAGAAAAGACGTGGCATTGTTGTATACGCTCGCACACGTGGTACATGCTGTATGGCAGGAAGGACGTAGATTACGTCCTGTGGAAGTCGTTGCTGAATATGAGCAAACCCTATTTGATGAACTGGACCTAAGAAAAGAAGCGGCAAATGGCTCCCAGCTAAAACGTAACTTTGAAGATTCAGATATTCTTTATGTCCCTGAAATATATTGGGATCTAACACGGCAAAATGTTTTAGTCATGGAGCGTATCTATGGCATCCCGGTGGCCGAAGTGGACGAACTTCGGGCACAGGGTACGGATATGAAAACTCTGGCTGAGCGCGGTGTTGAGATTTTTTTCACTCAAGTGTTCAGAGATAGTTTCTTCCATGCTGATATGCATCCAGGGAATATCTTTGTATCACGTGAGAATCCCGTCACACCGCAATATATTGCTGTTGATTTTGGAATTATCGGTTCGTTAACAGCAGAAGATCAAAGCTATCTTGCGCGTAACTTCTTGGCTTTCTTTACACGAGACTATCGTCAAGTCGCACAATTACATATTGATTCTGGTTGGGTGCCTGCCGGTACGAATGTCACGGCATTTGAGACGGCTATTCGTAGTGTGTGTGAACCAATCTTTAATAAGCCGCTAAAAGATATCTCTTTTGGGCAGGTATTGCTGGGGTTGTTTCAAACAGCTCGGCGCTTCAATATGGAAGTACAACCACAGTTAGTGTTACTGCAAAAAACATTGTTGAATATTGAAGGTTTGGGTAGGCAGTTGTATCCAGAATTAGACTTGTGGCAAACAGGCAAGCCTTTTCTTGAGTCATGGATGAAAGATAGAGTGGGCCCTAAGGCTGCCTATAGAACGCTTAAACAGCAGGTGCCTGATTGGTTGGATAAAATGCCGCATATCCCGCAGCTTGCTTTTGATACGCTTCAGCAGATTAAAAACCAACCACTGCAAAATCGTACGGCCATGTTAGCTCTTAGTCAAAAAGAGGAAGAGCGTAGTCATAAAGCTAGCCGAAAAAGATTGCTTGCGGTTCCTTGTATCATTGCTGCTTTGTGGTTTGGGCATGCGCCTAGCCATGAATGGCTAGAGCAGTTGAGCTTGATGGGGTGGGCGTTAGGTAGCTTGGGTGTTTATCTTCTTCTTAAATAAGTAGAGATAGATCAATATGAGTAATATCTGGGATGGAGCTTATCTAGTTGATCCGGTATGCTTGCCCTTCTTTGAGACCGAATAGTTGTAGAAAAATGACAGATAGTTGGCTGGAAAGTATTAAGTGGGATGAGAAAGGTCTGATACCTGCAATAGCTCAAGATTATAAAACTGGGCGAATACTGATGGTTGCTTGGATGAACCAAGAAGCTTTGCAGCTTACGGTTACTGAGCAGCGGGCTATTTATTGGTCGCGTTCTCGTCAGAAGTTATGGCGCAAAGGCGAAGAGTCAGGGCATGTGCAGGTTCTTCATGAGGTTCGGTTAGACTGCGATAGTGATGTACTTGTGCTACAAGTTGAGCAGAAGGGTGGAATTGCTTGTCATACAGGAAGAGAGAGCTGTTTTTATAGCGTCTTGCGTGATGGTCAATGGGAGCCTGTCGATCCTGTACTCAAAAATCCTGATGACATCTATAAAGGGTAAGTAGTCTAATGAGTGATGTGTTGACGCAGTTGGGCAAGATTCTTGAAGAGCGGAAAAGAGCCACAGCTGAAGCCTCTTATGTAGCAAGCTTACATGCTAAAGGCTTAAATAAGATTTTAGAGAAAGTTGGTGAAGAAGCAGTAGAAACAATTATTGCGGCAAAAGACGCCAAGCTTTCTGGTAATACAAGTGATGTAGTTTATGAAACTGCGGATCTGTGGTTTCACAGTTTAGTGATGTTGTCTCATTTAGATGAGTCACCGCAAGCTGTCTTAGATGAATTGGCTCGTCGTTTTGATATGTCGGGTTTAGTTGAAAAAGAATCGCGCAATAAGCCATAAAATCGTTATCAATGGCGTTATTTTTATCGCCTTCTGGCGCTCTAGATATTGAGGAGAAATAAAATGGGTTTTGGTGGAATTAGTGTTTGGCAGTTAGTGATCGTACTTGGAATCATTGTTTTATTGTTTGGTACTAAAAAGCTTCGCAACATCGGCGGTGATTTAGGTAGTGCAGTAAAAGGCTTCAAAAAAGCGATTAAAGAAGAACCTGAAGATGCAAAAAAAATTGAACAGCAAGAGCAAGATGCTAGCTTTACAGAAGAGAGTAAGCCTGCAGCAAAGCAGGAACAGTCGACTGATCAAAAATAATACGGATCTGTTGAATGTTTGATATAGGTTTTGCTGAAATACTATTAATCGGCGTTGTTGCGCTGATTGTGTTGGGGCCCGAAAAGCTACCAACTGCTGTGCGTGCTGTCGGTTTATGGATGGGGCGAGCTAAACGTGCTGTTTCTAGTATTCAGAGTGAGATATCTGAAGAGCTTCGTCTTGATGAGATGAGGCGGACTGCCTCTATTCAGAAAGAAGAGCTCGATAAAGAGTTAAATGAAATGAAGCAGCCTTTTAAGCAGGCGTTTGCAGATGACTCTCCACTCGCTGAAGCGACTTCTTCTCCAATCACAGAACAAAGCGATGATGTAGCTGCTGTTACGAGTAGTATCGCTAAACCTGAAAAGCCCGCTAATGAGTAGTCAATTAGGCGAGACGCCAAAGCAAGAGCAGGAACAAACATTGGTCTCTCATCTTGTTGAGTTGCGCCAGCGAATGATGCGTATTCTTATCATCGTATTTGCCGTGTTTCTTTGTCTTTTCTATTTTGCTAATGATCTATATGAATACCTTTCCGCGCCGCTAACAGCGCTGTTGCCAGAAGGTACTAGTATGATAGCAACCGATGTTACGTCGCCGTTTTTTGCGCCGTTTAAATTGACGTTGGTGCTGGCGATTTTTCTGGGTATTCCGTTTATTCTTCACCAGGTATGGGGGTTTATTGCCCCGGGCTTATATAATCATGAGAAGCGGTTGGCAACGCCGTTGCTTATTTCCAGCGTCTTTTTGTTTTATGCCGGCATAGCATTTGCCTATTATGTTGTATTCCCGCTGATCTTTGGCTTCTTTACCAGTACCGGGCCTGAAAGTGTGGCTATCATGACGGATATCAGCAGTTATCTGAATTTTGTCTTGAAGCTGTTTTTTGCCTTCGGAATTGTTTTTGAAATTCCAATAGCAACGCTGTTGCTGATCTGGTCAGGCGCTACTACCGCAAAAGCACTGACAGAGAAGCGTGCATATGTGCTGGTATGTTGCTTTGTGGTTGGGATGCTGTTGACGCCGCCGGATGTTATCTCGCAAAGCCTTTTGGCGCTTCCTATGTGGCTGTTGTTTGAGTTGGGTATTGTTCTATCGAAAGTTTTTGTGAAAAAGACAGAAGAGGATGATGATCTAGATGATGAGTTAGACGCTGCAATTGATGAAGATGAGGCAAACAGCCCAAGTTCGTAATGTAGTGGTTACACTAGTAAGAAATACAGAATAAAGGCGCCCTCGTGGCGCCTTTGTTGTTTTAGGGCTTTTATTACAAATAAATGAGTTTTTTTAGGTTAGGGTGTTGACTCCTTTGGGGGTGTCTGTAGAATGCGCACCTCTTCCCAAGGAAGCCACCAGAAAGGGTGGGTGAGATGAGAAGATGCTGGTTTTTAAGCTCTTGATAATTAACATCTTTTCAAGGTTTTTAGATTAGTAGTTGGTGCCCGGTTTTGCAGCCAGATGAGTTTCAGAAAGTTGCAAAATAAAGGTTGACACCAGCGAGGCGTTCGGTAGAATATGCGCCTCACTTGAACGGCACGTTCAAGCGCTCTTTAACAGATTGGGCAGATAATTCGTGGGGGCGCGTGTCAGGAGGGAGCTACAAAAGCTTTATCAGGATAAG
>JAWUYS010000123.1:0-31598 GCA_034110685.1 Neptunomonas sp.
AACGCTGTTGTTTTCAAACCAGCTAACCAAGTTCCAGCTAGTGCTTGGGCGCTAACAGAAATCATCTCTCGCCAAGGCTTACCAGCTGGCACACTCAACCTAGTGATGGGCCCAGGCTCTGAAGTAGGTGATGTAATGATCAACTCACGCGGTATCAATGCATTAACGTTCACAGGTTCTTTAGAGACTGGACGTAAAGTTGCAGCGGCTACCGCTGTAAACCTAGTGAAATGCCAATTAGAGATGGGCAGCAAAAACGCATTAGTCGTTTTGGATGATGCTGATCTTGATAATGCAGTTGAATGCGCAGTAGGCGGTGCTTACGGCGGTACAGGCCAAAAATGTACAGCCTCTTCTCGTTTAATCGTTACTGAAGGCATCCATGATCGCTTTGTTGACGCGGTTATTGAACGCATGAAAAAACTGGTTGTTGGTCATCCTCTAAAAGCAGGTGTTCACATTGGTGCGGTTGCCGATGCTCGCCAGATGGAACAGAACCTACGCTATTTAGAAACAGCCAAATCAGAAGGCGGAACTCTTGTTTATGGCGGTGAAGTACTAACAGAAGAAACTGACGGCTACTACATGCAGCCAGCGCTATTCACCGATACTAGCAATGACATGACAATTAACCGCGAAGAAGCATTTGCACCTATCGCATGTGTCATCAAAGTTAAAGATTATGCCGAAGCACTCGCCACTCTAAACGATACAAATTTTGGCCTGACTGGCGGTATCTGCACAACCTCTTTGAAATACGCAACAGACTTCAAGCGTAACGCTAAAACAGGTTGTGTAATGGTTAATTTACCAACAGCAGGTACTGACTACCACGTGCCGTTCGGTGGACGTAAAGACTCAAGCTTTGGGCCTCGTGAACAGGGCACTTATGCTAAAGAGTTTTACACCATTGTAAAAACAACTTACATCCGCGCCTAACAGGAGCAGATCAATGAATAGTGCACTGCATAACGATTTGATTGTGATTGACGGTCTGCAATATTCGAACTGGAACCGAAAAATTTTCGAACAGCTACACGCAGGCGGAGTAACGATGGTGCATGCCACCATCGTTTACCATGAACAGATTCGTGAAACACTGCTGCGCATTTCGGAATGGAACCGGCTTTTCGAGCAAAATAGCGACCTAATCATGCCAGTGAAAAGCGCGATGGATATCCGTCGTGCTAAAGAGCTAGGCAAAGTGGGCATCATGTTTGGGGCGCAGAACTGCTCTCCAATTGAAGATGATATCAGCATGATCGAGGTAATGCGCGAGCTAAACCTTATGATTATGCAGCTGACATATAACAACCAGAGCTTACTCGCTTGCGGTTGTTACGAAGCACACGACAGTGGTGTTACTCGCTTTGGCCGCCAAGCGATCAAAGAGATGAATCGCGTCGGCATGGTTATAGATATGAGCCATAGCGCAGAACGCAGCACGCTGGAAGCCATCGAAATTTCACAACGCCCTATTGTGATTTCACATGCAAACCCTACTAGCTTTCACGAAGCTAAACGCAATAAGTCCGATACGGTTCTTAAAGCGTTAGGCGAATCGGGTGGCCTGTTGGGCTTTAGCTTGTATCCATTTCATCTGAAAAATGGTCCGGACTGCACGCTAGATCAATTCTGCGACATGGTGGCCAGTACAGCGGAACTGATGGGAATCGATCATATCGGCATTGGTACCGACCTTTGCCAAGAGCAACCATTATCAATCCTAGAGTGGATGCGTAACGGTCGCTGGTCAAAAGATATGGATTACGGCGAAGGCTCTAAATCAAATGCGAATTGGCCACGCCCGCTTTCATGGTTCAAAGATAGCAGGGACTTCCCAAATATCACCAACGGATTGTTAACACGTGGTTTTAGCCCTGAAGACGTGGCAAAAGTCATGGGACTGAACTGGCTGAACTTTCTAGACGATTCGTTAAAGCCATTAAATCTAGGCGTTTAATAGCGAGAGCCATAGGCTCCGCTACTAAATAGATGACCTGATACACCAATAAATATAAGAGATCCATCAGGAGACTAATATGAGTAACGCAACTCAGGCTTCTCTGGCGACAGACACGCCAGATAGTAGCCAAGGTAAATTGCTGGCAGGCGTAGATATGCCAGTATTCCTTATCAGCGGTGGAGCAATAGTACTGTTTGCAGTATTAGCACTCTATGACATCGATATGATGTCAGGCTGGGTGAACAGTACATTTGCCACATCAACTAAGTACTTCGGCGCTTATTGGCAAGTACTACTACTGCTGACATTTGTCATCGGTATTTTCCTGACTATCGGGCGCACCGGTGCGGTTGTTTTAGGTGGCTTGAAAGCTCCTGAAATGTCGACCTTCCAGTGGATATCTATCATCATGTGCACCCTACTTGCCGGTGGTGGTGTATTTTGGGCAGCAGCTGAACCTATGGCTCACTTCACCTCTCCTCCTCCGCTATTTGGTGGGGAAGCAGGAACAACTGAAGCGGCCTACAATGCATTAGCACAAAGCTTTATGCACTGGGGATTTCTTGCTTGGGCTATTCTCGGCAGCCTAACAGGTATTGTTTACATGTACCTGCATTATGAAAAAGGACTTCCACTCAAGCCACGTACCTTACTGTACCCAGTATTTGGTGATCGTGTCATGAAAGGCCCATTCGGTGCCATTGTTGACTCTTGTTGTGTACTCGCTGTTGTGGCGGGGACCGTCGGCCCTATCGGCTTTCTGGGCCTACAGGTAAGCTTTGGTTTAGAGAAGCTCTTTGGTATTCCAAACACCTATACTACTCAGATCGTTATCCTGTTGGGACTTATCGCCATCTACACCTTATCTGCGGTGAGTGGTGTAACCCGTGGTATACAAATCCTAAGTCGTGCCAATGTTATACTTGCTGTTGCTCTGATGGCATTTATTCTTATCTTTGGCCCTACAGCATTCATTATCGATAGCTACCTGCACTCTTTTGGTATCTACCTTGATAAATTCATTCCAATGGCAACCTTTCGTGCTAGCCCGGGCTGGTTAGACTGGTGGACTGTTTTCTTTTGGGGCTGGTTCCTAGGATACGGTCCGTTAATGGCGATGTTTGTAGCGCGTATCTCTCGTGGCCGTACTATCCGTCAAATGATCTTACTCATCTCCATTGTTGCACCAGTTATCACCTGTTTCTGGTTCACCATTGTGGGTGGTAGCGGTTTAGCATTTGAGCTGGCAAACCCTGGTGTTATCTCTGAACCCTTTACCGGTTTCAATTTACCTGCCGCCTTGCTGGCCATTACTGAACAGTTACCCATGGGCTTTGTAATCTCAGTATTATTCTTGATTCTGACTACAATTTTTGTCGCCACAACAGGAGACTCAATGACCTACGCAGTATCTATGGTAATGACAGGTACTGATCACCCGAAAAGCGCTGTACGCGTATTTTGGGGCATCATGATGGGTGTAGTTGCTGCACTACTGATCTCTATAGGCTCAGGTGGTATTTCAGCACTACAGTCTTTCATTGTTGTTACCGCAGTACCCGTATCTCTGGTGTTGCTACCATCACTATGGACTGCACCGCAAATCGCTTTAAAAATGGCTGATGAACAAGGGCTTTAATTCCCTGAGTTAAACAAGGAGCCTAATTAAGGCTCCTTTTGTTTATTAGAAAACTTATTCACATTCACGTTTCAAAGAAGTGGTAATCCAATATGAAAACAGCTGTTAAAACAGACCTATTTGCCTCAACCGCACCACTAGAGTGGGCTATTATCGCTAACAACCAATTTTACACAGCTCAAATCCCTATTGATGTTAACGGTAAAGTTGTTGAAGGTGGAATTGAAGCCCAAGCACGCCAAACGATGGACAACTTAAAGCACACCATTGAAGCGGCTAAGCTAACGATGGATGACGTGACGCAAGTATTAATCTATGTCACTGCTCGTGAGCAACTACCTATTTTCAACAAAGTCTATGCCGAATATTTTGCAGCGCCTTATCCTAATCGCGCAGCAATGATAGTTGCAGGGCTTGCTCGTGAAGAGATGCTGTGTGAAGTAGTTGTCTACGCCGCTGTTCCACAGTAAACACACAATTCAGCTTTCAATTGCTAAATTTGTGATGATCAGACTCCCCCACTGATTAATTACTGCATAAACCACAACTCCCAATAAAAGGGTTGTGGTTTAGCTCTGCTATTTTTTATTATCCAACAAACCTTAGACTCCTAGAACAACCGCGACAATTTGTCTCAATCTGCAACGCAGTACTTTTCAGTTATAATTCGTCCTAATCTGATTTTGGAGCAGGATGTGGCAGGCAACCATCAACAACTATTGCAACTGACTTATATTCGTTTTGTTATCCTGTTTTGTCAGTGTTGCGCGGTTGCATTTGCACTTGTTTATTTAAGAGTCGACCTCAACCCATGGGCCACCGGTTCAGCATTACTCTTACTAGGATTGTTAAACCTAATAACCTACGCTCGCCTTCACTCTTCTTGGCCGGTCACTCAACCCGAATTTTTTACCCAGCTACTAGCCGACGCCATTATTTACGGTTTTATACTGTATCAATCAGGTGGTGGTACTAACCCATTTATTTTTATGTTGCTGATCCCCCTAATCATCACCGTTATGACACTCAACAACCGATATATTTGGATGATGGCCATCACAGTAACGGCTATATACGGCTCCTTACTGGTTTACTACGTCCCGGTGGTCACTGCTTTATCGGAACACCAGCATTCATTAACCTCTCTTTTTAATTTTCATATGCTGGGGATGTGGTTGAACTTCATCCTAACCGTGATTGTTATTACCTATTTTATTGTGCGCATCAATCGCGCTCTACAGCGTCAGCAACAAAGCCTTATTGAAGAACGAGAAGCCAAAGTCCATCACCAGCAAATACTCGCATTAGGAACCATGGCGGCAGGTACTGCGCACGAGCTTGGCACTCCCCTTAGTACCATGAGTGTTATTTTGCATGAAATGCGCACCGACTCTACGCTATCGGATGAGCACAAGGAGGATATTGATATTCTGCAGCAGCAAGTTAAGACCTGTGCCGATAAACTTCAGCATATGGCGCGCTCCGTTGCCGAAGAGAAAGACAGCGAAAAAACATCGCTAGCAACAGAACTCCTTAGTGAAGTCATAGAACAGTGGAATATCACCCGCCCAGAAGTCACCTATAGGGTTAGCATTCAAGAAGAACTTCCGCCGGATCTACGCAATACAACCGCATTGCGACAGGCTATTTTGAATCTATTAAATAATGCAGCTGATGCCTGCCCTAAAAACATTGAGATATCGTTACGCTGGGACCCAACCGCTATTTGGTTAACTATCCGAGATTATGGCGCGGGTTTATCGGTTGAGCAGGCAAACACCTTAGGCAAACCTTTTATCTCTACCAAGGGTAAGGGGCTAGGTATTGGCTTGTTTCTCACCTCTACAACACTCGCCCATTATGACGGCGACGTTAAACTCTATGCCGCACAGGGTAAAGGTACAATAACTGAAGTTCGCTTATCTCGGAGAAGTGTTCATGGCTGAACAACAAAAGTTTTTAATTATCGATGATGATGCCACTTTCACACGCGTCCTAGCACGCGCCATCACAAAACGTGACTTTAATGTAAAGGTAGCAAGAAGTGCAGAAGAAGCGCTTGAGGTAATAAATAACTGGCTACCTGATTTTGTATCATTGGACTTAAAAATGGAGGGTGCCTCTGGCCTCACCGTTATTCAACCGTTAAAACTCGCAAACCCGGCTGTACGCATCGTCATTTTAACTGGCTACGCAAGCATTACTACCGCAGTAGAAGCCATCAAATTAGGTGCAACACAGTACCTGCCAAAACCAGTAAACGCAGACGAGATTTTACATGCTCTTGAACAAAGCGATGCCGATGAAGAGGTCGATATATCCAACCAGCCAATGTCAGTTAACCGACTAGAGTGGGAGCATATTCAAAAGGTATTGAGTGAGAATGATGGCAATGTCTCAGCCACAGCGAGGGCGTTAGATATGCATCGAAGAACCTTACAACGCAAACTAGCTAAGCACCCCGTCAGGCAATAAGCGGAGCAGTGACGCGTTATTGCTCATCAATATAGAGGCGCGCATTAAAGGTTCTAATCCAGTCGGGATAAAACACCATTATCCCTGTCATCAGAATGCCGTTGACTAAGCCCTCGGGGAACATAATCAGCGGTAAGTAGTTAATGTATTCGTGCTGAATTTTACTCCACGGATAAACGCCATCAAGCCAGAGTATGGTGGACACTGCGACTCCCGAAACAGCAATCACCACGCCAGCACCGATAAAACCGCATATGAACAGATAGATAAAAAAGTTCTTTGGTAACTTTTTATCCACCAGCCGATGAATCCAATACGTTAAAAATGCAGGTATCACAACTAAACACAAGCCATTGACGGCGAAGCCTTGCCAGCTTTCTTTACCCAGCAACGTCATTCCCAATAAAACTAATGACGCAGACAGTATGGCAAGATCCCAGCCTAAGATAAGAGTTAGCGCTGTAACACCGAGAAAATGAATACTGAGCCCAGGCGAAATACCAGCCCTCATACTCCACATAAGCAACAACAGCACCGTCGCACCACAGAATAGATGCTGCAGCCCCCTATTATTTACAATGACTTGCCATGGGCTGCGCCATAGCGCAAACATAAGCGCACACAGATATAAAACATCTGTAACCCACAGCCACGAACCTGAAAGAAGACTATCTGTAATATTCATATCAAAATCATTAATTAAGGAAAAGCTTATATTAAGTAATTCTACGCTTTTCTACTGAATATAAAATGCATGAAAAGGCGACCTATAAATAAAAAGTAAAGATGGCTCACCGATGAGAAGGAATATAGTGCAATGGTACTGCCGTTGTATCAATCACTTTACGCATAATAAAGGCAGATTTAACCCCGGTAACACCCTTAATACGGGTGATCTTTCCTAACAATATATCATGGTAACTATCCATATCTGGAACCGCGACTTTAAGTTGATAATCGGCATCATGTCCCGTAATCAAGTAACACTCCATGACTTCTGATATTAAACCGATCTCTTTTTCGAATGTTTCAAACCGCTCTGGAATATGTTTATCCATACTGATATGAAGTAAGGCTATGAGGTTCAACCCAACACTACGCTCACTCACCCGGATGACACGATTAGCAATAACACCAGAATCTTCAAGTTGTTTAACTCGACGCGAACACGGTGCAGCCGTTAAACCAATCCGTTCCGCCAACTCCTGATTAGATAGCGATGCATCACGCTGTAATTCGCGCAATATTGTTATATCAAAACGGTCCAATTCAACACCTAACATCGACAAAACCTCTAGCAACGCAATTTAAAGCAATCATATAAACTAAATACTCACATAAATTTGCGCAAATAAAAAGCATTCAGCAACATTAGCAAGGTAATTGCGCACCAACCTACGTAAACTTTGTTTCATTGAATAACAGACCGGTATCTACCCGACTTCCGGCGAGAAAGTAATCAAAAGTTACATACCTCATCTGTTTTTTCATTGCCTATCCAGCAACTCTTTGCCCCACAAGAGCAACAGATACTCAGCAAGCCCTGCCGCAACTCTATAGCGAATCAGGGCTTTGCCAGCAACCGTTTACGTTAAGAAATTTTACCCACTATGCATCATTAAACTTATTCTTCTTTACATATAGGAAACCGGTTATGTTTGATCATCGCAAATATCGTCCCTTCACTCCGATTCGCCTTTCTGACCGAACTTGGCCAGATAAACAGATCACTTCAGCGCCTAACTGGTGCAGTGTAGATCTTAGGGATGGTAACCAAGCGCTGATCAACCCAATGAATGTTGAACAAAAAACACGTATGTTCACTTTATTGGTTAAATTAGGATTCAAAGAGATTGAAGTTGGTTTTCCTTCGGCATCGCAACCTGATTTTGACTTTGTGCGTAAATTAATTGAAGAAAACTTAATTCCAGATGACGTATGCATTCAAGTTTTAACACAGGCTCGCGAAGAGTTGATCAGCCGTTCTTACCAAGCTCTTAAAGGTGTAAAACAAGCCATTGTGCATGTCTACAATTCAACATCCACAGTCCAACGTGAGCAAGTTTTTGGCTTAGACAAAGATGGCATTAAAGCGATTGCCGTCCAAGGTGCCAAGTGGGTACGAGAGTATGCGGCACAATATCCGCAAACAACTTGGAGCTTCCAGTATTCGCCTGAAAGTTTTACAGGCACCGAAATGGAATACGCGGTAGAAGTATGTGACGCCGTCGTAGAGGTGTGGGCTCAGGATAAAGGGCGCGGCATGATTATTAACTTGCCAGCGACCGTTGAAGTATCAACGCCCAATGTTTTTGCTGACCAAATCGAATGGTTTTGTCGCAACATGAAACAGCGTGATCTAGTACAGATTAGCTTACATACGCATAACGACCGTGGTTGTGGAGTTGCTGCCGCTGAATTAGGCGTTATGGCGGGAGCCGACCGTATTGAAGGTACATTAATCGGTAATGGCGAGCGTACCGGTAACATGGACATCGTGACAATGGGAATGAATCTATACTCCCAGGGTATCGATCCTGAACTAGACTTCTCTGATATTAAAGAAATTATCAATGTTGTAGAATACTGTACTGAGTTGCCAGTGGCCGCTCGACATCCGTGGGCAGGAGAGCTCGTTTACACAGCGTTTTCTGGTAGCCACCAAGACGCTATTCGCAAATCCATTAATTACCACGAAGAACACAGCTTACCTTTTTGGGAAGTCGCCTACTTACCTATAGATCCAAGAGATATTGGGCGCGAATATGAAGCAGTCATACGCATCAACAGCCAGAGCGGTAAAGGCGGCGTAGCATTAGTGCTAGAGCGAGATTATGGTATTAGCTTACCAAAGTGGATGCATGCAGAGCTTAGCAAAGTTGTACAACAGGCCACTGAAGCTTCAGGCGAAGAGATATCAGCCACAACAATCAAAGCGCTCTTTGACCAGCACTTTACTGTTAGCTCCGAGCAATGGTTATTAAACGGCTATGACTTACATACAGAAGACGGACATGTAAGCGCACAGTTTGATATAAATCACGGCCGAAATATCTTTACTGGCAAAGGCACAGGAGCCGTTGATGCTTTATGTAATGCTTTAGCTCAGCAGTACTGTGTCGATATTGAAATCACTCAATTTGATGAGCACTCAATGGCACATGGCAGCACTGCTAAAGCACAAGCCAGTGTGGCATTAACTATCAATGATGACGCTTACTCGGCTGTCGCAATCGCAGAGGATACATCCGGCGCAGCGCTACAAGCAGTGCTAACAGCATTCTCTAAGTGTGATTCATATGAAATGAAAGGCGCGGCTTAAAGCGCCTTTCATCTATTGTTATGATTAAGAGCAATCACCTTTCTTTCAAGCAAATCAACTACTCACCAAAAGAATAATGGTTTTCTTTAGTTTCTTTGCTATAACTTTATAGAGCTATATTAAATTCTTCTTAATTGAGCCTTTAGTTTTCTAAAGGCTCAAGCATTAGCTAATAGGCGTTCTGCATGCAAATATTAGTTGTTGATGACAACAGATTAATACGCGAAATGGTTAGCGCCATCATTACACACGAGGGCTACACACCTTTTTCAGCTTCAGGTGCAGAAGAAGCTCATAAGGTCCTCGATAAAACTGACATTGACCTCATTCTCATGGATGTGGAAATGCCGGACGTGAATGGCTTTGAATTAACACGCCAAATCCGTGAGCGCTTAAAAGAGCAGTGGCTTCCGATTATTTTTCTTAGTGGGCAAACTAACGATCAACACCTAGCAGAAGGCATTGATGCCGGCGGCGATGACTATCTAACTAAGCCTGTTAACAGCGTTGTACTGAGTGCAAAAATACGTGCGATGTCACGTATTGCGCAGATGAAAGCAGCATTAGATGATGCTAACCAGCAACTTTTAAAACTCACACATGTAGACGCTTTAACAGAAGCGATTAACCGACGCGGTATGGACGAGGCTCTTGATAGGGCGTGGAGAGTGGCGCAACGTGAAAAAACCGAACTATCGATAGTTATGTTAGATATCGACCACTTCAAAGCTTATAACGATAATTATGGTCACCCGCAAGGGGATGCCTGTTTAAAAGAATTCAGTAAAATACTGCAAGGTCAGCTCTTTAGGCCCGCTGATTTATTGGCTCGCTATGGCGGTGAAGAGTTCATGATCATTTTGCCAAACACGCCCGTTGAAGGCGCAAAATTGCTCGCGGATAGAATAATAATTGCTTTAGCGAAACATAAGATTGCGCACGAGTTTTCACCTACTTGTGATCATATCACCACAAGTCTTGGTATAACTTCGACTCGATTCGGAGCTAAAAATGCAGCGTCGTTAATTGAACAAACAGACAAAGCACTCTATGTTGCAAAACACTCAGGGCGCAATCAGCACATCTGTTTTGCTGATATGCTTACAGAAAGCACCACTCATTTAATGGATACAGAAGTGGATATTAGATAATCTGGTAGCTGTACAGCAAGGCATCTTCACGACCTTGCGCCAGGGTGTAATAACCCTTACGGCGCCCATCAAGCACAAAACCAAAGGACTCATATAGTTTAACGGCTGCAACATTACTTTCTCTTACTTCGAGCATCAAACGAATAATACTCAAACCTTGCAGCTGCGTAACTAGCTCGTGTAATAGACCTGTAGCTATACCGCGCCCTTGAACGTTCGCAAGAATAGCAATCTGGTAAAGTTCCGCTTCATCAAACACACTGCTAACGAATGCAAAACCAACTAACCCTTCTGGTGTTCTCACCCCCAGATTCAAACACCGTGGATTGTTCAACTGGCTTTTAACGTGCTGCTCACCCCAACACTCATCGGCAAACAGCATTGTTTGGATAGGCATAATGGAAGCGATGTCATCTTCACAAAGAGAGAAAAACTCAAACATCGGTAGGCAAGACTTTCTGAAGGTCACTCCAGACCTCTTTCTTACACTCTGGAATCTGAATCATTTGTGTCAAACTTAAAGAGGTCAGTGCTTTAATTTGGCTGCTGTAATTAAACACCACAGCACGTAGCTCATCTAAACTTTCAGAGCGCTGCATGGACATCTGCGCTGCAGGCTCACCCAAAAACAATAACAGACGCGGCTTAGCCAACTGCAAAAGTTTTTGTATTTTATGATTTACAGCCAACGAAGCTTCCGCCCTTCCTTGGTCTAATGAGCCACCCGCCAGCATCGGCCAAGCAAGCACATAAGGTGCTGCCAATAGCTCAGCATTCAAGCCCATAGCCGTAACCATGTTTGCACAAAGAGTTTGGTATTTATCCTGAGTTACTCCTCCTCTGCTTAGCAAAGGAAGACTATCGATAATTAATACGTCTTTATACAGCCAGAAACCCAAACGAAAACGCGGAGCTTTCTCTTTATGAACACGCGCTTCGATCGTTAACTGCGGGATATCAATTGAGGTAGACGTAGCACTAGTGGCAGCTGAGTGACTACTATCAGATGCCTGAGTTTTGCTATTAATGCCAACAGGCTTAGAAGGAGGCGAAGACAACTGAAGTGACTCTGCCGTAACAGGCGCTACATGCGGCGTCTTCCGTTTAGAAGATTCCCTACCTGAGTTAGATGCAACACTTACTGGCTCAACTGCATCACTCTCAAGGTCTGTATCAGAGGCAAAGCCTTCATCAACATGTCCATACAAAAATTGATAGACACTGTCTGGCGAAGGCTTAGCATTTGGCAACACAGCACGGGGCAACCAACTCGCCACCCCCATTACCGCCAAATATTGATGGCGGCGCTGCTCTAATTGCTCAGACGACATTGCCATCAAACCTGCGGATGCGCTTTTTGAATATTCGCATCCAACAGATTAAGCGCATGCACGTACGCCTTAGCTGAAGCAATAATAATATCAATATCAGCTCCCATACCATTCACAATACGGCCTGCTTTTTCTAAACGCACTGTTACTTCACCTTGTGAATCCGTTCCACTGGTAATGGCATTAACCGAATACAGTTCGAGGCTTGAATCAGAATGTACGATCTCTTCAATTGCTTTCAAGGCAGCATCGACTGGACCGCCGCCTTCTGATTCTGCTTTAAACTCAACACCATCAACCATCAAAGAAACCTGTGCAACTGGAACCTCACCTGTTTGAGAAGTGACATTCAAAGAGGACAATTTATACTTCTCATAAGCATCCGCAGCACGCACATCAGACACTAGCGCGATAAGATCTTCATCAAAAATCTCATGCTTTTTATCCGCTAATTCTTTGAATCGAGCAAAAGCATGGTTCAACTCAGCATCAGAACTGAAAGCAGTTCCTAGCTCATCTAAGCGCGAACGAAAAGCGTTACGGCCCGAATGCTTACCCATCACCATCCGGTTAGTTTGCCAGCCAACATCTTGGGCTGTCATGATTTCGTAAGTTTCACGGTGTTTGAGCACACCGTCTTGATGAATACCGGATTCATGAGCGAATGCATTAGCGCCAACAATGGCTTTGTTAGGCTGCACAGGGAAACCCGTAACACTAGATACCAAACGGGACGCAGGAACAATCTGCGTCGTATCAATATTAGTTTGTAAGCCCAACAAATCTTTACGTGTACGGATGGCCATTACAAACTCTTCAAGCGAAGCGTTACCTGCACGCTCACCCAGACCGTTAATAGTACACTCAACTTGGCGAGCACCTGCAGTAACCGCTGCCAATGAGTTAGCAACAGCCAAGCCTAAATCATTATGGCAATGAACCGAGAAAACCGCTTTATCCGCATTAGGGATACGCTGTAACAACTGTCCAATGGTGTACCCAAACTCTTCAGGAATTGCATAGCCAACAGTATCAGGGATATTGATAGTTCGAGCGCCAGCATCAATAACTTTTTCAATAATGCGACACATGAAATCAAACTCGGAGCGACTCGCATCCTCCAATGAAAACTCAACATCGCTGATCAAGTTATGCGCTCGTTTAACCGCATGCACTGCATGTTCAATCACCTGATCAGGTGTCATTTGAAGTTTATACTTCATATGAATTGGCGACGTTGCTATAAAGGTATGAATACGACCAGAAGCCGCTCCTACAAGTGCTTCTCCAGCACGATCAATATCGGCATCCAAAGCACGTGACAACGAGCAAATTGTGCTCTCGGTAACTGTATTAGCAATAGCTTTAATGGATTCAAAATCACCCGGTGAAGCAATCGCAAAACCTGCTTCTATAACATCCACACGCATTTTTTCTAACTGCTTAGCAATACGCAACTTTTCATCCTTGGTCATCGAAGCACCAGGGCTCTGTTCACCATCACGCAACGTTGTATCGAAAATTATGACTTGATCTTTAGTGCTCATCGGATGGGCTCCAATCAGTTGCTCAGTGCATGACAAAAGCACTGAATTAAACGAATTATTTTAACGAATTTAACAAGGGTGAGATAACGCGACATAACTGCCCTAAGGCAGTGGGCGTAGAGGCTGTAAACGAGTTAATTCACCACACGCAGTGGGCGTCGTATCAACAGGTGTTATGTCGTCCACATAAGCACTCACGAATTGCATATTTACTTGTTAACCGAATTGCTTTGAATTACTGATAACTATAACCTGAAGCTAGCTATTTGTAACCTCTGTGCCGCTACAATTACCATGAGAAAGCACTCGCACTTATTAAGCAGACGCTGAATACAGTAGGAGAACCTGATGACACCCATAAATTTTGATACTTTTATTGATCGTAGTGATACAGCCAGCCAAAAGTGGGAGCGATACAGGGATACTGAAATTCTCCCTATGTGGGTTGCTGACACTGATTTTATGGCTCCACCTAGCGTCATTCAAGCACTGCAAAAACGCGTTGAGCACGGCGTATTCGGTTACACCAACACACCCGCAGAACTCAACCAACTGGTCATTGATAGAATGCAGTCTCTATATCAATGGAAAATCGAAACCGACTGGCTAGTGTGGTTACCCGGCCTTGTCTGCGGGCTAAATATAGCATGCAGGGCTGTCGGCGATGCTGGCGATCATGTTATTTCACCCCAGCCGATCTACCCACCGTTTGTTTCAGCACCGCACCTATCAAAACGCAAAGTCATTCAAGTCCCCATGGCACAGGAAGGCGAACGTTTTATTCTTGATTTCGCAGCACTAGAAAAATCTATTACACCCGATACTCATATGATTCTTTTCTGCAACCCACACAATCCAGGTGGCAGCGTATACAGAGAAGATGAGTTACTGCAGCTAGCCGCAATTGCAAAAAAACACCAGCTAACTATCTGTTCTGACGAGATCCATTGTGACCTAATTCTTGAACCCGGATTAGAGCATATTCCACTGGCTTCACTGAACTCAGATAGTGCGTCGCGCACCATTACCCTCATGGCACCTAGTAAAACTTATAACATCGCAGGGCTTGGTTGCTCATTTGCAATCATTCCTGATGAGCAGCTACGTAAGCAGTTCATCAATGTACGAAAAGGCATTGTTCCAGACGTAAATCTACTCGGTTACACAGCGGCTATTGGCGCCTATCAGGCCGGCGATGACTGGAACCAAAAACAGCTGCGTTACTTGAGAGAAAATAGAGATTATCTCATACAAGAACTTAACCAAATTCCAGGCTTAAAACTTAACCCCATTGAAGCAACATATTTAGCATGGATAGATATATCAGCCGCAAAACTAGAAAACCCTGCACGCTTTTTTGAAGAAGCAGGAATAGGCATGTCACCCGGGCGTGATTTTGGTGATGCAAACTATATGCGACTTAATTTTGGTTGCCCAAGACCCTTATTAGAAGAGGCCGTTAAACGCATAAAAAGCGCATTACTTAACCACCTGCCTGCATAACAAGTATCTGCTTTAGGCCGTCCAGATCTAAAGCAGATTCAAAATACTTCTATCACTCATGCCTGAATGTAAAAGGTATAACCTCTTCAATGTGCGAGGCCTGCAATGCAAGCATAACCAGCCTATCCACACCTAATGCAACGCCTGCACAGTCAGGTAAACCATGGGTAAGCGCTGCAACTAAGCGCTGTTCTAATGGCCGCTGAGGCAACGCTAACAATTGCCTTGCATGTTGATCCGCATCTAATCGACGTTGCTGCTCTTCAGGATCAGTAAGCTCGTGATAACCATTTGCCAGCTCCATCCCTCCAACAAATAACTCAAAACGGGCAGCCACTGATTCACCTTTTGCATTTTCTTTAATTCGCGCCAATGCTGATTGGCTCGCCGGATATTCAGTAATAAAAATTGGCTCATCTTTTAGCAAGGGCTCAATCAGGTGTGACATCAATAAATTTAACCACGCATCACGGTCTTCTAAGCCCATATCCACTTCTACGTGCTGGCGCATCACGGCTGCTAGCTCAGCAGTACTTGTCTTTGGCAGATCTACACCCAGTTTTTCCAAAAAGATAGCATCATAGGTACAGCGCCGAATCGGCCCAATATCCAAGACTAAACGCACTAAGCGCTCAACATCATCCATTAATTCCTTATCATCAAGGCCCAGACGATACCATTCCAACATAGTGATTTCTGGGTTATGAAAACGCCCCTCTTCACCATTTCGAAATACTTTACCCATTTGATAAATTGAACCGATGCCCGCTGCCAAAAGGCGCTTCATGGCATATTCGGGTGATGTTTGCAGATAGCAGATCTCTGCTTCTGCTTCAGGATAACTGCGAAAGTTCACTTCCAATGAGTCAATAAAAGGGTCACTCACCGCACACTGGGACAAAACAGCCGCATCAACTTCAAGCACTTGCTGCTCAGTAAAGTACTGGCGAATCAATGCTAATACAGCAGCTCTTTTGTGTAAGTTTTCAACACACGCCGCGGGCTTCCAGTCAGACATTCACATACACACCGTTTACTACAAAAACTAAAAGTATAAGAAACAAAAACGGCAGCCGAAGCTGCCGTTTTAACTGCATTTAAAAACTACGCACGGCTAACGTAATCGCCAGTACGCGTATCAATTTTCAGAATATCGCCCTGCTCAATGAATAATGGAACACGAACAGATGCACCCGTAGTCAGCTTAGCTGGCTTAGAGCCACCTTGAGCAGTATCACCCTTCAAACCAGGGTCAGTTTCAACAACTTCAAGTTCAACAAAGTTAGCAGTGGTAATGGCTATTGGATTGTCGTTCCAAAGCGTGACCATGCAGGTATCATTTTCTTTAAGCCATTTAGCCGCATCACCTACCGCTGTTTCATCAGCAGCGTACTGTTCAAAAGTAACTGGCACCATGAAATGATACAGCTCACCGTCGTTATAGAGATATTCCATATCGCGGTCCATAACGTCTGCGCCTTCAACGCTTTCGTTAGATTTAAAAGTACGTTCCCAAACACGACCGGTTAGCAAATTACGCATTTTTACACGAGTAAATGCTTGGCCTTTACCCGGTTTTACAAATTCTACATCCTGCATCGCACATGGATCGCCTTCAAGCATAACTTTAAGGCCGTTTTTTAACTGGTTCGCGGAATATCCCATAATTTTCTCTAATTACTTCTCGAATTAATAGTTAAGCTAGAATAATTGCACTGAAAATGCACTAAAAAATAGTCGAGCTAAAAAGGTTTTCACACCAAAATTGACACCTATTCTACTTGAAAGGAGAATGCGAGCAAAATTGAATTGTCTTAGGCCCCAGTCATCATGAACCATATTACACCTATTTTCTTCGAAACCGACTGGCAAACCCTGCTACGACAGTCTATTTGTAACCTTGATGAACTATTAGATAAAGTTGAATTAGACTCAGAATCACTACCCGCATGCAGCCAAGCAGCGAAAGATTTTGCTATCCGAGTTCCAGAACCTTACTTAAATCGTATTGAAAAAGGTAATCCCAACGATCCACTACTGCTGCAAGTACTCCCTCAATCAGCAGAAATGGAACGCTACCCTGGCTATTCGAATGACCCTTTAGAAGAGCTCGAAACCAACCCAACTCCTGGATTAATACATAAATATAAAGGCCGAGTGCTTCTTATTCTTAGCGGTGCTTGTGCCATTAATTGTCGTTATTGCTTTCGGCGACACTTTCCTTACCAAGAGAACCAGTTAGGTAGCCAGCAGTGGCAACAAGTGTTGCTGTACTTGCAAAACAACCAAGACATTACTGAAGTTATTTTTTCTGGTGGCGACCCGTTAGCTACACCAGATAAACGCTTAAGTAGCATGGTTCGTGATCTTGAAGCTATCACGCATATAAAACGGCTCAGAATTCATAGCCGTCTTCCCGTGGTCATTCCTCAACGTGTCACCGATGCTCTCTGCCAAACACTGGCATCTTCTCGTCTTAAGACTGTCTGTGTTTTGCATATCAATCATGCCAACGAGGTAGACGCTCAGGTAGCGGACAGCATTGCCAAATTACAAGCAGCCAAGGTAACCGTGCTAAATCAATCCGTTCTCTTAAAAGGCATTAATGATTCGGTTGACTGTTTGAAGAGCCTCAGTGAAACACTCTTTACGTGCGGCGTCCTACCTTATTATCTCTTTGTACTCGACCCCGTACACGGCGCTGCTCACTTTGATATCAGTGATAGTGACGCTATTGCTTTAATGAAGGAGTTACAAGCCGAGCTTCCTGGCTACCTTGTTCCTAAGCTTGCAAGAGAGATCCCCGGGCGACCATCAAAAACACTACTTTCTTTAAGCTAAACTATGGGTAGTCAAAAAAAATTAATAAGCTACCCTTAAGCTAACTGGTGTATAAAAGGGAACACACCAGAATAATGAGTGTCTACTGCTCTAATCTTGCCATCAGCTATCGTCACAGGACTTATCAATGCAGCTCATCAAACGATCATTCATTCTTATTACGCTCGTCTTATTGGTCGCTTGTAGCACTGAGAAAGAGATAGTCAAGGTACCAGAACCCGTACCTGTTTACGTGCCAGAACCCTTGATCACACTTGAACTTGCTGAACCTGTCCAAAAGAAAAAGCGCGGCTCAGTAGGTGCTAATATTCACTTCACTAACTCCTCATCCGGCACGTATCAATACATACTGTTTCGTGCCACCGCTTATGACAAAGAAGGCAATATTGTACGCGCTCGCAAAAGCCGTGATCATAGCGCCTACTTACGTGTGGCCGGCCCCGTTCACCCCGGCGAATACAGTAAAGGTAACTCATGGAAAAACACGTGGAGCCGATCAAAAATCGATTGCATCGATGTTGACCATGTAGAAATTATATTTAGTGATGGCAGCGTTGAAATCGCACAAGGTGACAGGCTAACGAAACTTACTAGCGGATCCTGTGTTCGATAAATAACAAACTCTTCAGGGCGCTTTCTAAAAACGGTTGTAACACCGAAGAAAGCCCCTGAAGCAAGTTTTCCTACCGTACTTACCCATCACATTAACGCCTAAACTTACATTTTTACTCGCCCAACACTTGTTGAGCTAAGCGTTTTCAATCTGTATTTACCTCGCGATTAACAGACACCGCAATACCTATTAAAACGCCCCTCTATCCAGTACAATGACCGGTCTTTTTGCAAACGATAGAACAAGGTGTGTAATGGCGAAAAAGCTATTTATTAAAACTCATGGCTGTCAAATGAACGAGTATGATTCTGCCCGCATGTCAGATCTACTTGGCGAAAGTCACGAGTTGGAGTTAACCGATAGCCCGGACGATGCCGATGTCCTGTTATTAAATACTTGTTCTATTAGGGAAAAAGCACAAGAGAAGGTTTTTCATCAGTTAGGCCGCTGGCGCAAACTGAAGAACCAACGCCCAGACCTTATTATCGGTGTAGGCGGTTGTGTGGCAAGCCAAGAAGGTGAAAACATCCTCAAACGCGCGCCTTATGTTGATATGATTTTCGGCCCACAAACATTACATCGCCTGCCTGAAATGATCGATCTAAGTAATCAGGGTAAAAAAGGTATCGTTGATATCAGCTTCCCTGAGATTGAAAAGTTCGACGTTTTACCCGCACCCAAAGCCGAAGGTGCTGAAGCCTTTGTCTCTGTAATGGAAGGTTGCAGCAAATATTGCTCATTCTGCGTAGTTCCCTACACACGCGGAGAAGAAGTGAGCCGCCCAATAGACGACGTTATCACCGAATGTGTTGAGTTAGCTGAACAAGGTGTCAGAGAAGTAAACCTATTAGGGCAGAACGTAAATGCCTACCGTGGTGATACACATGATGGCGATACCGCAGATTTAGCTGAGCTGATTCGTAATGTTGCTGCAGTTGACGGAATAGATCGCATCCGTTTCACTACTTCACACCCCGTAGAGTTTACGGATAATTTAATTCAAGCTTTTGCTGACGTACCTGAATTGGTTAACCACCTTCACTTACCTGTGCAGTCCGGTTCTGACCGTATTCTGATGGCCATGAAACGAGGCCATACGGTATTAGAGTACAAATCAAAAATTCGTCGCCTGATGAAAGTGCGCCCTGAGTTAACCATGTCCTCTGATTTCATCATCGGATTTCCTGGTGAAACCGAAGCAGACTTTGAAGCTACGATGAACCTAATCCAAGAGATAGGCTTTGATAACTCATTCAGCTTCATCTATAGCCGACGCCCAGGAACACCGGCATCTGATTTGCCAGATACCGTGTCAGAAGAAACCAAAAAAGAACATCTACAGATTTTGCAAACACGCATCATCCAGCAAACAATGCAGATCAGCCGTCGCATGATTGGTTCAACCCAGCGTATTCTGGTTAACCGTTATTCCAGAAAAGATCCTGGGCTTTTATCAGGGCGCACTGAAAACAACCGTGTCGTCAATTTTAAATGCGATAATCCAAACCTGATAGGCCACTTTGCGGATGTGCGCATCCTTGATGCTTATCAGAATTCCTTGCTTGGTGAGCTCGTCAGCTCAGAGCTCGACTAAACCTATTGCGGATTGAAAAACGCCAGTATGACCACACACACAATTAAAGAAGTTAAATTTTTACTGGCGCCTTTTCATGCAGACGCCCTTGCCAATCTATGTGGCAAACTTAATGAACATTTGAAACTATTAGAATCACGTCTAGATGTCGCAATTCATAACCGTAGTAATGAGTTCCAAGTATCTGGAAAGAGCCAGCAAGCACAACTCGCTGGCGAGATGATCAAACAACTTTATCAAGATTCAATCGATGGAACTGATATCACGCCTGAGCTGATTCATTTGTTACTTCAGCAGTCAGGCATTGAGCAGCGCGCTAGCAATGGCAACAAGCAGCCAAAAGGCGATATCAGCATTCGCACGCGTAAAGCACTCATAAGACCGCGCGGCCCTAATCAGCAAAACTATCTACGTTCTATTTTGCAACACGATATCAATTTTGGTATTGGCCCTGCGGGAACCGGAAAAACGTACTTAGCGGTTGCCTGCGCGGTACAAGCATTAGAACAAGAAGAGATCGAGCGCATTCTACTCGTGCGCCCTGCCGTTGAAGCAGGCGAAAAACTCGGCTTTTTACCGGGTGATTTATCGCAAAAGGTTGACCCTTACCTACGCCCTCTTTACGACGCACTCTATGAAATGCTCGGCTTTGAAAAAGTCGACAAACTGCTTGAACGCAACATTATAGAAGTTGCACCACTGGCATACATGCGTGGCCGTACATTAAATGGCGCATTTGTCATTTTGGATGAAAGCCAAAATACCACACGTGAGCAGATGAAGATGTTTCTCACACGTATTGGCTTTGGTACAACCGCAGTTATCACCGGCGATATTACTCAGGTCGATTTACCTAAAGGCACACCTTCAGGCCTAAAACATGCGATCCATGTATTAAACGGTGTAAAAGATATTGGTTTCACACACTTCTCATCTAAAGATGTAGTACGCCACCCACTGGTTCAACATATTGTTGAAGCTTATGAGCGGTTTGATGTAGAGCAAGAACAAAGTAAAGGCAGCACACCATGAGCTACGATGTTGATATCCAAAGAGAAGTAAGCAACACCAGCTTAGAGCTACCTTCTGATGAAGATTTTCAACGCTGGGTTAGCTTAGCGCTGACCGATAGAAAATCACGCGGCGAGATCTGCATCCGCTTAGTAGAACCGACTGAAAGCCAACAGCTTAATAACGACTATCGCGGTAAAGATGCACCCACCAATGTGCTCTCTTTTCCCTTTGAAGGCCCTAAAGACATTCCTATGGATTTGCTAGGTGACCTTGCCATTTGTGCCGATATCGTTACCAAAGAAGCTCAAGAGCAGAATAAACCTGTACGCAACCATTGGGCACACATGGTCATACATGGAACCTTGCATCTTATTGGTTATGACCATATAAATGACAGCGATGCCGAACAGATGGAAACACTGGAAGTAGCATTGTTAGCATCCCTCAATATACCTGACCCTTATCAGCAAGGAGTGTGAGAAATTAGTTATGAGTGAAGATCGATCGGGACAACCACGAAGTTGGTTCGGGCGTTTTGCCCAGGCATTCTCTGATGAGCCCAAAACACGTGATGAAGTACTAACCATTTTACGTGACGCAGCAGAAGAGAGTGTACTGGACCAAGAGGCCCTCAGCATCATTGAAGGCGCAATTCAAGTTGCCGAGATGCAAGTTCGAGATGTTATGATCCCACGCTCTCAAATGGTTGTGGTAGATGCAGAACAAACACCCAAAGAATTTCTTCCTCTTATTATTTCCAGTGCCCATTCCCGCTTTCCCGTTATCGGCGAATCTCCTGATGAAGTTATCGGCGTATTATTAGCAAAAGATCTTTTGCCTTTAATTATTGATGACGGCCAAGAAGAGTTCGATATTTACAACAAGCTACGTAAAGCAACTTTCATTCCTGAAAGCAAGCGCCTTAACATTCTGCTGAAAGAGTTTCGTGCCAACCGCAACCACATGGCAATTGTGATTGATGAATATGGCGGTATAGCAGGCCTAGTAACCATTGAAGATGTTCTAGAGCAGATTGTTGGTGAAATTGAAGACGAGCACGATGTTGACGAGGATGAAGGCAATATCCGCCTATTTGACGACAACGCTTATATTGTTAAAGCCTTAACGGAAATCGAAGACTTCAACGAATACTTCAACACCAGCTTTCCTGATGATGAGTTCGATACCATTGGCGGCATTGTCACACACCGCTTTGGCCACCTACCGCGTAAAGATGAAGAGGTCTCAATACAAGATTTCACCTTCAAGGTATTGTCTTCAGACAACCGGCGTATTCGACTTCTACAAGTAATACGCAAATAATAAAGTGTCACTAAGCATGCAAAAGTCTTTCACAAAATATCGCGCTCTGACTGCTCTGGTCTGCGGCGCGCTCACACCATTGGCATTTTCGCCTTTTGATTTTTGGGGGTTGATTCTTATCACCCCAGGAGTCTTATTCCTACTGCTGAAAAACCTCACACCAAAACAATCGGCATGGGTAAGCTGGTGCTTTGGGACTGGCTTTTTCGGCACAGGCGTCTCTTGGGTGTATGTCAGCATTCATATCTACGGCAATGCCCCGATATGGCTTGCTTCATTAATGACGCTGGCATTTGCAATGGGACTGGCGCTTACGTTTGCTCTGCAAGGCTGGTGCTATGCAAAGTGGCTATCAAAATCCGCACTATCCGGTGCCGGTTTTATTGGCTTATGGGTTATTTTTGAATGGTGCCGCAGCTGGTTTCTTACCGGTTTTCCATGGCTGTATTTAGGCTATGCACTGATAGATTCACCGTTCAAATTTTGGGCTCCTATCGGCGGCGTTTGGCTTCTATCACTCGCTGTACTGTGTTTATCTATCGCCACAATATCACTGCTAACAACACGGAACGCTTCGCAACGCACTGCGCTCGCCGTTATTATCACTCTACCCTGCTTAGGCTTTTTTCTGCCCAAGGACTGGACGCTAGCAAGCGGGCAAATTCAAGAGATAGATATAGTACAAGCCAACATCCCCCAGCAGATTAAATGGAACAAGAATTATCTGCCTGAACTCCTTAATACCTATAGCCAGATGACACTTAAAGAAACCCATGCATCACTGGTCATTTGGCCCGAAACAGCCATTCCCGCTCTACTTTCATCAGCCAAGCCTTACCTGCATAAACTGCTAGCTCAACTAGAGAAAGATAACCGCTCACTTATCAGTGGATTACCTTCCATAGAAAGGGACACTGAACATCCTGACGGCTACCGAGCCCATAACAGTCTGGCACTATTGACGGGGAAAACAGATATTTATCACAAGCAGCGACTGGTTCCTTTTGGTGAGTATGTGCCAGTGGAAAATTATTTACGCGGCTTAATCGAGTTTTTCAATTTACCTATGTCGAGCTTTAGTTTGCCCGCACAGCAACAAACAACACTCAAACTTGGCTCAAGCAAAATTGCTGCTGCCATCTGTTATGAAATCGCCTACCCAGAACTCGTCAGAAAGCTATCCACAGACAGTGATTGGATTCTCACGGTTTCCAACGACACATGGTTCAGCCACTCCTTAGCGCCTGCTCAACATATGCAGATAGCACGAATGCGTGCATTGGAAAACGGCCGATGGTTAGTTAGGAGTACAAACAACGGGTTAACAGCGATAGTCGACCCTTATGGCAATATAGCGGCACAAGCACCGCCTTATCAGCAAGCGGTGTTAACAGGAAGCGTTGAAAAAAGAAGTGGAGCAACACCCTATCAAAAATACGGTGTCACTCCTGTATTGCTGTTCAGCTTATTGCTGATAGTAATTTGCTTTACTCGTCGGCAAAAAGAAAGTTCCTGATCAGTTCTTTACCGCCCTCGGTGGCAAAGGACTCAGGATGGAACTGAATACCCGTAATAGGATATTCGCGATGACGTACTGCCATTACTTCAAACTCTCCTCCTTGGTGAATTTTTGTATAATCATCAAACTCACCTGCCGTTAAATCCCCCACAATAGAGGTCAATTCCAAGCACTCAGGAAAGCTCTCAGCTTCAGCCATCAAAGAGTGATAACGCATCACCTCAAGCTGGTCAGGAATACCGCGAAATATGCCTTTTCCATTATGCGTAATCGGGCTGATTTTACCGTGCATCGGCACATGCGCTTTCACTACCTTGCCACCAAACTGATGCACAATTCCCTGCATCCCTAAACACACACCGAGTAAAGGCGTGGTTTTACCGAACTGCGATATCACCTGAGCACAGACACCAAAATAGTGTTCATCATCAGGCGAACCCGGGCCAGGCGAGATAATGATACGATCCGGGTTAGCCGCTTGGATCTCTGCTAACGTGATCTGATCATTACGCTTAACAACAATCTCAAAATTTTCCAGCACACCTTTGGCTTTTTCAGAGGTCAGAATCTCGCCAATAAACTGGTAAAGGTTATACGTAAAGGAGTCATAATTATCGATAATATAAACTTTCATGTTCACGCCTCCTCCTTGATAAACTGATCTAAGACTTTTTTAGTACCGGCAAATTTACGACGAATCTCTTCATATTCATCTTCAGGGTTGGAGTCGTAAACATTTCCACCGCAGGTTTGTACGTAAGCGTTCTCACCATTAGCAAACACTGTACGAATCGGAATCGCAAAAGCACAATCACCATTAAAGGAAAAGTGTCCGACGGCGCCACCGTAGGGGCCACGACCATCTGACTCAAGATCGTCGATCACTTTCATCGCTTCAATTTTTGGTGCACCAGTTAACGTACCTGCAGGAAAATTACTAGCCAGCGCAGAGAACATATCGTGTTCTTCAGCGATGATGCCAACAATCTCACTTGAAATATGCTGCACATGGCTAAAGCGCTTAATATCCATCAAGCTACGCACTTTCACGGTACCAAACTGCGCTACACGGCCGATATCATTACGGTGCAGATCCACAATCATATTGTGCTCTGCAATTTCTTTTGGATCGTTTAATAAGACACGTGCTAATGCGCGATCTTCATCTTCAGTTGCTCCACGCTTGGCTGTGCCCGCCAGCGGGAAGGTTTCCATCTCTCCCTGACGCAAACGAAATAGCAACTCAGGGCTAGCACCGATCAACTTTTGTTCACCAAACTTAACGTAATACATTTGCGGTGATGGATTCACTTCACGCAACTGCTCATAAATATTGATGGTGTCACCTTCCAGCTTAAAACGTTTCTTAAAACCAACTTCTGTCTGGAAAATTTTACCGTCAATAATATCCTGCTTAACTTTCATGACTGCTGAGGCATGCTCAGCTTGCGTCATCGTCTCACCCATTGGAGTGATTTCCAGCTCGCCGTTACCTACATATTCTTGTGCAATCAATGACTCAACTAAATCTAGGCGGCTATCCGTATAATAAAAATAGATCACTTCACCGGTCATCTTATCGAGTATCAAGCCATCTTTATAAAGACCAAACTTGAACGCCTCGAACATATCACTACGCTGCAAGTTAAGCGTTGGCTCAAAGTAATTCATGCTGTCATAACCGATATAACCGGTTAAACCACCGGCGTACTTTCGAGAAATAACATTTTGTGGCACGAGTTCACGTAGCAAATAATACGGATTATCACTTTGGTACTGTGCGCACTGGCCATCACGTTCCTGAATAAAAAGTGTTTTTTCTTCTGCCCAGATAATTTTTTCAGGATCAAAACCAATAATCGAATGGCGCGAGATAAAGCTATCTTCACCTAACGATTCCAACATAAAACAGGTTTCAAACTGCTTTTCTATTTTCTTAAATAGATCAAAAAAATCACAGTCAGAAGCAATCGTTACATAATGCGGTTTTCTAGACAGATCAATACGATCAGGTTTACGAGAAGTCATTGTATTTAACCTTATTCACTCTTATTCAGCTTTGAGCGCACGTGAGCCACGTGTCACAGTCGCAATACCCACACCCAGCGTTTCAGCAATTTGGCGTTGCGGCACACCTTGCCTCAACATCTTAAAAATCTGTAAACGCTTAGTCACTTCACTAAATTCAGCGGGAGTGAGTAAAGCGCGCAGTGCATGCTCCATCTCATCTGGTGTTTTTAATACCAGCAGATGCTCCATTAACTCAAGAGTATGTTGTTTATCTGTATTCATGTACTAGTATGCTAGTGCAATTGAGATAATTGTCAATATAATTAAGCCTCACTAGAGCAGAAAGTATCCCAACCTTATTAGAAGATGAAACAGTCACAAACCTTATAAGACTTGATTTTAAGCGCGGGTAATTGCTGAGTAATTTCTAACAGCCCTGAAAATACCGATCAACAGAAGCAGAAAAGCCAGCACAGTAAACCATGTTTTTAGCTGAGTAAAAGCACTAGAAGCATTAACAAGTTCATGAGATAGGCGAGGGTATGTGCTAATCATTTGCACAATACCTATATTTTCTAGGTAATCAAAAAAGCCACCTAAAAACGGAGTAACCGTAAAGTAAAATATTTTAGAATTAGGTGCATAGCCTTTGCCAAAAACCCACGCAAGAAGCAACGCACTGGATATTGCCAAAAGCCCTGGGAAAACAAAATCCACAGGCAATTGCAGATATAGATAAGCATCTCGTCCCTGCACTCCTAGCCCTTCCAGTAACGAAACGGTGTACTCATACGAATACCCTGTAAACGATAGATCAAATAAAGCTTTTTCGGGTACAAAGTGCTCAACTGCTGGGAGTGAATAAAACCACATAACTGAAAAGGTAGCCATTGTGGCTACCCATAAAAGCAATACAACCTTCCCTGAAGCACTCGCCCTCAGCAGGTTAACCAACTTTTGCATAAACATCCTTATTTCAGACAGCAAAGCTAACTAAACATCTACAACGAACTCTCACACCAGAAAGTGAGTGTTAAGCACGTGCAGACAATCTTCTAGTGAAGAGTGTATCCATCTTCTGCTATTAGCTTTCGTGCTTTCTCTATATCGAGTAGCTCAAGAGGCTCGGCCAGATAATAAGGCAGAGTAACAGGGCTTTCACTTAACTTAATAAGATTACCCTCTTGTAGTCTCTCAATCACCGAATGCACCGTCTCTTCAAGGTTAACAGGGGCGGAAGAGTAACGACTGCTTACATAATCAAGCAACTCCTGAATTGAGTGCGCTCCATCTGCTAATGAAACAACAAGACCTAACCATTCATCTAAGGGGGTGACATTATCGGGCTGTTCAATATCAACCAAACCAACTTCATCATTTTTTCGGGTATAAATTGCTGTACGGTAAAAGTAATGTGAATTATTCAAAATCAGCACCCATCTATTCTTTTGGTATTAATATTGTTCCTGTCGATACTACACTCACAACTGACAGGAACATGTGATGACATATAAAGGTTTAAATTACTCAGCTACTGTAAACGGTTTTTCTACAGGTAACGTACCGCTGTCAGTAATTCTCACTTCCTGTTGAGGCACATTACTTCTATCGGTTTTTAATTTTTCAACCGTTTCTAGCACGTCCATGCCCTCTATAACTTTTCCAAAAACTGTGTGCCGCCCATCTAACCAAGGAGTTTTAGCAAACGTGATAAAAAATTGCGACCCGTTTGTGTCTGGGCCTGAATTGGCCATAGATAACCACCCAGCGCCAAGATGCTTCAACTTAAAGTTCTCGTCGGGAAATTTATCGCCATAAATCGACTTTCCACCGGTTCCATTACCGTTGGTAAAATCACCACCTTGCATCATAAACCCAGAAATAACTCGATGAAACTTGGAGCCTTTATAGCCAAACCCCTTTTCATGAGTAGACAAGGCAGAAAAGTTATCAACGGTTTTAGGTACCGCATCACCAAACAAACCAATAACAATGCGTCCCTTAGGCTCGCCGCCAATGGAAATATCCATAAAGGCCTTCTTCGTGACCAACAAGTCAGTACTGGCATGTAATGGGGATAAACTAACAACAAATAAGAAAACAAATATAATCGCTTTTTTCATTTTTACTCTTCTATTTTTATAAACATAAATCGAAACTCTTCGATTAATCTAAAATAATTAACCCTCAGCCTTGCGGCTTGAGTATATCACTCAGGTTGGCACTTTCGCTTTCGTTTCTGCACGCCCCAGCAACCTGAAACTCCAGTTCTCTACTTCATTATTTTCAAGACGTTGTATTACCTTATCCGTCCAACTCGCGGATAGTTTGCATTGCAGTTTTAATTTTAACAGCTCATCTTTATTCAATGGATCGCCGAAAAAAACCTCACACACTTCGCGTATTGTCATTGCGTTAGGTTCTCGCGCCACCAACACTAGTGGATGCTGCTTGCCCACAACTCCTGGCTGAATAACTCGATACAGCCAACCGCAAAGGCTTAGCTCCTGCATATCAACAGAGAAGTTATCAATACCCCAACGCTTATTGAGCTTAAAACAGGGTGAGCGAGGCTGGCTCACTTCAATGATCGCCTCCCCCCATCGATAACGATCTCCCAAGCAAACGGTATCCTCTGTCATACCCTCTACACTAAGGTTTTCGCCCATGCCTGGAGCTTGCCATTTATTATCGACACCATATTTATTTTGCCAGTAGGCATAGTGCTCTAAAGGGTACTGATGCAGCGCCCGCTCGAGCCCACCATGATGGCGCTGATCGGCACATTGATCACTTTCAAGCCCTGTAATAGAGAGGTAAAGGTCTGTGTTAACTGCTGATTTATCAATCGCAGTTTCAAGGCCATAATGCTGCGCCACTTGGCCACAATAAACTTTATCGAGGTAGTTTTGATTGCTCATATAATCCTTATAACCTGAGTAGACCATGCATAAATTTATTCCAACCCGGTAATAAGAACTGACGGCGTCGGTCATATTACACAGCCACACCAAGTATAGAGATCAACTAACGAGGTTGAAGGCTCTTAAAGAAGCAATCATTCGTATCGGCTCATTGTCGTTATTAGATGTTAACTGATAGCGATTGACAAGGATTTGCCCATAAGTAGCGTCAGCAAAACCTAGTTACTCTACGACTAAACAAGAACATTATATAAAGCAGAAATTATAAAATTAATTAATACACAATTATGTAGTCACTGCTAAGCCTTGAGTTAGACTTTAAGACTTAGTTCAAGGAAAGAGCCGTTTAGCTATATATTAAGCTCATTTAACTACAAGTTTCGCCCCGTTTACTACGAGTAATAAGCATCTAAGTAGACACAATACATCATTAGAGCGGGACAAAACCTTAAAGCAGTTAGACCTTAAAAGTATCAATCGAGTTATTGAGATCCCGCGCAATACCTGCCAATCCTTGTGCTAATTGCTTATTCTGTTCAGATCTATCAAACGTATTTTTTGCCAGGTCATGTATTTCAACAATGCTGACGTTAATCGTTTCTGCAACAGCAGATTGCTCTTTCGCAGCGGTGGCGATATGGCTGTTCATATCCTGAATAGTAACTGCTTCAGCGCCTATTACCGAAAGCGCCTGATTTGCTTCTGAGGATTTAGCGCCAGTAATCTCTGCAGCTGATGCATTTTGCTCCATAAGCTTCACCGCATTCATTGCTGCTGACTGAAGGTTATCGATCATATTTTGAATTTCACTGGTGCTTGTTTTGGTTTTGTTAGCTAAACCACGAATTTCATCTGCAACTACAGCAAAACCCCGACCAGCATCACCGGCTCGTGCTGCCTCAATAGCAGCATTCAAAGCCAGTAGGTTAGTTTGTTCAGAAATACTGTTAATCACATCAAGAATACTGCCGACGCGGTTAGTTTCACTATCCAGCTGAAGAATAACTTCTTGTACATTCGTAATACCGGTAACCAACTGAGCAATATTGCCATTCATCTCACCCACTATTTCACTGCCATTAGTGGCAGAAACCTGAGCCTGACTCGCAGAATCAGCAGCATTTTGAGCACTGCGGGTTACATCATCCACCGTCATTGTCATCTCATTCATAGCAGCAGCAGTTTGTTCTAACTGCTCCATTTGTGAACGGGAGCTATGATTTACTTGGCCAGCAGATAACATCATTTCTTGAGAAGAGTCATTCAATTGTGCCGTAGTGTTATTAATGGTCGATACTGTATGCCGAAGATTAGTAATCATTGCCAACACCTGAGCATAGACACCTGTCTCATTCCCCTTAGCCTCAGAAACATCACTCAAATCACCTTTGGCAACTCTGCGCACTAATGCCTCAATAACCCGCGGTTCACCTCCAATAGGAAGGTACATCAAGCGATGTATAAAGTAATAAACAACAGCCAAAGATAAACAGATAAAGATCAACGCAAGTATGCTAGCCAACATAAGATTTTTGTTCGAAGCCAATAAAATTTGATCCCATGACTCCCACGCCCAAACAGTCCAGCCGAATTCGGCCACCTGCGAAGACACCACAAAATACTCCTTACCCTCGAATACATAACTATGCTCGCTGCCCTGCGAATCTTTAAAAGGTTGATAACTTGGGCGCTGCTCATACAAATTAGCACCTATATAATCGGGATATTTTGCTGCCAAAATAAACCCATCAGCCCTACTCACAAACAACTGATTATTCTCATCCAAGCTTTCAATAAAATCAGTGATTGTATTCAGCGATAAATTGATAGATAAGACGCCCACTATAGAACCATTACGTGTGATAGGCACCGCAACTGCCATAACTAAGTTGCCCGAAGCACTTTTATAAGGCGTCGTAATAATTTTTCTCTCACCAGCCAATGCTCGTAAATACCACTCGCGTTGTTTTTTCTTAGCATTAAAATTAGGAATTAAGCCATTCTTATTGATTGCATAGGTCCGCCCATCCCGCAAACCAACATAGGCATTCAGTACTTTGAATTGGCTTTTAAGTGAGCTCAACTGCGGTAACAGCACTTCTACAGTTACTTCTCCTGACGTGCTGATTTCTACTTCATCTGCGGTTAGCTCTAGCGCATCAAACATACGATTCATCTTTTCGCCAATCGCCCTAGAAATCAAAAACGACTGGTTCTGCAACTTCTGTTCATAGTTATGAACCGATGCTGTTTTAAAGTGATAAAACCCGACAACAGATATGCTTACTATCGCCAAAGCGAACAACATACCAACATAGATTAGCAACTTTGCTTTAGCACTCATCAAACAGCCTCCCGGAAAATACAGCTTTGAGAATAGACTACGAAATCACAAAACAACAAACACAAAACTCAAATAAAGAAACAAAAAGTCTCATAAAACAAAATAAAAGGAACTAAATAATCTATGTTTTAAGTATTATTTTCCACAAAGAAACCGACTAACACCTTGTAAGCGTTACGCTGAAGCAGGCTGGAGCAATCTATTGACGGAGTTATAACGAATGGATGCATAAAAAAACGAAACTACTTAACCTTATACAAAATAAGACCAAGACAAGAGCTACATCAAAGCATAATAATCACTAAACCTTGCACTGTTTCACAAAAACTTCCCTGATAAGAAACACTCCAAAGATGATTCAATCTCATAATGGCAAGTCAACTTTTATAAAATACGCCAAGCTACACTTCCTTAACAAAAAACGGCGCTTGCAAGATAGATTTCCTTTATAATAGCCGCCCTGTATTTTGGCTGTGGCTGTG
>JAWUYS010000124.1:0-19733 GCA_034110685.1 Neptunomonas sp.
CCCTACTTGATAAAATACTACTCAATAGACCCTACCCTATGGGACTAACTATCAAAAAAAACAAAAGGGCGTTTATCTACTAAACAACCTAATAATTTAACAAAAAATGGTCATATTTATCTATTAGCTATATACCAAGGCATCGCTGTTTCAATCCCTTCTGATATACGGTATTTGGGAGAATATCCAATTTTCTCAGCTGCCTTGCTTATATCAGCTTGAGAATGTTTTACATCACCAACTCTGAAGTCACGATAAATTCGATCTACTTGGTACACAACACTGTTCTTTTCGAGTGCATTTTTAAGCTCATCGAACAATTCATTAAGTGTTGTTCTATCGCCAACAGCAACGTTATACACCTCATTCTTAACATTTTCATCAGCCATCGACGCCAACAAATTTGCCTGGACAGCATTTTCGATATAACAAAAATCCCTACTCGTTTCACCATCACCATTAATGAAAATTTCTTCACCGCTAATCATGGAATCAGCCCATTTAGGTATAACTGCAGCATAAGCACCATTTGGGTTCTGACGTTTACCAAAAACATTAAAATAACGTAGCCCTATTGTGTTAAAACCATAGGTACGAGAAAAAACATCGGCATACAACTCATTAACATATTTTGTTACGGCATATGGAGATAGTGGATTTCCTATATTTTCTTCTATCTTAGGTAACGCAGGATGATCACCATAAGTAGAACTACTTGCTGCATAAGTAAAGCTTGTAACTTTTGCGTCGCGCGCAGCCACCAGCATATTTAAAAAACCACTAATATTTGTTTCATTAGTCGCTATAGGATCATCAATTGAGCGAGGTACAGACCCCAATGCAGCTTGATGTAATACGTAATCCACACCTGCACAGGCAGTATGACAATCTTTAAGTTGGCGAATATCACCCTCTATAAATTGAAAGCCAGCCCATTGCTGAGCGGTCACCTGAGATTTCACCTCGTCTAGGTTATGTTGAAACCCTGTAGAGAAATTATCCAGGCCAACTACACGCTGATTCAATTTCAGTAATGTTTCTAATAAATTCGAGCCAATAAAGCCAGCTACGCCTGTTACTAACCACGTTTTAGGGCTTGCCAACAGTTCTGTTTTAATCTGGTCGTAACGAGTCATTTTCTTTCCTTAAAGACGAAGATCAGCAGCGTCAGCTGGTATGATATATTTTAGATCGTAGAGTACATGTTCAGGCTTACCGAATGCACGAATACCTTCTGCACCCATCTCTTTAAACTGTTTATGAGCTACTGCAATAATTACTGCATCATAAGCACCCTGATCAGGTACTGATACGGGTGTAATATTGTATTCATGCTCGGCATCAGCAGCATTAATCCATGGATCATAGCAATCTACATTAATACCGTAATCTGAAAGTTCACCCACGATATCAACTACTTTTGTATTTCTCAGGTCAGGGCAATCTTCTTTAAAAGTAAGACCTAACACCAGTACTCGAGCACCATCCACCTGAATTCTCTTCTTCAGCATAGATTTAACAAGTTGGCTAACAACATAAGCACCCATACCATCGTTTAAACGTCGCCCAGCCAGAATAATCTCTGGATGATAGCCAACAGATTGTGCTTTATGAGTCAGGTAGTAAGGATCTACACCTATGCAGTGACCACCGACCAACCCCGGACGAAAAGGTAGAAAATTCCACTTAGTTCCTGCTGCTTTAAGTACTTCTTCCGTGTCGATATCTAGCTTATTAAAAATAACAGCCAACTCGTTTATCAAACCAATATTGACATCACGCTGGGTGTTCTCAATAACCTTGGCTGCTTCAGCAACTTTGATAGAGCTTGCTTTATAAGTACCAGCAGTAATGATTGAGCGGTATAGATTGTCAACAAAATCAGCAACATCAGGTGTTGAACCCGAGGTAACCTTTAGGATACTGGTAACACGGTGCTCTTTATCACCTGGGTTAATTCGTTCTGGGCTATATCCACAATAAAAATCCTTATTAAAAACAAGGCCGGATTCGCGCTCTAGAACAGGTACGCACTCCTCTTCAGTAGCACCTGGGTAAACAGTAGACTCATAAATTACAACATCACCTTGTTTCAAGGCCTTTCCAATCACCGCACTCGCTTTTAGTAGTGGTGTAAGATCAGGTTGTTTATGTTCATTAATTGGAGTGGGTACTGTCACAATGAACACATTACAGTTTTTTAGTGCATCAATTTCAGAGCTATAAGTTAGCAGTGATGCTTGTGTAAGCTCTTCATTGCTAACTTCTAAGGTACTATCAAAACCGCCTTGCAACTCTTCTAAACGAGCTTTATTAATATCAAAACCCAACGTCGGTAAATGCTTACCAAATTCGGCTGCCAACGGAAGCCCAACATAACCTAAACCAAGAATTGCTATACGAGTATCATGAGTAGTAAAGTTCATCGAAATGCCTTTCAATAAAAAGCTCGAAAAAGAGCAAAATGTCATTAAATTAATATTTACCCAAGATGCGATTTTATTTTTCAAACCACTCTTTCATTGAGATAAAATATTCAAAAGAAGAAATAAACCAGCCATACAGCTTTAAAGATTAGTTCACATAAGGCTAGAAATCTTCTTTTAATTTATAAGCTAGCTGGCAAGTTTAGCACAGCAAATGGGCCTGTACTATGTTGCGATACCCACTCAAAAACAATGATGACTTATTGTCAATCATCTCCCGTTAGTCAGGTAATATTCACCTTAATTCCTCTCATTAATTCACTCATCTATCGGTATATTCGATCCCCACTCTTTCTTACCTTACAATACACTTTTTAAATAACGAGTAGATATCCATGAAGCAACACCATGCCCGGCTTGTTTGGTCAGAAGGAGCCCCTCTTTCTGAATCATTCGGTGATTTTTATTGCAGCCTTGCAGATGGTATTGCTGAGAGTCGCTACGTATTTATTGATGGTAATAAATTAACAGAACGCTGCAAAGATGAGCTAGCTAGCGGGCTAACCGTAGCTGAAACAGGATTTGGAACCGGCTCAAACTTACTTTGCACCCTCGACACATTAAATCAACTCTGTACGTACCATCTACATGGAGCGCATTTCATTTCTACTGAACTGCACCCTCCGACATATGATGACTTAAAAACAGCGCTCGCAGAACAACCTCAATTTCAACACTATGCTGAGCAACTGTTAGAACAATACCCACCTTATATTCAGGGTATGCATCGCTTTATTTTCGATAAAGGCCGTTTTTATTTAACCCTTTGTATTGGAGATGCGACCTCCAGCTTACAGCGCATTGACTCTGCGATTGACGCTTGGTATCTGGACGGTTTTTCTCCAGCAAAAAATCCTGCCATGTGGAGCCAAGAACTGTTTTCTCACGTAGCTAGACTTACAAAAAGTAACGGAACATTAGCCACTTATGCCGCTGCCAGCTTTGTTAGAAAAGGGCTTATTGAAGAAGGCTTTGAGATTAAAAAAAGGCCAGGATTTGGAAAAAAACGAGACATGCTCACCGGAACCATCACTCAACCAAAAGCAGCTACTGCACCGACAAAGCTCCCTTGGTTTACACTCCCTAAAATCAAGAAACCAAGTAGCGTTATTATTATAGGAGCAGGGCTTGCAGGCTGCACTACGGCAGAAGCACTCGCTCGAAGAGGCATTAAAGTCCAGCTAATAGATCGCTGTGATGATATTTGCCAAGAAGCCTCCGGAAACCGACAAGGAGCGCTTTATGCAAAACTGCCGACCAAGCCAACGTTAGGAGGAGAGTTACACCTGTGCGGCTTAGAGTACACCCTGCGACTTCTTAGTACCTATCAATGTTTAGATAATCAAATAGCATCACAGTGTGGCGTATTGCAACTCGCCATGTCAGAAAAAGAATCCAGTAAGCAAAACGCTATAGTAGCCAGTGGTGACTACTCAAGCGATGTGGTTTCTATTAAATCAGCTACTGAAGCCTCGCAGATTGCCGGCACACCTATAGCACATCAAGCATTGTTTTTCCCAAGAGCAGGATGGGTACAACCCAAAGCTTTTTGCGAAAAGTTAACTGAGCACCCTAATATAAAGCTAACACTTTCCACATCACTCACATCACTCACCCAGACAGCCGATCGACGCTGGACAGTTCAAGATCATAACAATCAACAACATACTGCCGATATTGTCATCGTGGCATCAGCGGCCCATGCAAAAGAGTTTGAACAGCTCAGTCACCTCCCTATTAAAAAGATCCGCGGACAGGTCTCTGTTAGTAACATTGGCGACTCTCAAAGTGAATTACAAACAGTTATTTGCGGTGAAGGTTATATATCACCTCCCTTAAATAACCTTTACACCTTCGGGGCAACATTTGACCTACACGACCAATCTCCGCAGATAAGAGAAGCCGATCACAATAGCAATTTAAATATGATAACCAATGCCGCCAGCTCTTTTGCAAGCCAGCTCCCCGCTCCTGACCAATGGAGCGGAAGAGTCGGCTACCGCTGCTCAACACCTGATTATTTACCCATTGCAGGCCCAGCTCCGGTCGCTTCAGCCTACCTTGAGCAATATGCTAAGTTACGAGACGATAAAAACTGGAGGTTTAAGAACACGCCTCCTGAATTACATAAAGGTCTTTACATAAATGTAGGACACGGTTCAAAAGGGCTAATTACTGCACCGCTAATTGCAGAGTATCTGGCTTCAAGCATATGCTCTGAACCGCTCCCTATTCCACGAGAGATAAGCCAAGCGCTGCACCCAGCACGTTTCATCATCAAATCACTCATTAAAGGAAAGAAGTAGATAACTAACACTATCAAGGAGTTGCTATATCAGCCGATACTCAGCTATAAGCTAATATAAATAAGGTAGTCATCTATGGGAAACAATCTATGTCGTTAATAGTAATTGACCACGGCAACCGAATTGAAACGCCAGTGAAGTCGCTTTTCCCTACCCGTGGCGTTGAAAGCACTGCTGCATCTAAAGGTCTTCATGACAGCGCTGGCATAGAAAAACAAGTACATGCTGACGGAGAGAATTTCACTCACTTTCTAGACAAAGAGTCTGCTAAAAGACCACAAGAGCAGCCAGCAAACACTTACAGCGCACTCAACCCAGAAAAACAGAAAGCTCCCGCCACTAAGCTTAAAGCCGCTCAGGTGATGAGCCACCCCGTTCATACCATTGCTCGCGAAGTAACATTTAAAACAGCATGGGCACGAATGCAGGAGCTACATGTCAGCCATTTAATGGTTACTGATACTGACGATGAACCTGTTGGTATCATTTCTCATATCGATATAATTGAACACGGTAAAGACTCACCTGTTAGCATTGCCAACTTTTATACTCGACAGTTAATTGCGGCATCGCCTGAAACAGACATTTCAGTTATTTCATCTAGCTTCATAGAATATGAGATTAATGCGATGCCAGTCTTTAATGAAAACAACCAACTCCTTGGCATAGTCTGTCGTTCAGACCTTCTACGTTTATTAATCAGCGGATCACACATTGAAAGCTGGGCATAAAGTATAAAGGGGTCACAAGAAACCTAGATAAAGATTCTAATCTAAAAATAAATACAGATGCTCCAGCGCTTAGCCTTTTAGGCGCTCACTCAACACCAAGTTCACCTCATCTGTAGCTTCATTAAACAACACTACAATTTCTTTATTTTTCAACTTCTTCTTAACTTGCTCTACACGCGAAGCAAGAGGCGTTTCGTCATAGCCATAGTCCGTACCATCACGCGTCACAAACTCTTCTATCAAGCCTTCCAAAGCTTGAGCAGAGATTGACTCTATTGGTACTATCATGATGTAACCACTCCATAAGACGCTAACAAACTCACAAAGGCTTCTTCGTCTAACACCAAAACCTCTAAAGATTCAGCTTTCGCCAGCTTACTACCTGCTCCAGGCCCCGCGACTACACAGTCAGTTTTTTTCGAGACACTTCCAGACACTTTAGCGCCTAATTGCTGCAACTTTGCTTTAGCGTCATCTCTGCTCATTAATTCTAGCGTACCCGTCAAAACGTATACTTTATTAAGTAAAGGCTGATTTTCAAGCTGCATTGATTCTTGCAAAGGCCAATGAACGCCGGCCTCTTTCAAGGCAGCGACAACCTCAAGATTATGTGCTTGCTGAAAAAATGTTCTGATATGATGCGCGACTACGTCCCCCACATCAGGCACTGCCAATAACTGCTCTTCACTAGCGGCAATTACTGCATCAAGATCACCATACACGTTGGCTAAATTTCGTGCGGTCGCCTCTCCCACCTCACGGATACCTAACGAATAGATAAAACGAGCTAACGTTGTTGATTTTGATTTCTCAATAGCAATTAACAAATTATCTGCAGATTTAGGGCCCATCCGTTCTAGCCCCGCAATATCGTCATGCTTTAAGAGATAGATATCAGCAATAGATTTCAATAAGTCCTTATCAACCAACGCATCAATCAGCTTCTCGCCAAGTCCATCAATATTCATAGCTTTACGAGACGCATAATGACGCAAAGCTTCTTTACGTTGTGCTGAACAGCTCAAGCCACCACTACAGCGGGCAATTGCTTCACCTTCAATTTTTTCTATATCTGAGCCACAAACAGGGCAACTCTGCGGAAAAGAAACCTCTTTGGCATCAGCTGGGCGCTTATCAGCAACCACCCTGACAACTTTAGGAATCACTTCACCTGCACGATGGATGATAACCCAGTCCTTTACGTGCAAATCCAAGCGTGCGATTTCATCCATATTATGTAGAGTCGCATTGCTAACAGTCACACCACCAACAAAGACCGGTTTTAAGCGAGCGACTGGCGTAATGGCGCCGGTACGGCCCACTTGAAACTCAACACTCTCAACCTGAGTTATCTCTTCTTGTGCTGGAAACTTATGCGCAATAGCCCAACGCGGGTACCTTGAAACAAATCCAAGATGTTTTTGTAACTGGTATTCATCTACTTTAAATACCAAACCATCTATCTCATAAGGAAGGCTATTTCTCAATTCAGCCATGCGTTGATAATAATCGAAACACCCATCAGCACCTTCTAGCAACTCTAAGTAGCGACTTATCTTAAAACCCCAACGGTTAAGTTGTTGCATGGAACCCACATGAGTATCTGGCATTACACCACCAGAAAAGACGCCAATACCATAGCAACACATTTCTAATGGGCGCGTGGCTGTTATTCGTGCGTCCAATTGACGTAAGCTACCTGCTGCCGCATTTCGAGGATTAACGAATGCTTTTTCACCTTTAGCCAACGCGCGTTCGTTCAACGCATTAAAGCCCGCTTTTGGCATATAAATTTCGCCGCGTACTTCAAGACGCTCGGGGATACCCTCACCCATAAGCCTTAAAGGAATAGAAGGAATTGTTCTGACATTGTGCGTAATATTCTCACCGGTTGAGCCATCACCACGCGTTGCACCTCTAACCAGTTCGCCATTTTCATACATCAAGCTAACAGCGATACCATCTAGTTTGGGCTCACAGGCATAAGGAACCTCTGACACACCCTCTAAGCGCTCACGTACACGGCGGTCAAAGTCACGCAAATCCTCTTCAGAGAAAGCATTATCAAGTGATAGCATCGACATTTCGTGCTGAACTTCTTCAAAACCGCTGATAGGCGCACTACCTACGCGCTGAGTCGGTGAGTTATCTGATATAAATTCTGGATGAGTCTGTTCTAACGTCTGTAACTGCTTAAATAGCCGGTCATACTCAGCATCAGGAATACTGGGCTCATCTTGTATATGGTAACGGTAATTATGCTGATCAATTTCAGCGCGAAGCCGCTTAATCTCTATCAATATATCAGCCATAGCAGTATCACCCTGAAACAATGTTTTATCATCAGACATAAAATATTTTCGAACTATATAATATTAACAAGCGCACTAAAGCCTTCTGAGGCTCTGGGTATATTTATCCCAAGAGAAGCATCAAAAGGCCAACAGATTAAATTAAGAATTTCTTAAGAAAGATTACGTCGGTGAAGCTTGTGCATTTCGAACTCACGAATACGTTCACGGTAATGCGCTTTTGTTTGTGGGCGCATCACTGAACGATTTTCATCTAATAGATCGCCACCCAAATGCTTTGAAACCGTTTCTGCCGTCGCTAACATACATTCAAAAGCATTTTTAGCATCTTCAGGTTCGCTCATCGACATAAAGAAACTAACGCCCGGCGTCGTCATCTCAGACATATTTTCTAAATCGAATGTTCCCGGATTAACAGCATTAGCCATACTAAATTGCACTGGGCCTTTATCGACACCTTCTTCAAATCGGTGAAACAAGCTCATGTCACCAAAGCGCATACCACACGCAAGCACAACTTGAAGCAATGTTTGTCCATCTAAAGGCTGCTGCTTTCCAACAACTGTTATAACCAGCACTTCTTCAGGCTCGGGAGCTTGCTCAAGGGCTTTACGGTCACTTCTAGCACTTTCTAAGCGATCATTTTCAAACAGAGAGTCTTGCTCAGGCTCTAGTTCAGATTCTTCAGCTACAAAAGAAGTACTCGAATTACTATCCAACTCTGAGCCAATAACTTCGGGCTCAATACTATCTACATTAGTATTCTCTACAGGAGAGGGAAATTCTTGTTGGGCTAACGAAGAAGCCGGCATGCCGCTATTACGTGAAAGCTGCGACTCTACAGAATAAGCAGCATCTTCAGCTTCTTGGCGCTCATTAGTAGGGTTTGAGTTTGATTCCGAATGAAGCTTGGAAAGCTGATCACTTTCATTTTCACTTCGTACCTGTGCATCAGGAGAGAAGAACATCTCTTCTTGCGACTGCTGGGTTTCATCTTCAGCCAGCTTATCAGAAGCCTGACGCATCAATACTGTAATAGGCTGCTCAAGGTCTAGATATTCCTGCTTCTCATTTTTACTGTCAGCTTGTTCTACCGATGTAGTATTTGGATACCCATCTGGTACTGCTACTTGCCTAACAGGAGATAATATTTCAGGAATATCATCAAATAAAGGGTCTAGCTCTACAGGCAACTCTTCAGGCTGAGAGAAACTCTGTTTAGCTACCTGCTGAGCAGGTTCGTTATAGTCAAATTCAGGCTGTGGATTAGAAGCCTCTGCATTTGAGCGATGTCTTTCTGGCGAGTGGTAAGACGCCTCAGAAACAGTATGAGGATTATCCTCTGTTTTATGAGCACTTTCTGTTACGTCATCTGCTTTAGATTCTACACGATCATTTAAATGATCAAATCCAGGATCAATACGCTCAGATGTATTTAAAGGCTTAGTATCATGAACATAAGACTGATCACGATAATCATCTTGCAATGCCCGGGCGCCGCCATTGGGCAACTCAGGATTATGGGCACCTACGGCTACATCAGCATCGTCAGAATCAGTAAAACCTCTGTCAATATCAATCTTCAGAGTGTTACGTTGTCCTTTCATACGGCGCCAGCCATCGAAAATAATTAGGCCAATAAGCAGAAGCCCCCCAATTATTAACCACTCTTTTAAGCCGATATCCATGTTTAACCACTTGCCTCAGAAAACATTAACTCAATCATACGCTTACTATAAACCGAACAGCTCTACTGAACAATCTGATCGATCAGAAGGTTTACCGGTTCAGATAAATCTTTAACAGAAACGAGAACCGTTGCCGACTGCAAATCACCCGCTACAGCTTGAGGTTGGCCAGTCATCGAAATTCGGGCAGCTATCTCAACATTCGGATGCAACGACAACTTTGCTTGCGGTGTCATTGCTAAGCTATCATCAAGCGTTATCATTTTTGGTAATTCGCCTACCGTTAAACGCATTGCAGCTACTGGCATTCTTCCGCCAACGGGCTTAGCAAATACAAAAACAACTTGCTCTGCTGATAACTTATCACTCAGCTGTGGGTCTATGGCGACTTCTAGCTGAATTGAAGCACTGGCTAATTCAGGAACATCAGGTACAGCTTTGCCTTCTTTAGCCAACTCTTCCAGTGCTCGTTGGATACCTGTTTTCAAAGACTCTGCGGCTCCAGGCTCTGCATTAGTTAATGCTTTTCGCCAATAAGCGATAGCGTCTTCTAAGCGAGACTGCTCAAAAGCATCAATCCCCAACAAACCTAGAGACGTGACCTCCAATGGCTCTCGATCAAGTGTGCGCTGAATTTGCTGCCTCACTTCCTGATCCATTTTACCGCCCTTGGCAAAGTATAACCCTTGAGCATACTGCCCCATCACTCCCACATACTGAGGTGCATCATTGGGTAATATTTCAAGTACACGCTTAAAACTAGAAACACCTTGTTCAAACTTTCCTAAATTCATATAAGTTGTCGCTAATATGTACCACCCTTCAGCATTTTCTGGATTTTCTTTTAGCTCACTCACCAACATTTGAATCGCTTCATCTACTGTCGGCTGCTTGTCATTTTCAAAATCTAACTGCTTAGGGTGCTCCATAGCCACCTGCAACTGCCGAGCGCTTCCATATTCAAAATACAGTCCAAAAGCAATAACAGGTACGAGCAACGCCATGAGCGTAACGGTGATTAATTGCTTTGTGCCAATCGGACTCTCAATAACTGCTGAGTCTTCTTCACTGGCATCTTCTAGCAGATTCTTTTCAAGCTCTAACTTTAAAGCGTCATACTCTTGATCTTGCAAATTTCCAGCAGCTCGCTCCGCATCTAGTTCAGATAAACGCTCCTGAAATATATCTATATTTTTGCGCTTACGACCTACTTCGGCCATTCTCTGTTGCGATTGTTTTGCTTTAAGAAAGGGAAGAAAAATAAACGAAAGCGCTACCAATGTTAATAGTGCAATACCTAACCATAATTGAATCATTTAGCCTTTCCCTTATCCAGCAATGTTGCCAAGCGAGCCTTATCCTGATCATTTAGCGTTTTATCGATAACATCTATCTTTTTACGTTTACGAGTGAGTAATAAGAGTACCACTGCACCGAGCGCCAGCAAGACAAAAGGCCCATACCATAAAACCCATGTATTGCCTGTCACTCGAGGTCGGTAGAGCACAAATTCTCCATAACGAGCGACCATAAAATCAACAATCTGCTCATCACTCTGGCCGTCCTCTACCATCCGATATATTTCTCGACGTAAATCGGAAGCAATAGGTGAGTTAGATCCAGCCAAATTTTGATTCTGGCACTTCGGGCAACGCAGTTCATTGGTCAATTGCTGAAAACGCTCGCGCGTTGCATCATCTTTAAATTCATACGTATCAATGGTCGCATTGGCTGCCATTGACAAAAACAATGTAAAAACTATTATCGCTAATCTCATCATCACCCCTGAGACTCTATAGATACCTGTTGCATCACAGTACGCAGTTTCACCCACACTTTCTCAGTTACTGCGCCCACATGCTTGTAACGAATAATCCCTTGCGCATCCAAAACATAAGTTTCAGGCGCACCATAGACACCTAGATCTAAACCCAAGGTCCCCTGCTCATCATAGATATTCAATACATAAGGGTCTCTATAACGACGCAACCATTCCTTTGCAGCTCCGCGATCATCTTTGTAATTAATACCGTAAATAACGACACCTTCTTCGCGCGCTATTTTATTCAATTGCGCATGTTCTTGTTTGCACGTAGGGCACCACGTTGCCCAGACATTAAGCAATGCAGGCTTACCCTGTAAGTCTTTTTGCGTGAGCATACGGCCATCGTCTAGCAGTGAAGGCAAATTAAATTCAGGAACCGGTTTATCAAGGAGTGCTGATGGCAACTCTGTAGGGTCCAGCTGTAAACCTTTCCAAAAAAAACCTCCCATCACGATAAAGATCAATAATGGAACAAAAAGTACTAAACGACGCATATTAGTGTTCCTTATACTGATAGGCTTTCAGATGAAAGCGACTTATTTTTAGCCGACTCTCGAACCAACTGCTTTCGATAACGCGGATCACTTGCTGCCAGCACTCCTCCTAACGCCATCATCAAGCCGCCCAGCCATATCCAGCGCACAAAAGGCTTATATTGAACACGAATAGCCCAAGCTCCACCTTCTAAAGGCTCCCCCATCGCAACATATAAATCACCAAACAAACCAGGATCAATATCTGCTTCTGTCATTACACTACCGCGAGCGGTATAAAGACGCTTCTCAGGGTACATAACAGAATACGGTTTATCGTCTTTTAGCACGGTCAGAACACCCATATCTGCTGTGTAATTCGGACCTTCAATGTTTTTAGAGCCTTCAAATATAAAAGTGAAATTTTCAAATGCCAAGGTATCGCCTGGCGCCATCCGAAGGTCCCGTTCTTCATTATACATAGAGACTAATGCGACACCGGTGATAGACACAGCCATACCCAAATGCGCTATCAACATAGCCACATAGCTACGAGACAATCCACTGAGTCCCGCAGAAACAGTACGCTTGTTTCTGACTTTATTGAAAAGATCACGCAATACAGCCATCAACACCCAAAAAGCCAACACCATACCTAGTGCAGTTTTAAGCTCAAATGTACCGGCATATATCAGCGGAAAAGTACATCCCAACGCAACAGCAGCAACAGCAGGAATACCGAGTTGTTTTAATAAGTAATGTGGCTCTGTCTTTTTCCAACGACTAATAGACCCAATACCCATGAAAACCACCATCACAGCAACTAGTGGTACAAATAACGCATTAAAGTAAGGAGGCCCCACCGATATTTTACCTAGAGACATCGCATCGATAATCAATGGATACAAAGTACCCAACAAAACCATCATGCAAACAATGACCAGCATAATATTGTTAATCAGCAAGAAACTTTCTCTAGAAACCAATTCGAAAGACGATTCGCTTTTAACATGCGCAGCTTTAATCGCATAAAGAAGAAATGATCCTCCCACCGTTATAGTGAGTAACACTAATACAAAGAAGCCACGTTCAGGATCAGAAGCAAAAGCATGCACCGATGTTAAAACTCCCGAACGTACTAAGAAAGTACCTAATAAGCTTAAAGAGAAGGCGAAGATAGCAAGCAGAACTGTCCAGCTCTTAAACACACCGCGCTTTTCAGTCGCCGCTAAGCTGTGAACCAGTGCAGTTCCTACCAGCCATGGCATAAATGATGCGTTTTCAACAGGGTCCCAAAACCACCAGCCGCCCCAACCAAGCTCGTAATAAGCCCACCAGCTGCCTAACACGATACCAAAAGTTAGAAATGCCCACGCAACATTCGTCCACGGACGCGACCAACGCGCCCAAGCAGCATCTAAACGCCCACTCATAAGAGCAGCTATGGCAAAAGCAAAAGCAACAGAGAAGCCCACATAACCCATATAAAGCATGGGAGGGTGAATAATCAGACCAATATCCTGTAACAAAGGATTAAGGTCTCCTCCTTCAAGTGGTGTATTAGTAAGCAAGCGTGTAAAGGGACTAGAGGTCATCAAGGTAAACGATGTAAAGCCAACGCTTATCATTCCCATGACCGACAATACGCGTGCAACAATATCCAGAGGTAACTCTGAGCTTTTAATAGCAACGGCATAGATCCAAGCGCTTAAAATAAAAACCCACAGCAACAAAGATCCTTCATGCCCTCCCCAAATAGCACTAAATTTGTAATACACAGGCAAAGCAGAATTAGAGTTACCTGCAACATAGGCTACTGAGAAATCATCTGTCAAAAAAGCATAACCCAGACAGAGCATGCTAATCAGTAAGAATAAAAAGAGTGCTTTTGATAAGGGCCGGGCAAAGCCCATCCACAAACTATTAGAAGTATAAGCACCAACAAGTGGCACTACTGATAAGAGAACAGAAAGACTTAACGCCAATATGAGTGAGTATTGCCCAAGCTCAGGAATCATTTATTAAACGCCTCTTTAGGAGGTACCGGCATTTTTCCGGACTTTTCCAATGCATCAGCCACTTCAGGTGGCATATAATTTTCATCGTGTTTAGCCAGCACTTCTACGGCCTGAAAAACACCCTGCGAATCCAATGAGCCTTGCGCAACAATACCCTGCCCTTCGCGAAATAGGTCAGGAAGAATACCTGTGAATTCAACCGGTACCGTCTTAGCATAATCAGTCATTTCAAACTTCACATGTAAACTTTTCTGGTCTCTCACTACACTGCCTTCAACAACCATTCCACCGGCACGAATACGCGTATCTTGAGGCGCTTCTCCATTAACAATCTGCAGCGGCGAATAAAATAGATTGATATTCTGATTCAATGCATATAACGCCAAACTTACTGCCGCGCTAACACCAACAACAAGAAAGATAACGAGGGCTAGCCTCTTTTTCCGTTTAGGATTCATTGAGTATTGTTCTCCCTGCGTAGGCGCCGAGCTAGGCTTTGCATTAGCTCTTTACGTTTAAATAACGGTAAGACTAAATTGCCGATAATAATCGACACTCCAATCCCGTATGACAGCCACACATACAGTCCATGGCCATCCATTGTGATAAATTCAGACATCGTTTCGAATTGCACTACGACCTCACTTAGAAGCAATTAACTCACGTACCCAGCCGGAGCGACGCTCTCGACGAATAATCTCATTCCGTAATCTGAGCATTAAAGAGACAGAAAAGAAGCAATAAAACCCAACTACCATCACCAACAAAGGCAACCACATCTCAACGGGCATAGAGGGCTTTTCAGTCAAGGTAAATGTTGCCGGTTGATGCAAGGTATTCCACCACTCAACTGAATACTTAATGATAGGAATATTGACCAGCCCCACTAAAGATAAAACAGAAGCAGCTTTTGCAGCCATGGATTCATTTTCCATAGCAGCATACAAAGCCATCACACCCATATAGAGGAAGAGTAAAATCAGCATAGACGTCAAACGCGCATCCCATACCCACCATGAACCCCACGTAGGTTTACCCCAAATAGCACCTGTAGCAAGTGCCATCACCGCAATAGAAGCACCAATTGGTGCACATGCGTACGCCACCATATCTGCAACTTTAATCTTCCAAATAAGCCCCACAGCACCGGCGACTGCCATCAGCATATAACATGACTGCGCAAGAATCGCGGAAGGCACATGAAGATACATGATACGAAAGCTATTACCTTGCTGATAATCTGGCGGGGCAAATGCTAATGCCCAAACAACTCCAGCTATCAATAGTAAAATAGCTGCTATCAGAAAGCCCGGTAGTAATTTGCCCGTAATATCGTAACACCACCGAGGTGATGCCAGTTGATAAAACCAGCGCGGCAACCAACTACTTCCTGCCATATTCTATTTACCTCTTAACCACTAACTGAAATGCGTACAGATGCACTAATTGCAAATGGCGCTAACACCATACCTAAAGCCAACATAGCCCCAAGCAATGCTAAGTACCCTTCTAAAGGCAACCCTGCAACAGCAGCTTGCACTGCGCCAGAACCAAAAATAAGTACGGGTATATACAATGGTAGGACCAATAAAGAGATCAACACACCACCGCGTTTTAAGCCTACCGTTAAGCCTGCGCCAATAGCGCCAATAAGACTCAGTACTAACGTGCCAATTAACAAGCTTACCACCATGCCAAACATGGCACTGGCAGGCAAAAACAGCATCACTCCCAGCAAAGGAGACATCAACGCCAGTGGCAAACCTGTTGTCATCCAGTGCGCCATTACTTTTGCCAAACAAACCACCATAAGCGGCTGAGGGCTTAAAATCACTTGTTCTAAAGTGCCATCTTCATAATCCGAACGGAATATACCATCTAAAGACAACAGCGTTGCTAAAAGAGCGGCCACCCAAACCACTCCAGGCGCTACGTCGGCCAAGAAGTTTGGCTCAGGACTGACACCTAGAGGAAACAAAGTCGCTACCATAACAAAGAAGATCAACGGGTTAACCAAATCACTCTTACGCCGAAAAGACAGCAACAGGTCTCTTTTCAACACGGCTGAGAACAATTTTCCCAACGATATTTCCGCAGAGTTAGTACACAATTCAGCCATCAAGTTCCCATCAATTGATCAAGATTAATCTTTGTTACCGACCCGCAGGAGGTTAAATTATGATGTGTTGTTAAAATAACACTTCCTCCCGAAGCAACATGATCAGCTAACAAGCGCTCTTTAGCAGCTACCCCGCTTTTATCTATTGCCGTAAAAGGCTCATCCAGAATCCATAATTTGGCAGTGTTCATATACAGTCGCGCCAAGCCAACACGTCGATTCTGTCCAGCAGACAAGGAATGGCAAGGCACATCTTCGTAACCTTTAAGGCCAACCACATCTAATGCAGGAAAAATTTTCTCGGCTAATAAAGCCGGATGTATAGCACTGTACCATTGCAGGTTTTCAACAGGTGTTAACATACCTTTAACCCCAGGCTGGTGGCCGAAATACAGCAATGAAGAGAAAAAATCCTCTCTCACTTTTGCGACAGGCTCACCACACCAAAAAATATCACCTTCATAATCGCCAGATAAACCACTAAGAATCCTTAAAAGGGTAGTTTTCCCACTGCCGTTAGCGCCTTCAATCTGAACCAGCTCCCCAGCTGTCAGACCAAAAGAAAGACCATCAAACAGAACACGCTCATCTCGTTCGCAATACAGATCAACAACGTTTAACAGCGGTTCTAACAACACCTTTTCCTCAAAAACTGCGCTTTAAAAAGTATAGCGCTACACTAAATAGGTTACTGGCCGATGCATAAGCAGGGCATTATATACAAATTAGACTCAGCTGGGGCATTGCTCTTGATCAGATTTACTGTAAAAAGTGTTTATTCATGAACACCATCACCCCTCAATCGCTTTCTTTGCTCGATTCATCTGGAAGCACACGTACCGGGAGTGCTGAAAAGCTCATCCCTGCCGGCGGAAGCTTACAGGCAACGGTGCGACAAGTTTCTCAAGATCAATTAAGCCCCAACGTGTTCAGACTAAAACTAGAAAGCAACAGCGTACTGATGGAGCTAAAGGCACAGCAACCTATACCCGCAGGCAGTAAGGTACTTATTACCCGCACAAATGATGGCCAATTAGCTATTAAGCTGGCCACAACGCTTACTGCTGATAAACCTGCAGCGACTCCTTCTTTGCCCTTAGCAGACAAAACAACGACTACCAGAACTTACCAAACACCGGCTGTACCTGTTATTCGCTCAGAAAAAGATTTAACAACATTGGCGAATACCATCCCACGCGGACAAACAATTAATGCCCAGGTAATATCGCAAACACCGGGGCTACCCGTAGCTTCTTCTCAGACAGCAGCGCCTCAGACCAGTCCTGCACCGTTGCAACAACTAGCTCTTCCTCAGGCGACAACACCAGCTACAACCATATCAACGCCTACAACAACTGCAAACACACCACAGCCAGCGGTTTCAACTCAAGCAACACAGCCTGCAACACAAACAACACCTCAACCTTCTACGCCCCAGGCATCGCAACTCACAACAGAGCTAGTAAAAACAGGTACAACGCCTGCCCCAGCTGCACAAGCTCAAGTTACGCCTGAACAAGTAAAAAATGCCTCTATCCAAACCAACCTACAAACTCATACAACCGCAAAACCGACGCAATCTACAGCTCAGCAGACAAGCTCTCCTTCACTGCCACACATAACACCCACCAAATACTCGACAGAACAAGCTGTCAATATACTGACAGTCAGTGCAAAAGGAGCAACAATCACACTACAAACCTCAGCCAACTTACCCCCATTACAACAAATACAAATCTCTCGAAACCATACAGATCAAATCAGTATTAGCTGGGCTCAACCTATTCCGACAGATAAAGGAGGAGCTGCGGCACCACAATTAACCCCTCAGCAAGCAATATCTCTACAAAACAGCTTACGTGAGCAACTCCCACAACAAATTTCTTTAGGCTCAGGAATACAACAGCTTTTAAACAGCTCCCAGGTAAGCAATTCCAGTGCTGCGGGGCAAATAGACAAAGTTGTACAATCATTAATGCAACTGTTTGGCGTACGCCCCGGTGCTGCAGACTCTCAGCAAGCTATCAAACAAAATATTCACTACGGTGGGCTTTTCACCGAAAATAAGCTAGCTAAGAACCAATCATCTCCAAAAGATATGAAGCAGTTTCTGGGAAAGCTACAGGCACTAGCTGAACAGTTACCAGACTCACAAAAACAGCTTATCCAAACAACCGTCGATAAAATACTGGCACGCGTAACGACTAATCAATTAAGTAGCCTCCAAAGCAGGCAAGAGAGAATAGAATCAAATGAGCGCTTTTTTCAATTAGACCTTCCTATCCGCAACCAGGACGCACTAGACAATGTCGAGTTACGCATCAGCCATAGAAGCCAGCCAAACAGCCGCCAAGAACTGGAAACTATTTGGAAAGTCCGATTACATTTTGATTTAGATACATCAAGAAGTATTGATGCAGAACTCAGCCTTAATCAGGAACAGAGCGAATTAACAGCCTCCTTCACTTGCTCACACCATGACACCGTAACGTCGATAAAAAACCAATTGAACGATTTTAGAGAACAGCTCAATACGCTAGGCCTTAATGTACCCACCCTGATCTGCAAACAAGGAAAGCCTCAGCCTCAAAAAACTCCCATTCAGAAGCAATTAATAGATATTAAAACATGAACGATGAAGACAAAAACGCATCAGCTATTGCGTTAAAGTATAACCATGGCACTGCTACAGCGCCCACGGTTGTTGCTAAAGGGAAAGGAGAGATTGCTCAACAAATTTTAGCCCTGGCAAATGAACATGAAATTCATGTGCACCAAAGCCCTGAATTATTAGAGGTGTTAATACGGCTAGAAATTGGCGAGGAGATACCAGAAGCTCTCTACAAGGCTATTGCAGAAGTCATCGCATTTGCTTACAAGCTTAAGAATAAAAACTAATTTTTGTGCTCAATACCCTGATGCGTATGTAGCTCTTTATGCAGTAGAGCCATCAACTCAGCTTCTGGCCGGCCTATACCACAGTCTTTGACAAGATCGTCAACATCAGCACCCATTTCCATAAGTCGTGCTGCCTGATTGTAAGCCAACTCACCTGGGTCTCTATTCTCAAGCTCTAGTTGTTTTTCTACCGTAATATTAAGCTTCTGCTCTATATCAACCAAACGCTTCCCCATACCAATGGAGCTTCCGGTAATTGAGCGAATTTCATTACGCAAAACTGTCACTAAAGCCTTATATTGGCGCTCATGTTGTTTTTGGCGGTAAAAAGTATAAATACTTATCCCCGCAAAGATAACAACCGTAACACTCAGAAAAGAAACTAACCACACACTTGATTCTGTCAATACACTACCCTACTGCAAACTTAATATCGCGATGTCAGCTTGCTTGCTCAAACTGCGCCACTAGTGCCGCCACATCAACCACAGCACAACGCTCTTCCATATAAGTACCAAGCATCCAAGGGCGACCCTGTTTATTGCTGTTCATATTAATACGACTGTGCGGTATGCGTACAGACTTTACAAGCTCATCACACGCCAAAGCCCAATTCTTACCATCAAGCACAATAAGTTCAGCATAACGTGATAGAGCCGCATCATATCTATCTGCTAATAACCATTGCCCGGTATCGACAATCGCGGTAGAAAATGAAGAGCGCTCAAAGCTGCCAAGAATCCAGTCGTACTGATTATTCAGCTGTAGTGTAACGGTACTCAATGACAACGCGCCCTCTATTCCTTCAAAAGGAATGGCCAGCTTGAGCCCGCACACATTCACCAGCACACAGTTAAGCTCATCTTCTTCAAAAGGC
>JAWUYS010000125.1:0-22412 GCA_034110685.1 Neptunomonas sp.
GTGGCGGTCAGGTTTCTCATAGGGGAAATCAACATAAATCAAAGGGATCTTTTTACCAATAACCCAACTGGCAAAGCGATGCCAAATAACCAACCAGAACTCTTGGTAAAAATGATCAGGATCCAATTCAGGTCTTAAAAAATGCGCTTTAAACTCAACGATATCGCCTCTATTCACCAGCTGCATCTGAATATCGTCAGTAAACAGATTATATAGATTGATTCCTTGTTCTAAAACCGCCTGCAACGACTCATAGTGCAATGCATGACAAGCCATTAAGGCAAACACTCCCTGCTTACAAGGGGTCTCGGTACATCCTAAAAACTCATCATTGAGCTTGTCCCAAGTAAGCTTCACTAACTGAGTTACTTGCTCACCATATGCCCTAGCCCCAGCCTTATTCAATAACTCTGGTGGGATACCTATCTCTGTAATAAGGGCATCAATGGAGTGACCTTTTCTCTTACTGCAATTAAGCAACGCTTTTACATAATGTATATCAACAGTAGCCATGCCTGCTCTCTAGGACAAAAATCTTGTTACTCACCATGGATAAACCATCGAACCTTAAACTTAAGGATTACATCCAACCCAAATGTAACATAATGTGATTTTTATAGTAATGTAATGTCATTTTATGTCTACGGGTTTTTCTCTATATTGTCTGTTTGTTTGTGCAATTTATGGATACACTCAAGCATTCGGCAGCGCCAAACGAATAACACTTTCCAGATAAAATAATTAAGAAAGTGAGGCCTGGTTTTAAAGGGCTTCCTTTTATATAAAGAGAGAGAAGTGATGGATCTTACCTTAACTGAAGACCAGGCCATGATTCAGGATATGGCGCGCAAGTTTGCTCAAAGTGAACTCGCCCCTGTTGCTGAAAAACTCGATCATGAAGGTGACCGCGAGCTGTTCCTAAAAAACCTAAAGCAACTGGCTGAACTTGGCTTCATGGGCCTTAACATTGATGCCGAGTACGGCGGCACGGAAGCTGGCACTGTAGTTTTTAGCCTTGCTCTTACTGAAATTGCCAGAGCTTGTGCATCCACAGCAGCGACTATGTCTGTTAACAACATGGTTGCTGAGGTTATTCAAGCGGTAGCATCTGAAGAACAGAAAAACACCTACCTGCCTAAGCTTTGTAGCGGCGAATATCCAGCAGGCGGATTCTGCTTAACAGAAACAACGGCAGGATCAGACCCTTCTAACATGAAAACCACCGCCGTTCTTGATGGCGACGAGTGGGTTATTAATGGTGCAAAACAATTTATTACCAGTGCGGAGATTGCCGGTGTATTTGTTCTGTGGGCAGTCACTGATAGCAGCCTACCTAAAGGTAAAGGTATCTCCTGCTTCTTAGTAGAAAGCACTGCTCCTGGCCTTGAGATATCTAAAGCAGAAAAAAAATTGGGGCAACATGCTTCCTGTACCAACGAAGTTCTCTTTACTGAATGCCGCATCCCCAAAAATGCACTTATGGGCCAACTCAACCAAGGCTTTAAAATCGCTGTTGGAGAACTAGCCGGCGGACGTATCGGTATCGGTTCTGTTGCATTGGGTATTGGTTTAGCTGCCATGGATTATGCGCGTGCTTACACAACAGAACGCCAACAGTTCGGGCAACCTATCTCTAATTTCCAGGGCCTGCAGTGGATGATGGCAGATGCTTACACTGAGCTCGAAGCAGCCCGCCTGTTATTAATGAGTGCAGCTGACAAGAAAGCTAAAGGTATGCCGTTTTCAAAAGAAGCTTCAATGGCTAAATTGTTTGCTTCTGAAAAAGCTAACAAAGCCTGCTACACAGGTTTGCAGCTGTTAGGTGGTTACGGTTATATCAAAGACTACCCACTGGAACGCTACGCACGCGATGTGCGTATTACTTCTCTTTATGAAGGCACCAGCGAAATACAGCGCGTTATCATCTCGCGTGAATTGTTACGTGAGATTAGCTAAAAGAACACTGAGCATGCAGCAGGGGTAGCGAGACATTTTATAGCACCCTTTAACCCATATTCTGTGCTGGCCATTAACGCCAGTACAAACATAGAGAATGAACATGGATCTTAATAATAAAGTTGTTGTTGTAACCGGTGGAGCATCTGGTCTTGGTTTAATTACATGCCAACAATTAGTAAAACAAGGCGCCAAAGTAGTCGCCTTTGACCTAAACGAAGAGGCTGGTAAAGCACTAGCAACGCAACTCGAAGGAAATGCAATTTTTGCGAAAGTCGATGTCACTGATGTGGCTTCAACAAAAGCGGGTATCGCAGCAGCGGTTGAAGCGTTCGGTAGCATTGATGTATGTATCAATTGCGCAGGTATTGCACCCGGCGGCAAAACTGTCGGCCGTAAGGGCGCACTTCCTCTTGAGAAATTTGCTCAGGTAATCAATATTAACCTAATCGGCACATTCAATGTTTTGCGTCTTGCTGCAGAACAGATGGCAAAAAATGAGCCCAATGCTGACGGCGAACGCGGTGTCATTATCAATACGGCATCAGTAGCAGCCTTTGATGGACAAGTCGGCCAGTCTGCTTACAGTGCAAGTAAAGCCGGCGTTGTTGGTATGACTCTGCCGTTAGCTCGAGATCTAGCACCATTGGGCATCCGTGTAATGACGATTGCCCCAGGTATTTTCGATACACCGATGATGAAAGCAATGACAGATGAAGTACGCGAACCACTCATCAAAATGGTACAAAGTCCTAAACGCTTTGGTGAACCGGATGAGTACGCATCGTTGGCTATTCATATCATCAACAACGGATACCTAAACGGCGAAGTGATTCGTTTGGATGGGTCAATCCGCATGGAACCGAAGTAACAAAACACATTAAAGAACCTCTTAGGCCAGGAAAGGCCTGCGTTGTAATACGCATAAAGATAAAAATATAAATACAGAGACGAGGTGTAGCAATGCAAAAACCAAATTATGAGGAATTGATAAAACAATTCTCAGCAGCCGACATTGATGATCAATTTTCTGGCAGCCTAGAAACAGGTAGTAACGTCTGTGTTGAGGCCTGCGATCGTTATGCTAACACTGATAAAATCGCACTACGTTACGAGCGTGCAGACGGGTCTCGTGGCGAACTCAGCTTTAAAGAGTTAAAACTTCGTTCTGCACAATTTGCTAACTACCTTAAATCACAAGGCATAGGCAAAGGTGATCGTGTTGCTTGTTTATTACCGCGTACACCTGAACTACTGATCACTGTGCTGGGAACCCTAAGAGCCGGTGGTGTGTACCAGCCATTGTTTACAGCATTTGGTTCAGGCGCTATTGAATACCGTCTTACCAAAGCTGACACTAAGCTGATTGTGACCAACACTGAGCAGTGGCCAAAATTAACTGATGTTAGCATTTTGCCAAAAACGCTATTAGTAGCCGATGCAGGCAGCCAATATGCTTCTGATGCAGGGGCTTTATTCAGCACCGCCCAAGATGACCAATCTGACAACTTTGAACCGGTTCTTATTACTAAAGAAGAACCTTTCCTACAGATGTTCACATCAGGAACAACGGGTAAGTCCAAAGGTGTAACAGTGCCAGCTAAAGCACTCGTCTCTTTCTGGAACTACATGAGCTACGCAATCGAAGTACTGCCAGAAGATAGATACTGGAACGTTGCTGATCCAGGCTGGGCTTACGGATTATATTATGCCGTTGTCGGGCCGCTACTGCTTGGCTGTACAACACACTTTAATGAACAAGGCTTTACTGCAGAAAATACGTTTGAGTTTTTACAAAATTATAAAATTACAAACTTAGCTGCAGCACCTACAGCCTATCGTTTATTAATGGCAAATACAGAGTTACGCGCTAACTACGATATCAATCTTCGAGCAGCCAGCAGTGCTGGCGAGCCATTAAACCCAGAAGTGGTTTCGTGGATGGATGAGATTTTCAATTGCAAAGTGTGTGATCAATATGGTCAAACAGAAACGGGCATGGTGTCTGCTAACTTTCATGCAGTCACACATGAATATCGCACAGCCTGCATGGGCTACCCTCTTCCAGGATACCGCTTGGTTGCATTGGATGCAGACTTGAAAGAAGTCGGTGCTGGGCAAACCGGTGAACTCGCCATTGATGTTGAGCAGTCACCGCAGTTTTTCTTCCAAGGATATACGTGGGAAGAGAAAAATCCCTTCAAAGGTAAATACTATCTCACTGGAGATATCGTAATCAGCAATGGTGATGGTTCTCACTCCTACACAGGTCGTGATGACGATATTATCGCGTCAGCAGGATACCGAATAGGGCCTGCCGATGTAGAGAGCACTCTATTAGAACACCCTGCTGTTACTGAGAGTGCCGTTGTTGGTAAACCAGACGAAAAAAGAGGCAGCATAGTTAAAGCTTATGTTGTTATACGCTCTGAGTATGAAGAAGGCTCTGCGCTCGTCGAAGAGCTACAACAGTTTGTTCGTAAGCGTTTATCGACTCATTCGTTCCCACGTGAGATCGAATTTGTAGAAGACCTACCAAAAACGCCAAGTGGAAAACTGCAACGCTTCCTACTACGCCAACGTGCTGTTGATGAAGTAGCTTAGCAATAGATTGCATAGGGAGTCGGCAACGGCAGACTCCCTATTTTATTAACCTGCACTAACAATCTAGATACTAGCTTTCTTGCCACTGTTCCAACTGCAAACACGGTCCCTGATAGACAATCTTTCCGCCTAAACTGATCTGCAATTCGGCACTGTTTTTTATCTTCAGCCACGCCTCTTTGGTTAATACGTTATCCGCTGTTAACGAAGATAAACGTCCTACTTCAAAGCGATTACCTGTGTCTCGTTCAATAGACCACAGCAGTAATTCATCTTGATTAAACAGGGCTTGCTCTTGCCCAGATTGTGACTGCTCCCACTGCAACTTCAAAACAGACTGACCCGGTTTTTTGCCTTGGTAGGCCGTTAACACAAAAGCCGTTGTTTGAGGTTGTTCAGGTGTACTCATAACAGCGAGATAGCCCGGCGCATTCTGGTGCGTCAATACAGGCTCTTGTAACTGCTGCCATAACAATAAACTAACAGCACAGAACATCACAAAAGACACAACACCGGCATAATGCCATATTGATGCCAACCAATTTGAAGACGACGAAGTCTGCTCGGTTTGTTTCTCTATAGCCTTCCACACACGTTGTGGTGGCTTTTCATCGGCAACTGAATGCATTAGCGTAGCCAAGTGTGTTTGCCATTTATACACGACTTTTTCAAACTCTTGATCATGCTTAACTAAAACCTCCACACGTCTTTTAACACGACTAGACAAATGCCCTAGCACGTACTGTTGCGCTAAGTGTTCCTGAATATCTTTGCGCCGATATCTCATGCATTCAGACATGCTTCAAGCTCCTTCATACCACGCCTGATCCACGATTTCAGTGTCCCTAAAGGCTGCTTAAACTGCTCTGATAACTCTTTATGAGTCAAACCATAAATGTACGAAAAGATAATGGCCTGACGTGGCTCTTGTTTTAGCTTTCCTAAACAGCGCCGCATGTCATAACTGTCTTGCCAAAGATGATTACTCTCTTGAATTTCTTCAACCCACTCGACATCTTCAAGGCTTAACGGATAACGCTTCATCTGGCGAAGCTTATCCAGCGCCGTATTTCGGGTCACTTGGCACAACCACGGCCACGCCTCCCCCATGGATGCGTTATGCTGAGCTGCATTTTGCCAAATTTTTGTATAAGCATCTTGAAGCACATCAGCCGCTAATTCTTTATCGCCTAACATTTTAATGAGTAAGCCATAAAGCTTGCTACTGGTGTGCTCATATAGCTTTTTAAAAGCCGGTGAATGCTTGAGCTTCACCTGAGCCATCAGAATATCTACTTCGTGATTCCAGCTCACACTGTTTCCTTCGTATTAAAATGGCGAGTGGCTATGCTCACTCGCCTATAGAATTACTTTGCTACCGGCACAATATGCCAAAAACCTTTAATACCATTACCTGTGGTATCTCCTGGCTTTTTATCACCAACCCATAGATAGAGAGGCTGATTTTTATAACGTACCTGTAATGATCCATCCTTGCGTGATACGGTTGAGAAGCCCATTTCATTAATCTCAGTCTTACTCTGCAAAGGTGGCCATTTTTGCTCACACGGCCCGTAACATTTAGAAACACCCTGAGAGTCTTTATCAAAAGTATACAATGTCATGCCTTGCGTATCTGCCAAGATACTGCCTGCTGATGTTTGCTGTGTAATAACACCCGCATTAGAGGAAGAGTAGCTCTGGCTTTCGTCACTACTTTGGTACGCGTTAGCACACCCTACAACCAACAAACTCATGGATATAATTGCAGCGCCGGCCAATTGTTGTTTAATCATTAGTTAACTCCTTCGTATATAAAATATGATCTTCAATATAGAAACGAAAGAAGGAGTGCTTTTGGATGCAAAATATTTATTTTTATATTGCGGTAAGCAAAAAACAAATGAGAAAACAGTAAAAGTTAAGCGCATCTCTTTGCTGGTAAGCAGTGATTAAGAACAGCAAAGCCAACAATGCCTGAAACCAGAGAGCCTAGAATAATACCAATACGTTGATCAAACAGCTGGTTCATTACTGTTTCATCAAATGCCAGCGAGCCGATAAACAAACTCATTGTAAAACCCACACCACAAAGAACAGCCGTTCCATATAAGCCACTCCATGACATACCGTTTGGTAAACGTGTCCAGTTAAGCTTAATGGCTAGCCAACAAAGCCCGAAAACACCCACCTGTTTACCTAGGAATAAACCCAACGCTATTCCCAGTGGAACAGAGTGCATCACTTGTGCTGAACCAATACCGGTAAAACTGATACCTGCATTAGCGAATGCAAAGATAGGTAAAATAAAGAAAGCGACGGCAAAATGTAAATCATGCTCCATGCTTTTTAGCGGAGAATAGTTACTATCAGGGCGAGATTTCATGGGAACAAACATCGCTACAATTACGCCAGCCAAGGTAGCATGAATACCTGATTTCAACATGGCTACCCACATAATAATACCAATCAGAATAAAAGCTGTTTTGGATTCAACACCCCTTTTGTTAAAAACAACTAATAGCGGCAAACAAGCGGCAACGATCAATAGCGCTGTTACTGAAATATTGTCAGTATAAAAAACAGCAATAATAAGAATCGCCCCCATATCATCAAAAATGGCTAATGACGTAAGAAACATTTTAATGCTAATAGGAACTCTAGCACCCAGTAACATCAAAATACCTAATGCGAACGCAATATCTGTTGCTGCTGGAATAGCCCAGCCTTTCATGGCGGTTGTGTCGCCTATATTAAAAAAAGTATAAATAAGGGCAGGAGCTGCCATCCCTCCAATGGCACCAACACCTGGCAATATAATATTGCATTTATCGGCAAGCTCACCTTCAATTAGCTCACGCTTGAGCTCCAATCCAACTAGAAAAAAGAAAATGGCCATTAGGCCATCGTTAATCCATAAGAGTAATGGTTTTGCTATATGAAGAGCGCCGACTCTGATTTCAACAGGGGTCGATATTAAAAGATCGTAGTAGTTTTGGTAGGGGCTGTTAGCTAATATCATGGCGAACACAGCAGCGAGCATCAAGGTAATGCCACCTGCTGATTCTAATTTGAAAAAACTAGATAAAGATGAACCATGCGTCAATAAATCAGGATAATTCGGCATAACTTCCTTTACTGTCAAACACTTAACATCGCTAACATTAATAACTTTTTGGCAAAGCTATAGGTATCATCTGTTAGATATGTACTGCAGATTGAGAGTAATTATGATCAACTACTCTCAATTTGCTGTTCGCATTAGATAAAGAAAATTAACTTTAGTTCAGTGGTGTGCTGCGGCTAGCCCGCAGCTCATTGTATTTAGAGGCGTCTAGCGCGGTATGAGCGACCTTTCATTTTTCCTTCACTAATCTTTTTCAATGCCGCTTTAGCGATGTCCTGCTTCACTGCAACATAAGATTTATTATCCATAACCTGGATTTTACCAACCTGCTTACCATCAACGCCATTTTCACCGGTTAATGCGCCAAGAATATCGCCTGCTCTGATTTTTTGCTTTTTACCACCATCAATCTGTATGGTCGACATCTCTGGTTTAAAAACAGGTTTATCTAATACGCTATCTGCAGGTAACGACTCTACGGTAATACGCTGGCCTATGTAATCTTCTAGGCGCGCCACTCTATGAGTCTCTTTATCACTGAACAAGGTGCAAGCTAAACCTTTACGGCCAGCACGACCTGTACGGCCAATCCTATGTACATAAACTTCGATATCACGCGCGATTTGATAATTGATAACGGCATCAAGTGCTTCAATATCCAAGCCTCGTGAAGCGACATCAGTAGCAACCAATATCGAAACACTTTTATTAGCAAAGCGAACTAATGTTTGATCACGGTCTCGTTGTTCTAGGTCACCATGAAGTGCAACTGCACTGAATCCATAATTACAGAGCTCATTTGCAACCTCTTGTGTCTCAATACGCGTATTACAAAACACTACAGTCGATTCAGGACGGTTTTTCAACAAGAGTAAGCGCAAAGCAACCATACGCTCAGCATCATCACTCACCTTATATAGATGCTGCTGAATACTAGAATCATCATGAGTAGATGTTACTTGAACCATCTCAGGTTCAGTCATAATACGTTCGGCGATCGACTCAATTTTTTTCGGGAATGTGGCACTAAATAATAGAGTTTGACGATCTACAGGTACCTGATCAATAACGGCATCAAGTGCATCCTGAAATCCCATCTCAAGCATACGATCGGCTTCATCCAGCACCAGTGTTTCGACATGTTCAAGATTAAGTGTTTTGCGATTGATATGATCTTCAATACGCCCAGGTGTACCTACTATGATATGTGCGCCATGTTCTAGCGAACCGATCTGCGGGCCTAAAGGAGTACCGCCACACAGTGTGAGCACTTTGATATTATGGATAGTACGCGCCAGTGTGCGCACTTCTTTAGCCACTTGATCAGCTAACTCACGTGTAGGGCAAAGCACCAACGCCTGAATTCTAAAGCGCTTCACATTTAGCTTTTCTAGCATCCCTAAAACAAAAGCAGCGGTTTTACCTGAACCTGTTTTCCCCTGAGCAATAACATCCTTGCCCGCCAAAATATGCGGCAAGCTTTGCTCTTGTATGGGTGTCATTGATGTATAACCAATGGAATCCAAGTTTTGAAGTAGTGCAGGTTTTAATTTTAGGGTCGAAAAATCTAAAGAGCTCAATGTGTTGTCCTGTGCGTGGTCTGTTTCAAAGTAAAGATGACCAAAATGGCGCACATAATAGCAGATTTAAGGGTTTTACGCTGATTTATAAGCACTGCTTTGCAACAAGTGATTTCACTCATTTGATGTAAAGAACGGACCTAGTGCACTAGACCTCACGCACGAATAAATACTCATCCATAAAATCACCACCGCGCTCTACCGAACGATAATATTCAACACGTAAATTGGCTGCCACTTTTAGGTATTCGCCGGGCAGTAAACAAAAGCGCTCGGAGAACCCTTTCTCCTGATGTTGCCGCGCATTAAAACTATTGAGCATTACCTTACCATGTAAGGTAAGCAAATCAGGCAGGCAAGAGAACAACATCGGGGACGGCCTAAAGCGATTGATCACTATATTGTCATACTGGCCTAGTTGTTTTAATGCCTGCACATCATCCAAATCACACTGCAACGTGCGTATCGATAATTGATGCTCTCTCGCACTTTGTGCTAACCGTTTTAGCCCCTCCTCTGCAATATCAACAGCGGTAACTGCAAAGCCTTGCTGCGCTAGAAACAAGGAAGAACCTCCATCACCTGACGCCAAGTCTAATACTGAACCAGGCTTTAGTTGCTGCCACTCTTGTGTTAATGCAGCAGGTACAGAAGCTAGCTCTCCGGTTTTTTCTGCGTAGCGACGATTCCACTTTTCACGTACTGATGACATATCAAACCTTATTTTATTTACGAGTGTGTGGATGCATATGCTTGTTTTACTTTCTGGTTAATCAAGGCTCCTAGCTGCAGGGTAGCAGGCCCGGCATAACTACCTTCACGATAAATAAGGTAAAGCTCAACCGAGCGTTCTGAGCCTGACACTAAAGGCAGTGCCTTTAACTGCCCGCAATCTAATTCACGCTTAATCTTTAATGCAGGAAACCAAGCATAACCCAGCCCCATCACCGCACTGCGTATAGAAGTGCCTATATGGCTGAGTGTCAAACGTTGCTGCGCGCCCAACCAACCTGAGTCTGTACCACGACTTCCTGAATCCTTCACCACCAGCTGCCTATGCAAGCGTAAATCTTGATAATCTAAGGTGCGGTTTAACTTATGTAGAGGATGGTTTGGGGCTGCAACAGCGCGCAAAACCACTTGCATTAGAGGGTCTCCCAAAAAGCCTGGAGGTACATAGCCACTAATGACAATATCCGCTTCTTTTTTAATTAAAGCCTCATCCGCCCCAGTTAATACCGTTTCTTTTAGCTCGATTCTTGTCATTGGGTTTTCAGTCATGAAATCTTGTATTGCATCCAATAACACCCATTGAGGAAACAAGGTATCAACCACTACTTTTATTTCAGCCTCTATACCCGAAGAAAACTGCTGAGCCATCGACTCCATTTGCTGCGCTTCTTCTAACAACACTTTGGCTCGCCGATATAACGTTCTACCGGCGGGAGTCAATGCTGCTTTACGCCCCTCAATCTTAAACGCTTGGATGCTTAAGCTAGTTTCAAGTTTCTGAATGGCGTAACTAATAGATGACTGACTTTTGCCCATTGATTCAGCCGCCGTTGCATAACCACCACTATCTACCACGGCCACTAAAGCTTGCCACTGCTCTAAGGTAACGAGTGTATTCATCTCATTCACATCTAATTTTTAGATAATAATGCGCTAATTATACCTATTTATAATCTTTTTAATGAATATAAAATCAATCCCATCAAACAAAACATTTTTCAGATATCAATAAATAGGAACACCCAGATGACAACACTACTACATATCAAGAGCAGCCTTTTTGGTGACGATGGAAAATCTAACCTGCTAGCAACTGAGTTTATCGAACAATGGCAGAACAAACAGACCGATGGCCAAGTGGTTGTGCGTGATGTCATTAGCAATAGCACTTCTCATCTTGATGCCTCTATCCTAACGGCTTTCATGACACCTGAAGCGGAGAGAACTACAGCGCAACAAGTCATAACCGATCATTCTGATGCTTTGATAAATGAAATCCGTGAAGCCGACTTAATCGTCATCGGTGTGCCTATGTACAATTTCGGCATTCCATCGCAGATGAAAGCTTATCTGGATCACATTGCACGCGCTGGGATCACGTTTAAATACACTGATACTGGCCCAGTTGGCTTATTGGAAGATAAACCTGTTTATCTGTTTGCAACGCGTGGTGGCATGTATCGTGATTCGGGGATAGATTTTCAGGTCCCGTTTATGACGCAATTTCTTAATTTTATCGGCCTCAGCAGTATCGATACCATCTATGCAGAAGGACTTAATATGGGCTCCGTTGCTGAGACATCCTTAGCAGCCGCTAAAACTCAAATTACTGCCGCTGTTAATTAAACAGCGTAAAACTTAACAAGAAATAGCCGGGAGTAATCTGATGGGACTGTTAATTAATGGTGAATGGCACGATCAATGGTATGACACTAAAACGAATGATGGTGAGTTTATTCGCCATGAGTCGCAGTTCCGACATTGGATTACCAAGCAAAACCCGCGAATAAACACAGATTATACGAATGCGGACGCTCCTTTTATAGCAGAAGCAGGACGTTATCATTTGTATGTTTCTTTGGCATGTCCTTGGGCACACCGCACATTAATTATGCGTGCATTAAAAGGATTAGAAAATATCATTAGCGTCGACATTGTTCATCCGTTAATGCAAGACAACGGCTGGACCTTTGCTAATGACACATCGACAACAATAGGAGACTCACAACTCTCATCTGATTATCTTTATCAGCTTTATACCCATGAGCAACCTAATTATAGCGGCCGAGTAACGGTCCCTGTTCTCTGGGATAAGCAACAGCAGCGTATCGTTAATAATGAGTCATCAGAAATAATACGTATGTTCAACAGTGCTTTTAATGACTTGGGCGCAACACAGACAGACTATTACCCTTCAGCCCTTCGCCCTGAAATTGATCAGCTAAACAGCTGGATATATGACACCGTTAACAACGGCGTTTATCGGGCCGGGTTTGCCACAAGCCAACACGCATACGATAAAGCAGTAACCCTGTTATTTGCGGCTCTTGATGATTTAGAGGAGCGTCTTAGCACACAACGATATTTATTAGGCAACCAGCTAACAGAAGCAGACATACGTTTATTTACAACGCTCATACGATTTGATCCTGTCTATGTCAGCCATTTTAAATGCGACCGTAAGCGCATTGCCGACTACCCAGCACTCTCTGGATACGTAAGAGATATTTATCAAATAAATGGCATTGCAGAAACCGTCAACTTTGACCATATCAAACAGCACTACTTCACCAGCCACAAAATGATTAATCCGACAGGCATCATTCCTGTTGGACCAGAATTTGACCTAAACGCACCCCATGGGAGGGATACTCTATGAGCACCTCAACACAACAAAGAACGATTACTCGTATCGTTGCGGCCGTAGATAGCCAAGATGGTGCAGGTGTAAAACTTAAGCGTAGTGTAGGTAAAAACTCAGCATCGCGTATTGATCCTTTTTTGATGCTTGATGCTTTTTCTTCAACTAACCCTGATGACTACATTGCAGGTTTCCCTCCTCACCCCCACCGAGGCTTTGAAACCGTCACCTATATGCTAGATGGACACATGATCCATAGAGACCATATGGGCAATGAAGGAGACTTACGTGCAGGTGGTGTGCAATGGATGACAGCTGGACGAGGCGTTATTCACGAGGAGCGCCCTCAGATGACAGAAGGCTTAATGCGTGGCTTTCAATTATGGATTAACTTACCGGCTAGCGAAAAAATGAAACCGGCCGCTTATCAGAATATAGAACCCGAAGAAGTCCCGGTCATAACACTTGGTAATGGTTGCACCATTAAAGTCATTGCGGGTGAATATCAGTTAGAAGATAAGCTTGCTACCGGGCCTATTGCTGCAGGCAGCACACAAGCTATCTACCTTGATATTCAAATACCAAAAGGCGAGCACCTTAGCCTACCTGTTAGCAGCAGCTTAAGTGCCTTCATTTATCTGTTTGAAGGCCAAGCAGAAATCAACAAACAAGCGCTCAGTCATAACAACGCAGCCGTTTTAGGATCAGGAGACAGCGTGACTATTCACGCACCAGAAGTTGAGGCACGATTGCTGTTAATAGCGGGTAAAGCGATAGGCGAACCTATCGCGCAGTATGGTCCATTTGTGATGAACACCATGAAAGAAGTAGATCAAGCGATTGAAGATTATCAAAACAATACACTAACGGATTAACGATAAACTCAGCGGTAGCAAGCACTCATCTAATCCGTTTGCCATTCCTCATAGGCTGGAACATCTTTATATTCCAGCCATGATTTATCATGCGAGAGCCATATATGAGACTGCGGTTTTACGCCAGGATCATCATCTAAGGTTGCCACACGAAGAATCACATGAGGAGCCCCTTCTCGCTCAGCCATAAGGTGGGAGCCACACTGAGAACAAAAATGGCGCAGCTTCCCTTTAGATGATTCAAAAGAGTTTCTAGCAGCTTCTCCTTTAATCCATCTAAAATGCTCCCTCATTACGCCTGCCGTAGCTACAAATGCTGCAGCATGCGCTTTTTGACACGTAGAACAATGACAATGGCTTATCGGCATATCCAGCGAATCAACTTCGTAAACTACCGCCCTGCACAAACAGCTTCCTTTCATTGTCACTAGCTTTACTCCTTGTTAATGCGTTGCTTTATCGCCCCAAATTGCCTTTAAACGCTGATCACGGCCGCAATTCCAGCGATACGCTTTATACCGTAGAGGATTGTTTTTGTAGTAATCCTGGTGATAGCTCTCTCTCCCTTGAATAGGATAGAAAGTTGACGCTTCTAAAATGGGTGTTACTACTGTTTTTCCTGGGAACTGCGCTACTACTTGTTTTTTTGAAGCTTCTGCCAGTGCTCTTTCAGTGCTATTAGCTACAAAAACAGCACTCAAATAACTAGGCCCTTTATCGCAAAACTGCCCTCGCGAATCAAATGGATCAACATTAACCCAGTAATGTGCCAGCAACTCTTTATAAGTCACTTTCTTTGGATCGTAGGTGATCTCAACGGCCTCGTAATGCCCTTTGTGGTTACCATTGTAAGTTGGGTTTTTAAGCGTTCCACCCGTGAAACCAGACACTACCCCAGACACACCGTCTAACTTTTCAAAGTCTGATTCCATACACCAAAAGCAGCCGCCGGCTAAAACGGCTTTATCTGCATACACATTTGCGCCATAAGAAAATAGGCCCGTAACAACAGCAAGTAACATTAATTTATTCTTCATGTAACATCTCTCAGCAAAGTTCCCTACAAAAAACCGTAATAGCTAACGGCATCGATATAGTGGTTCGGACAACAGTTTGCTTGAATTGTTACAAGCGATGTTACAAAAGTAATAGCGCTTCGTTATAAAACATCATCCATTTTGCACTGATTCAACTTCTTGAGTCTTAAAACCTGCAGGCATAACAATCTCCAGCATTTCAACATCTTCGCTATGCCCGACTTCACGGTGACGAATACCTGGAGGTTGATGTACAGAGGAGCCAGCAACAAGGCGTACTATTCCTTGCTCTTCATATTCAAACTCAATCCATCCCTTAAGTATGTATACAAATTGAAAACGAGTTTCATGAAAATGAGGCTGGCTAGAAAAATCAGTGACAGCTGCCGCTCGGATAACATGGGCAACACCCTGACCTTTCGTTGCTTGCTCAATACCTAGATCACGATACTCAAAGAACGAACGCTGGCCCCGTTCAAAAGTCGACTCAGCAGCGTGGGACACTATAAAATCAGAGTTTTTCATAATCACCTCCGTAACATTTTCCCTAAAGCACTCTCAACATCAGATCAATTTAGCCATCGCTGACTGCAACGCCAATTTTATTTCTTCATTATTGATACATGATTTTTCCATATCAAAATTCTCATAAAAGCTCGGCACTGAGCAGCTAGCTTTCACTTCACCAGCAAAAAATGGAGCTGAGTTCAGCGCCTGAGCTAATACTCCTGCACCTCCTCTTGCACCAGGAGAGGTCGATAAAAGTACCATCGATTTATTTTGAAAAACCTTTGGATTAATACGAGAACACCAATCAAACAAATTTTTATACGCCGCACTGTAAGAACCATTGTGCTCTGCAAAAGAGATGACCAGAGCATCACATCCCGCTATTTTTTCTAAAAACGCCTGCGCTAAAGCTGGTTTGCCCAATTCACTTTCTTTATCTTCACTAAACAAAGGTAGCTCGTAATCGTTCAAATCTAAAAGATCAATATGACTTGATTCAAGCAGGCTGCTCGCATAAGCGGCTAATTTTTTATTAATGGATTTTTTACTACTACTGGCGGCAAAGGCTACTATTTTCATAATGTACTCATATTTATCTAAAGGGGAGAATTACTGGTGGTTACATAAAATACAATACCCGACCTAGACCCACTAATAAGATTAAACTCACTAACCTATCATTGATCGTATATTAAATAATCACATCGAGCTAACCAAGCTCATATGATTTCTCGGCATAGGAATCTGATTGGCTTATATGAGAAAACACATTATCAATGATTTCAATGGTGCCCCATATCTCTGTATATGATGATTTTCCTGTCTCTGTTATTTGTTTATGAATATGTATTTCTCGTTGCATCGCACTATCCGCCCACTGCTTACTGCCACAGAACCTATGGTGCCAATCATGTGATGGTACCGTACCTTGAAAAACAGCAATACGCACAGGTAACTCAATAAGAAAATTGCGCAAGATCCATAAAAAACAGTCAAAGGCAAAAAGCCCAACACTAGAGTTAACCTCAGGAAACGGTGTTCCACAATAACGGCCATTTGTTAGCTGAATATGGCTTTGTTTTGAAGTGAGTGTAGTTGGAATCCAGATATGCTCACAGATTAATTGAAGTAATGCAGCTACCTGACAAAGCAACAATACCGGGACTATATATGTCCAAAACATTAGCCAAAATCCCGCATACACAGCCACTGAGCATAAAACCAAGATCCACAAAACACTCATCAATTTTCTCACATTAGTACAGTGGGTAAAGTTATCTAAAAATCGACTTTTCAATGACTGATAATGAAAAACTGGGCTTATGCATAATAACAAAAGATGAACCCATAACTGCGTCTTGCTCTTTCCTGGGTCAAAACCTAGATCAATCACTCTTTGAGCATCACCGTCTTTTAAAGAGCCAAAATGCTTTCCGTGGTGCTTTAAATGGTCCATTCGATAATACTGACAACTCTGCACAAAAAATACCGTCGTCAGTAATTCTCCCAATAAAAAATCTAGCTTTCTATTTTTGAAAAAGACACCATGAGACATCATATGAATATTTGTGGTAATCATATAACGAGAACCAGCCACAAGAGATAATAATGAAACAAGTAAAAGTGCAATATTATTATTAATAGTAAAGGCATGCACACCTAAAATACCTAATATCAAATAAATCATCGCCATAATCAAATGTGTAGAACTGTTAGGAATAAATAAACGTTTTCGATTTAATATTTCTTTTCCCGAAAAAAGAACCCATAAAAAAACAAAGGGATAATTATCAAACCGATGCGCATTGGTCGAAAAATCTCCACCAACATTTTTATATTCATCCATAATAATTCTCCGAGCATACCTGCAATTTTTTTTATTATTTAACACAAGGATTTAAATTATATATAACTCTATAGAAAATACATTTTAATCTTGTAAAAAAACAGTAAAAACTCAAGAAAATCAAAAGATAAGTAGTAGGAAGAATATTAGTTAACGCCACACGCTAAATACATGCGGCGTCTATTACTCACTCTTAAAATACTGGACAAACAACAATGCTTATCTATTTGCGAAGAAGCGTTCCTGTTCCATCTGCATGCCATTGATAAACACCAAAGTCGAAACCATTAAGATCACCCTTATCATCCCAACTGATAGGGCCAATAACAGTATCAGTCATCTTAGAACGCAAGGCGGCAGCTACTTTCTGAGTATCGTCCATACCAACACGGTTAATGGCATCTGCAAACGCCTGAACAGCAGCATAGCTTGTCCAGATAAAAGGTCCCTTAGGATCAACACCTTTACTCTTTAATAGCTCAACAACCGCGAGGTTCTTTTCTATCAGGTCATAACGTTCAGGCAGTGTTACAAGTAAGCCTTCAACAGCATCTCCAGCAAGATAGGCTATATCTTTATTACCGAGCCCTTCAGGCCCCATATAAATGGGCTTAAAACCAACATCCTTTGCTTGGCGCATAATAAGTGCTAATTCTGGGTGATAACCACCATAATAGACAAAATCAATATTCTGCCGTTTTAGCTTACCTATTAACGCAGAAAAATCTTTATCACCATGATTTACACCATCAGTACTCACTACATTAATACCATTAGCAAGCAGCTGATCACGAACTATTGTCGCTACGCCTTTTCCGTACTGTTGTTTATCATGAATAATAGCAACACGCTGTGGTTTAACTACCTCAGAGATATAATCAGCGGCAGTTTTCCCCTGTTCCGAATCTAAACCGATAGTACGAAATACATTATGGTAACCACGACGGGTAATACCTGGGTTAGTAGAACCTGTGATGACTAATACATCTTCATCCTGATACACATCAGTCGCTGGCTGAGTCGAACTAGAGCAAAGATGTCCAACAACATATTTAACACCATCCTCTATCACACGATTTGCAACAGAAACGGCTTGCTTAGGTTCACAAGCATCATCGTATTCTATCGCCTCAATCAAATGACCATTAACACCGCCGGTTTTGTTTAGCATGTCGATCGCAGCGTAAGCACCCTGCAATTGCATCTGCCCATATTGTGAAACCGGACCAGTAAATGGCCCTGCAATACCTATTTTAAGCACGTCACTCGCCTGAGTAGACACACTCATTGCTGCAAGTAATATAGTTACAGAGAGGTTTTTTATTAGCTTCATGGTGATTTCCTAAAGCGTGATAAGCAGACGGATAGTGTCTGCCTACATGATTAATCAGGATGCTTGTGGCTTCCCAGTTAAATGATTCAATTAACGCAAAGGATAATGTACTTATAACGAGTAAAAAGCACTGATTTAACGCAACTTTTTTTGACTATTTAAACTAGCAAGTTAAGCCAAGTAGAAACGCCAACTTTATTGTAAGCCACGCATGATAGCATCGCTTAACTGTGTAACTCTTTTACGGTTAACGCCAAAATCACTATGACCAGACCGCGAAGCTGAACGAAAATGCAGCTGGTTATTTTTCGGATCAAAACGTGCTTCAACATCATCTATAAAGCCAAAGACAGAAGAATGAAAGGTCGCGGCTAAGTACAATGAATTCAGTTGAGGCTCATCATTTTCTAGAAGCTTACCGCCTGCCCCAATAATCACTTCTTTGATTACTGACATAACATCGCCTGATGATAAATCTAAACGCACAACGTCAGCACTCAAATCAACTGGCTCTATAAAATGTGCCTTATCTTCAGGATACTCACTACACACACAATTGGGTTTTTGTATGCACGCAGCCAACTTGTCATCAACCAGTCCGAGTGGATGGCTTTGTTTTGAAAGGTAACTTAAAACAAAGAAATAGATAATAACAGCTGAGACAACTACAACAGCTAACGTTAACAAAAGCTTCATCGTGTAACATCCTACTTGCTGATATATAGCTGCTGATTTAAAAGGTGCTGATGGATGCCCACCAGCACATAGAGCTATTTATCAAATTTATAATATTCACGATCTAAATAAGCGGCCACATCGCTAACATCTTCAGGGAACCAGCCCACATCAAGGTTGGTATTGCACCCTTCAACTCTGCTTTCAAGCTTTGCATAGGTGGTAGCTTTACGATCTTCACGCAGGTATATCTCGGCGGCATGGCACGTTTCGCAATTAGCATCAGTATAATGCTCTCCACTGATAGTCCGCTCTATCTCTACTTCTTGATACAGCTCCAACCCGCTATCTGCGTCACCTGCAAATACCATCGACGTACTCAATAACAAAACAGCTATCAAAGAACCTCTTTTCATATTTCCTCCCTGTGGCCTGAAGCCATTCTTACTTTTATGCGCCTGTTAACCTTGTTAAATGGCTAACAAAGTCAGACGGATCTATAACGCCTATTAATGTCAGTTCCGAGCGTAGCACACCCGATTGATTATAAAAAATAAGCGCCGGAGGACCAATGACCTTATAGGCTTTATTGAGTGCTTTAGCGTCATCATCGTTTGCTGTTACATCCACTTTGATACTCATAAAACCAGATAGAGCCTGTTGCACTTTCGCATCGGCAAAAGTGACATGTTCAAGCTCAATACAGGAAATACACCAATCTGCGTAGAAATCGAGCATCACTGGCTTACCCACTTCTTTGGCCTGTTTTAAAAGCGGTTCTAACTGGCTTATTGATGTGACTGTCACAAAATTAAGCTTACTAGTTTGAGAAGCAACAACTGAGTTAGAAGTTAACCCTTTTAATGGATAAATTAAGCTACTTCCCCCAGAGAACACACCAATTAATAAAGCGGACCCGTAGAGTAACAACATGACTCCAACACCTTTCCATAGCTTCAACCAGCCCTTAGCGTCAGGAGGAATACTATCAATAGCACGCATATAAATAGCCGCAATGATCAGTATGATCGCTGTCAAAATCATGGTGACCGATACCGGAACTACACGATCAAGCATCCACACAGCCATCAATAGCAAAGCCACTCCAAAACCGGCTTTAATTGAATCCATCCAACGCCCAGCTTTAGGCAATAACTTCCCTGCAGATGCGCCTATCAACAAAATTGGAACTCCCATCCCCATACTCAATGTAAACAAGGCAAGCCCACCCATAACAGGGTCTCCGGTCTGGCCTATATAAATCAGCGCACCAGCCAAAGGAGCTGCCATACACGGCCCCACAATCAGAGCTGACAATAAACCCATGATTGCCACACCCGTTACCGTCCCTCCCTGTTGATGATGACTGGTTTTATTCAATTTGCTTTGCCATGCATTTGGCAATTGAAGCTCATAAAAGCCAAACATCGACAACGAAAGCATGACAAATATCAGACTGAAAAAACCAATAATCCAAGCGTTTTGAAAAGCCGCTTGTAAATTCTCACCAAACAAACCTGCCAACACCCCTGCAACCGTATAAGTAACCGACACAGCCAGCACATATACCATCGATAAAAACATCGCTCTTCGTGTTGTTATTCTATGGCCGTGCCCTGCAATAATACTGGAGATAATAGGAATCATAGGAAACACACATGGCGTTAACGACAAAGCCAAACCCGCTAGGAAAAAAGCACCTAACGTGAGTAATAGGTTATCACCTGATATCAGACTCGCAAATTGATCCTGTTCACTCAGAAACCCCACCTGAGTATTGAGTACTACTTGAGAATCATCACTGCTAGCTTGCGTCAACGAACTGCTTGAGGCGTTGCTCTTTTCAGTAGCTGCGACAGAAGCAGTAATAGCTGCTGTTTTTATGATATCTGCAGGAATATTAGTCAGCGCCAAATTTGTAGTCACTGGCGGATAGCAGATACCTCCTTCCCAACACCCCTGATAGGTAATTTTCAAACTTCCGTCAGTTGGAGCCCCTGTTAAGCTGCGAACTTGTAAGGTGACATCTGCACTTTTATGGAACACCTCAACGGTACCAAACAAAGGATCATCTTTCGTATCTGTCGCACCGTTAATATGACTAATAACTTCTAGCGTGTCAGAGGGAACAACCTTTATACGATCACGATACAAGTAATAGTCATCAGGGATATCCCAACGCAAAAAAACCTGACCGTTATCGCCTATTTGAGGTACAAAGATATAGGCTTTTTCAACCGGCAAGGGACCATCGGCATACTGCCCTGCTGAGCTTTTTTTATCGAAGAAACCGGCATTGGCAAATGAAAAACTCATCGCCAGAACACAAATAATTGTGATGGTCTTAATTGCTATTTTTATTGCGCTCGGCACCCTGAGGCACTCCTGAATTGTCATTTAATAAGCTATGGACTACAGGTGATCAGTTGAGTTCGGTTTAAGAGGATGATTTAAAAACTAAATTATTCTTGAACAGAAAACACACGACAACATTTAATTAACATTGTAACACTACTCTTTAGTCATATCCTTTTAGGTTTTGAGACAAGTTAGCCTTTAAAAACCCTTATATAAGTCATGACTTTATGGTAAAAAGATGCGTACTTATGATTATGCTGTACGGCCAAGATATCGGCTTGTACTGAACTGCTTCAGGAAAAATGTACCATGACTGATAACCGCGTAGAAAACCTTAATGTCGAATCCCATTCGGTCCTGATCACACCCGAAGATCTTAAAAGCAAATTACCGATCAGTGAAGCGGCAGCAGTGGCTGTCATGAATGGCCGTAAAGTCATCCGCGATATTTTGGACGGAACAGACAAACGCCTTTTCGTTGTAATAGGTCCATGCTCTATTCATGATGTTGATGCCGCTATTGAATATGGCAAACGACTTAAAGAGCTATCCGAACAAGTTAAAGATTCTATATATATAGTCATGCGTGTTTATTTTGAAAAGCCACGTACCACTGTTGGCTGGAAAGGCCTTATTAATGATCCGCATCTAAATGACTCTTTCGATATTGAAGAAGGACTGCATATTGCGCGTAAGCTAATGTTAGACCTTTCTGAAATGGGACTTCCGCTAGCTACCGAAGCGCTAGATCCAATTTCTCCACAATATATGCAGGATTTGATTTCGTGGTCTGCAATTGGCGCTCGAACAACTGAGTCTCAGACACACCGTGAAATGTCTTCAGGCCTTTCTTGTGCTGTAGGCTTCAAAAACGGGACAGACGGCGGCCTAACGGTTGCGACAAACGCATTAAACTCGGTCCAACACCCGCATAATTTTTTAGGTATTAATCCCGACGGCCAAGTATCAATCATCCGCACTAAAGGCAATCAGTACGGTCATATTGTTCTTCGTGGTGGTGACGGCAAACCTAACTATGACTCTGTAAATGTTGCCATTTGTGAACAGGCACTAGAAAAATCAGGCCTTAAGAAAAACATTATGATTGATTGCAGTCATGCCAATTCAAGTAAAGATG
>JAWUYS010000126.1:0-23923 GCA_034110685.1 Neptunomonas sp.
GCATTAGATTTTCTAATTGATCATCACTCATTAAAGCAACTTTATAGGGATTAAAGCCATATAAAGCCTTCTCAAACGCGGGCCACTTACTATCCACTAGCGAATGCTTTAGACCTGCACGAAAAACACGCCTTGTTAAGGTAGAGAAAATAAAATCATCGTCAATGCTCGCCAATGCTGAATTCGACATAGCTTCTGGTAAAAGAGACTCTAAAGCCTCTCCCTTATGCTGCAACGCATGCTCATATAACCACTGGAATTTCTTCACTATCACTCTTCTTTAAAATTCTAACAATTCGGAATTAACACACTAACGCTAGCCAACAGATTAAACGCGCTCCCAACCATTAATACAGCAAGCATTCGTTATTCAGGGAATAATAATGGCTTCAAGTCCTCTGAGCTGATAAATCCTTCTTCATTTACAGCCTCTCTTTTCAACCCACTCATCTTGCCTTTATATCTTGTTTAGGCCCCAAACACACCTTTGATACCGATTGTCACAACCTCGCTTACTTAATCCATGAGTCTTCATAAAAACACGCTTAATTAAACCCAAGCAAGCAGCTTAGCTGTTCTTTTCATATATAAAAAAGCGTATGATTATCAGCCTTTTTATAATTTAAAACTCGCTTATCGGTACAAAAATAGACACGATAAGCTACGGGATTGTTAACATGCCAGTTATCAGAAAATCGAACAAGCTGATTAACGTTTGCTATGATATCCGCGGGCCAGTGCTCCAGGAAGCAAAGCGTTTAGAGGAAGAAGGCAACCGCATCTTCAAACTCAATATCGGCAACCCTGCACCATGGGGCTTTGAGGCACCTGAAGAAATTGTTCAGGATGTAATCCGCAATCTACCTGCATCTCAAGGGTATTGTGACTCAAAAGGTTTGTTCGCCGCCCGTAAAGCCATCATGCAAGAGTGCCAAAGAAAGCAGATTACCAACGTTACTGTTGAAGATATCTATATCGGAAATGGCGTTTCTGAGCTCATCGTAATGTCGATGCAAGGCTTATTGAATGACACTGACGAAATGCTCATCCCTTCACCAGACTACCCTCTGTGGACAGCGGCTGTCAGTCTTGCTGGCGGAAACCCAGTACATTATGTCTGTGATGAGGAATCCGGATGGATTCCAGATATTGATGATATGCGCAGCAAAATCACAGAAAACACGCGTGGGATAGTAGTTATAAACCCTAACAACCCCACAGGTGCTGTTTATCCAAAAGCCGTATTAATTCAAATTATGGAACTCGCTAGAGAACATAATTTAATTATTTTTGCTGATGAGATTTATGACAAAATCATCTATGACGAAGCTAAACACGTCTCTCTTGCATCACTAGCTGACGATATTCTTTGCCTAACCTTTAACGGTCTCTCCAAAACATATAGAGCCGCTGGCTTTCGCTCAGGTTGGGTTATTGTTAGCGGACCAAAACATCGCGCACGTGATTATATTGAAGGGCTAGACATGCTCAGCAATATGCGCCTGTGTGCAAACGTCCCCTCTCAACATGCCATACAGACTGCTCTTGGCGGCTATCAAAGTATCAATGAGCTAATCGTCCCTGAAGGGCGTCTTTATGAACAACGCGACCTTGCGTGGAAAATGCTTAACGATATACCGGGCGTCTCTTGTGTAAAACCAGAGGGAGCCCTATACCTATTCCCTAAACTGGATCCTAATGTTTATCTTATCAAGAATGATGAGAAAATGGCCTTAGATCTACTACAGCAACAAAAGGTTCTTATTGTGCAGGGTAGCGGGTTCAATATGCCAGACACCCAACACTTTAGAATCGTATTTTTACCTCGTATTGACGAGCTAGAAGATGCCATAACGCGTATTGGCAACTTTCTTAAAACTTACGAGCAATAAACACAAAAAAAAGCGGCACTGTAACCGCTTTTTTTATACACTTTAGTTGTGCAGCACATAAACTCACGCTAATGTTTGTCATAAATGCGTCATCAAAGTGACATAGTATTCTTTTCTGTTAATAACATTTTCTAGGTGTAGCAATGTTTATCAAGATTAAGAAAAATTGCGGTATTTTCATGGAACACAATGGTTTAGAAAAGCAGCATTGGGTTCCTGTAACGTCAAACTTCCTGATTAACCTTGACCATGTTGCTGAGGTTTCTTTTTATACCATCAAAGAAAAAAGAACTCGCTACGACCTCGAAAACCACCAATTCGACGTGCAACCTCATACACGCGTTCTTCATTTACACATGGCCTATACCTATTCAACGATGAAAGAAAACATCAATGGTAATAAAGGCAACCTAGTTGAAAGAAGCTACTACAAACTCTATTTCTTGCCTGAAGAGATGGGGCAATATGATGAATTGCGTAACAAAATCGAAGAGCATGTTTTAAACCTGTAACTTGCTAACATCGTTTTTTAAAAGGCTGCTAATATGCAGCCTTTTTTATTTGCTAATTCTGCAACCTACTCTACGCTAAATGTTAGGAATATTTATCGCCGATGTGGAATAGCAGGAGAAGCTATGGAAATTAAAGATCTTCTAAATCAGACCAGTAAGCTACCAAACGTACCCGAAGTCGTCAGACAATTAATACAGGCACTCAACGATCCAAATGCCAATTACTCTGACATCTCGAAAAAAGTCAGCGAAGATCAAACACTCTCACTAAAGATTCTGCGCTTAGTAAACTCCGCACATTTTGGATTGTCACGTAAGGTCTCCTCTATAGACGAGGCAACAGTCATGCTTGGCATGGGCCGTTTGAAAACATTGGTTATCGCCTCTGGTTTTTCAAACTCTGTTACGCAAGTAGAAGGACTGGATATCAAAAAGTTTTGGTCTGAATCGTTTCGTGTTGCTACACTTGCAAGATGGTTTGCCGCAAAAACAGACAACGTCGACCCTGACATTGCCTTTACAACAGGTATCATTCATAACATCGGTCGCTTATTACTTCACCTGGCTCAACCAAACCGAGCTAAAGCTATACAAACACTCATTGAAGAGTCAAACGTGAACCGCAGCGTGGCTGAAATTGAACGCCTTGGTTTTACTACACAAGAGGCTGGAAAAGCTTTATTAGATATGTGGAGCTTTCCTGCAGAGCTTGGAATTGCAGTTGCGCAGCACAAGAACCCGATGGCTCATGAAACCCCATCGGCTCTTGCTGGCGTATTAAATTTAGCCTGTTATATCAACGATTCTGTGCGCGAAAAGCGCGACGAAGAAAGCGTTAAAGAGTCGTACCCAACAGACATTGCCACTTTAGCCGGAGTTTCACCCGAAACTATTGATCAGCTTGCTGAAGCATTAACGCTAGAATCTGGGTTAGACGGCCTCGCCGAATAGTTAGCAAACCTCGATGGGGATAGCATAACTATCCCCTCATTCATTCGCCAGAGCCCGCCTGGCACGCAGCAAGACAAACAAATAGGTCATTAACATCATCCATCGCGCGATGCTTACGTACCTGCGCACCCGCAATCAAGCGATATTGTATTAACTGCCCTCCCTCTAACACGCTATCAATACCCTGCATTTTAAAAGTCGGCTTCATCATTGCTGATTCAAAAAGACGACGCATCCAAAAAAAATCAAAATCTAACGCATCACTGGTAACAGTCTTACCACTCAACATTTGATTAAGGCGGTTACAGGCCTCATTAACCGATATTCCTTTGTGTAACAGCTCATCCATAGTTATGCCATGGATGTCTGCTGCAGACAGGTCCCACTGCGTCCAGTTATAGCCGGTATCTGGATTAATCAAAAACAGGTCACTTTCACCTGTGAGCCCGCATTTCCATGCAACTTCGATTGGATAAGACAAGGGCCCCAATCCACTGGCTTCAATATCAATACAGATAACGGGCACGTTAATCGCCATGCTGAAACACCATTGCTTTGACACCGCGCTCAGCTTCAAGATCAGGGAAATCTTGCTGAGACACTAAGAGCTCAACAAAAACAAACTGCGGGCATTCTTGTGTCATTAACTCTCTAACGAAAGACTGATTATGGGCAGGGTCATTATGGCAAGCTAACACCTGCGCATGCGATGACGCCAATTCAGGCAAACGCCTAAGCACCTTACGATAATCATTCTCTGCAATAAAACTACCTGGCTGAAAACTCGGTGGGTCAATAATAATCAGGTCATACGGCCCGGGGCGTTTAATTCGCCCCCAAGACTTCAACATATCGTATGGCATGAATTTCACGCACGATAAGTCATGCTTATTAAGCTGATGATTAGCTCGCCCGATACTCAAGCCACGCTTGCTCATATCCACATTGACCACTTGTCTCGCCCCGCCTTCGAGAGCTGCGACTGAAAATGCACAAGTAAACGAAAACAGATTCAGTACATTTTTATCATGAGCATGCTCACACACCCAATCGCGCCCATTCCGCATATCGAGAAATAAACCGCTATTTTGAAACTGGGTCGGTCTTATTTCATATTTTAAACCAGACTCTTGTGCCACCAGCACGTCAGCTACATCACCAAATATAACCTCATGCTCGGTATCGCGCCCACGACCACGCTGCTGCACCAATAATGCTGTAACTAACGGCTCTCGCTGAAAGTATGCTTTGAGCTCATCCAGTAGCGTCGAAGGAACATCAGCATACAAACGGATAATTACAACCGGATCAAACCAATCGACAACAACCGCTTCATATCCAGGAAAACATCCACCGCGACCATGCAGCAAACGACGGCACTCTTTCCCAGCAACAACAAGCTGCTCATGTATCCAACTATAAATATCAGCCACTTAACCTCCTTAGTTAATATTCAAGATTATAAATCCTTAATAACAAGCCGACCAGAAAATATACGTGTTGTCGTACCATAGGGGTTGAAACTTTTATTAAAAGCCTATATCTAAGCGATATCTAATTTTTTTTTGGAAAACATAAATCATGCGAATTATTCTCTTTCTTCTGACCAACCTAGCTGTCGTCTTGGTCGCAAGTGTGACACTCAACTTATTGGGCGTTGAACACTACCTGTCAGGTAGCGGGCTGAATCTTACGTCATTGCTGATTTTCTGTGCTGTCTTTGGTTTTATCGGCTCTTTCTTCTCGTTGTTCATATCAAAGTGGATGGCAAAAAGATCTACAGGCACTCAAATCATTGAAGAACCAAGAACCCAAGAAGAAAAGTGGCTGGTTGATACGGTAACTGAGCTTGCTAAAAAAGCCGGTATTGGCATGCCAGAAGTAGGCATATTTCACTCCGATCAAGCAAACGCATTTGCCACTGGATGGAACAAGAATAATGCACTCGTCGCAGTAAGCACCGGTTTATTACAACGCTTTCGCCCCGAAGAAGCACGTGCGGTAATGGCGCACGAAATTGGCCATGTCGCCAACGGTGATATGGTTACGCTGACATTGATCCAAGGCATTGTGAACACTTTCGTTATGTTCTTTGCACGTATTGTTGGCTACTTTGTGGATTCGATGCTGCGCAAAGGTAGCGATTCAAACGGAGTAGGCTTAGGGTTTTATATCGCCACATTTGTCGCCGAGATCATTTTTGGTATTGCCGCATCCGTTATTGTTGCATGGTTTTCACGTCGCCGTGAGTTCAGGGCAGATGAAGCTGGCGCGCAATTTGGCAGCACCGCCGGAATGATTGGCGCTCTGCAACGTCTAAAAGCCGAATCAGGCATGGCAGACCAACTACCCAGCCAGATGACTGCATTTGGTATTAGCAGCCATACCAAAATGGGCTTTATGGCATTAATGTCGAGCCACCCACCACTAGATGACCGTATTGCTGCGTTACAAAACCGCAGCTAACTTCTCTCGAGTAATAAAAAAGAGGCTAATGATTAATCATTAGCCTCTTTTTTTGCCTATTCATTGGTTTCATCTAATAGGCAAAATGATAAAAATGTACTCAACAACACAACGATGGATGCAAATGCCATCGTAGGACAAAGTAAAACCAAAAATGCACTACACACCCACAGCCTGCGAACAATTAAGCGTTTGCGCTGATAGCTTTTAGTAAACTGACGTCTGTAAAAATGCTGGCTATCAGGTTGCTCGTTTTGCATCCACGCAGGAATAATCGCCAGCCACAGCATTTTCATAAGAAGTTTCATTGCAGCACCTCCTACTCTAAAGACTAGGTGGTACTGCGCCGCTTTTCAATTAGCTTTTTACAGGCTCTCGCATGGTAACGAACTCTTCGGCCGCTGTTGGGTGAATACCAATGGTGCTATCAAATACCGCTTTAGTTGCTCCTGCTTTAAGTGCAACTGCTAGCCCTTGAATAATCTCCCCAGCATCAGGCCCTACCATATGAACGCCAAGTACTTTATCTGTACTTTTTTCAACGATCATTTTCATCAAGGTACGCTCTTCACTACCAGACATCGTATGCTTCATCGCACGAAACTCACTACGATACACATCAATATCTTTACCTTGGTCGCGCGCCTGTTCTTCTGATAAGCCAACCGTACCAATATTTGGCTGACAAAATACAGCGGTAGGTATCAAGTCATAATCAACCGCAGGGTTACCTTCCTGATAGAGATGCCTAACCAATGCCATGCCTTCTGCAAGTGCTACAGGTGTTAACTGAACACGGTCAATTACATCACCAATCGCATATACCGAAGGAACATTGGTTTGAAAGCTCTCATTAACTACAATAGCGCCATTTTTCTGCTGTTCTATACCTAAGGCCTCAAGACCTAGGTCAGTCACGTTAGGAACGCGCCCTGTGGCATACAGAACACAATCAGTTTCGTGAGTAGAGCCGTCCGTTAACTTCAGCAACAAGCTACCATCCGCCTGTTTCTCTATCGATTCAATATTATTATTGAATTTAAGATCCACATGCTTCTTGCTAACTTCTTGAGCGACAAACTCACGTAAGTCTCTATCAAAACCTCGAAGGAATAGATCACCTCGATAGATAAGGCTCGTTTCAGCACCTAAGCCCGCAAAGATTCCTGCAAATTCAACAGCAATATAACCGCCACCAACAACAACAGCGCGCTTAGGGAAAGTCTCTAAGAAAAAAACTTCGTTTGAGCTAATAATGTGCTCTTTACCCTGAATATCCGGCACAAATGGCCATCCACCGGTTGCAACAATAATCCGCTCAGCGGTGTAATGCTTACCATTGACGGCAACCGTATGCTCATCCACCAGCGTGCCGCGCCCTTCAAGCAACTCACAACCCGAGTTAACGAGCAGGTTACGATAAATACCGTTTAATCGGCTAATCTCATCATTCTTACGATCTCGCAGGGTCGGCCAGTCAAAACTGCTGGCTCCAACATTCCAGCCAAAGCCTGCTGCTTCATTAAATTCTTCTTTGTAATGAGAAGCATAAACAAATAATTTTTTAGGAACGCAACCAACGTTAACGCATGTTCCGCCCAAATAGCGGTCTTCAGTAACCGCTACTTTCACGCCCATAGACGCTGCCATTCGTGCTGCTCTTACGCCACCCGAACCAGCCCCGATTACAAACAGATCAAAATCATAAGCAGACACAGCCTAACTCCCTCAATAAATTTTCATTAACTGTAACGATTCATGCCCTAAAGTACCAATCAAAGATAACTAATACGATGATAGGAAAATCAAATCGGTTCACTGCATTTAAAATAATCAATCATGTTAGAATGATCGCCAATTTAACAAACTGATGATATCTATATGAAAATTATCTCTTTCAATATTAATGGATTACGCGCACGCCCTCATCAGATTGCTGCGCTCATTGAAAAATACAGTCCTGATGTTATTGGCCTGCAAGAGATCAAAGTTGATGATCCTCAATTTCCTATAGAGATGATTGAAGCACACGGCTACCATGTTGAGTATTTTGGCCAAAAAAGCCATTACGGCGTCTGCCTTATCTCTAAGTTACCGCCATTAAGCATCCAAAAAGGCTTTCTTAACGACGAACCTGACGCACAACGCCGCATGATCATCGGTAAATACGCAACACCTAAAGGGAATACGGTTACCGTGCTCAACGGCTACTTCCCGCAAGGTGAGAATATCGAGCATCCTATTAAGTTCCCTGCAAAAACTCGTTTTTATGCAGACCTTCAGGAACACCTAATAACAAACCACTCCCCTGATGAGAACTTAATCGTGATGGGTGATATCAATATATCGCCCACTGAACTTGATATAGGCATAGGTGAAGTTAACCGTAAACGCTGGTTAAAAACGGGGAAATCTAGCTTCCAGCCGATAGAACGCGAGTGGCTTGCTCGCCTGCAAGCTTGGGGTTTAGTCGATACGTTTCGACAATTTCATCCAGAAACCGATGACCGTTTCAGCTGGTTTGATTATCGCAGCAGAGGATTCGAACAGGAGCCTAAACGAGGCTTAAGAATTGATGTTATTTTAGCCACTAAAACTCTTAGCCAAACCTGTGAAAATTCAGATATCGACTATGAAATAAGAGGCATGGAAAAACCTTCTGACCACGCTCCTATATGGGCAAGCTTTGACCTTTAAAAGCTAACTGCACTTTCTTTACTCTGTAACCGGGCTAACAAAGCCCGGTTGCTTAACCAATAAAAAATCACACTCTACATGATCAACAATTCTCTCAACTGAGCTTCCTACCAAGAATCGATCCAGTAAACCTCTCGCGATAGAGCCCATCACAAGAAGGTCAATACTTTCACGCTTAGCAAATGCTGGGATAACAGCATGAACATCTCCTTGTTCAAGGTGAAGAATAGCTTCACTGCCCACCATAGCTTGCAACACTTCTGTATGCTGCTGCTTAACTTTTTCGTGCATAGCGGCATAGTCAACTGTCAGATGCTCATCAAAAATAGCAGCCTGCGGTATGGTGGTAAAACTATGCACCACATGCTGCTCGGCGACTAGCAACTCGCTTAGCGCTCGTGAACCTTCGAGTACTTGGTTATCCAACTGCTGAGGTTCATCGCAATGGTGGAACGGATCAACCAAGGCAGCAATACGAGGATGGACGGCCCATTGCTGCTCTCTCATTAGCAACAGCGGTGTTGGGCACTCAGCAATGAGCTGCCAGTCCCCCTGCCTAAATAAATAATGTCCATGGGAATGCCGGCCTATAGGAAAAACAACGACATCGGCTCTGTACCTCAAAGCTTTTCTGATAAGGCCCTCGGCAACATTACGATTCCAAGTTACATCATAACTAACCTGCCCTCCTTGCGCCTCTAACTGCTCAGCCAAGTGAATCAACTTAGCCTCTGCTTGATGTAAATACCCTGCAATAGCATGTTTTTCAGCTTCATCATCAAAGAGGTAGCTTCGGTGCAGTGACTGGTTATAGCAACAAGAAAACAGCTCAATACTGGTGCCTTCTTTTTGAGCTAGCATCATGATCTTCTGTATCAAGGTATCTGATACTTGGACTGTATCGATATGCACCAAAACTCTTTCAGTTTTCATAACCTTCTCCACATACGGCATAATCTCACGATAACAAGAAAATAATTTTTAGTCTTGACCTTACTCAATACAAATCGAGTAAAACATAAAGATATTTACCTATACATTAGATTTAACTAATATATAATGATGTTTAAACCTTATTTGCTGGAGCTTTATCATGACCGTTAGTGCAGCACTTCGCTTAATGGCAGGAACCGTCGTTCTCATCAGCCTTGCCCTAGGAACTTATATCAACCCAAACTGGTTTTACCTAACCGGCTTTGTTGGCTTAAACCTACTTCAATCTGCATTTACTGGCTGGTGCCCTGCCATCACCATTTTCAAAAAATTAGGCTTACAACAAGAAAGCTGTAATGTCGCAGGTATGAATGTTAATCAGGGCATACACATTATGGCTGGAGCTATAATTCTGGGAACAGTAGTCGCTGTTTTACTTTTCAATATCAATACGTTGCTATTAGCTGTTACTGCTATCGTCGGGGTCAGCTTATTGCAATCAGCTTTTTCCGGTTGGTGCCCTGGCATGAGCATTGTGAAGCTTCTAGGCTTTAAAGACGCCCATTGAGCTCCAATCTAATTCTCCATCTTTATTTAAGAGCACCTTAACAGGTGCTTTTTTTATGGTAAAACCTTACATTTCACCTTATTATCCATAAGTTAGAAGAGTAGAATTACAAAAAGGATTTGTAAAAGGCTCAAAGATTTGTTTTATCTCAACTTAATCCTGTGGAGAGTAAGATTTGGCCCATACAATAGAAGAGTCAAGCCTAAGCGCCGAGACCCTCGAGATGATGAAAACCAATGCATCACGTGCAGCGCAACTCATGAAAGCGCTCGGCAATGAAAGCAGACTACTCATTCTTTGCTATTTGGACGGTAAAGAGCTTTCTGTAACACAACTAAATAACTGTCTTGATTTAAGCCAGTCAGCATTATCCCAACATTTAGCCGTTCTCAGAAAAGATGGCTTAGTCAGTACTCGCCGAGAGTCACAAACCATCTATTACTCTTTATCTGGCGACACTGCGAAACGCATTATTCATACACTTCATGAAATGTACTGCCCAACAGCTTAATATTAACCTTAGTTTTTTATAGCTTATCCTGAGTTAACCAATTGCACCTTCTTTCACAATTCTGATCTAAGCCTCTACATACTATGAAATAGTGCAAATGTACTGCAGAGGCTTTTACTGCTTCAACAAAAAACTTATATAAACAGTATCAACATTAAAAAACAGAAAGACGACAACAACGACTAAGTTGTCGGATATTTAGAGAATAAGATTTCCTGATAAGACATAAAATATTGAGCCACCAATTAAACAATTAGTGACTCATAATATTTTACTTTTCATCTCAAGTGCTAGTGCTGCAACCGCGTGAATTGCCAATCTTCAGTTGGTTCATTAAGCTTCATCTTCATATCGACTACTTCCTCTTCCATATTGAAAGTATTAGTAAATCCAAGTTTAAGGGCCAACCCTTGCATCCCCTTATTAGTCGGCAATGTAGATCCTTCTATCACTAATGTTTTTCGACTGCGGCAATAATCAATCGCTTTGCGCATCAAAATAACACCAAGACCCTCTCCTTGAAGGTCATCCCTGATCACCACTGAAAACTCACTTTGAATGTTGTCAGGGTCAGTGACGACTCGGACAACGCCAAGCGTTTCAGGACCCGTTCCATCTAAACTAGGCGCAGACACAATAAATGCCATTTCACGGTCATAATCAATTTGTGTCCAGCTCGCTAACTCTTGATGAGAAGGAATACCTCGGCTATAAAAATACCGCATACGAATAGATTCAGGGCTAAGTTTATTGTAGAAATCTAAATGACGCGGCTCATCTTCACCACGGATCGGACGTACAACAGCCGGTCTTCCTGAGCGCTTCAAAGCAATTGATTCTTCTAAATCGCCAGGGTAAGGCGATATTGCCAACTCAGATTTTTCACCGATAGACACCGCAACATCGACAGCCAAAATCCCCATTTTATTCAACAATAGAGGATTAATTTCTAGCCCTTGAAGATTTGGCAAATCAACAATCATTTCAGACAATTTAAGAATCATATCAGAAAGTTGCTCAACGTCTCTCTCTGGCTGATAACTATGCTCTTTTATGATTTTATAAATACGTGAATTCTTAACAAGCTCCTTTGCTAAAGCCGTATTCATAGGTGGTAACATGACATGCCTGTCAGCCAGTACATCAACGGTAAACCCGCCCGCACCAAATACGATGATAGGGCCAAATGTTGGGTCTCTGGTGATACCCACATTGATTTGCAAAGACTGAAAACCACGCTTCATCTGCTGCACACAGAAGCCCATGCTTTTGTCATCACCTATGCGCTCACTAACACGGTACGCTAGTTTTGTAGTCGCATACCTAACATCACTTGAAGAATAGAGATCTTGAGCTAAATCATGGCGACGCTGAGAGCCTTGATCATCATAGCTAAAAGGGTACACATTTTTACGGTGCAATGCCTTTATCGCAACAGCCCCACCAATCTCTTCTGCTCGCGCTACAACAGCGTCGATATCATCTGCATAATAGCTATTCTGAACAGGTATATCGTATTGATCTAATAGATCACACGCTTCGTCATGCGTAAGATAATCACGCGGTTCTGCTAAAGCATCAGCAATAATTTTCTTTGCTTTTTGATGGTTCTGCGTATTTTGTTCAATATAGGTCGCCGGAGTTTGGCGCATAACAACTTGGTTACGACGATAATCAACCATGTGCATGAAAGCATCAATAGCTTCTTCCGGCGTGATAAATGTGGCTACATTAGCAGCATTACAATGATTCCGGGCTTCAATAGCTGTCGCGCGCCCCATCCAGCATGTCAGGATATTACGCTGCGATTTACGAATAACCTTAACTAATTCATCAGCAGTTTCTACACTTGGCGCTAATCTCGTCGGTGCGTGAATTGACAAGATCACATCAACTTCTTTATCTTTTGATAAAATTTGAGATACTTGCGCAAAACGCTCAGGAGTCGCATCTGAATTAAGGTCAACTGGATTTTTTTGGTTCCAGCCAAGCGGCAGAATATTATCAAGCTGAGCAATTGTCTCCTCGCTCAGAACCGCCAATTTACCACCAGACTTCAATAAACGATCGGTGGCTAAAGCATTTGGCCCCATACCATTACAAATAATTGCTAACCGCTCGCCTCTAAGAGGCTTCATACGAGACAAGGTTTCTAATGCATTAAACAACTGGTCAGACGTCTCTACACGCACCGCCCCTGCACGCCTTAACGCAGCATCATATACAACGTCTTCATCGGGAATACCTGGAGTTGCAGCAATTTTCGATGCTTCTTCAGAAAAAATTCCAGATTTAAGTACGAGTACTAACTTATTACGGCACGCAGCACGCAGAGCAGATATAAAATTTCTGGATGAGCCAGACACTCGATCCATTTGCAGCAAAATAGAATGCGTATAAGGATCTTGAGAAACGTAATCAATTACCGAAGACAGATCAACATCAACACCGTCACCTAAGGTCATAAAGTGAGAAAATCCTATTTCTCGCCCGTTAGCCCAGTCAATCATTGCCGTACCTAATAGCCCGGACTGGCCAATGTAAGCAACCTTCCCTTTTTGAATATGCATATGAGCATAGCTGGCGTTCATATTCGAGCCAGGAACCAACAGCCCCATACAGTCAGGCCCCATGATGCGAATTCCATACGGCCTAGCAGCCTCTCTAACAGACTCACTGAGTGTTTTTGCCGCCGGGCTATTTTTAATGGATAACCCACCGGTTAGAATTATCGCGGCTTTAACCATATGCGCGCCTAACTTGCGGATAATGTCTGCTACAGAATCAGGCGGTGAGCAAATAATAGCCAAATCAGGCATCTCAGGAAGCTCTGAAATACTTTGATAACACGGCACATCAAAAACTTGGTCGTAACCTTCTGGGTTAATACACATCAATACCCCAGGAAATTTACTGCTCAGCAAGTTTTGGACAACAATCCCACCCATGCTTCCAGGTTTTTCTGATGCACCAAAGACAGCTATCGATTTAGGTTTAAAAAAACGTTTTAAGTATTTAGTGCTCAAACCCTGATCCCCATAACACTGTTAAAAATAACGATTATCCTAGCCAAAAGTATACAACCAATAACACCATTACGCAGTCGCAATAATATAAACTTCCTAATATTAGAGGCCCAGATCAATGAATTTAATAATAAATGCTGCACCAGCACAGTTTTAAACTCAAATAACTTCCTAAGCTAAAATCAAACTAGCATAACCGCTTTAGTGCAAAGACCACATATCACCAAATAAGCACGAATACATAGCCTATCTCATATTGATTTTTATTCAAAAAAACTGTGAAACTGTCAAATTTATTTCAGTTTACATATCGTACACCTGCTGCTAAATATCAATTTAGTAACTATGTTGGCGAAATTTTAATGATAACGTCTATTTTTTTGCCGACATTAAATCATGCAATAACTTGCTTGGAGGTATCACTCTTATGAGAGATGAAATAAATATCAGTGATGACTCACTGGACGAAAATGATAGCTACGACTTAGATAATGATGACATAGAGGGTTTAGGCTTTATCAGCACACAAAAAAATACTCGACGTAATATTCGTCAAAACATTGAAGAAAAACTTGAAGCAAGACGTCTTCAGCGAAGTATTGACGACGTATTTGGTGACGACTTTTAACTTAGCGCTTAGTAGAGCAAATTAAATAACCATCAACCCTATTACATAAGCTCAAGCTTGAAATAACTAGAGAACATATTTATGAGCACTAAAGTACGCGTTGCAGCCATCCCTTCTGATAATGATGAATGGGATGACTCTGTATTTGACATAGAAAGCTTCAGTAAAAACAAGAAGCGCGCGAATTTTAATGAAGGTAAAAGAAAAAGAACGGAGCATTTTTTCGAAGAGAGACGCCTTAAACAACATATTACTCACGATTATAGTTTTGATCACATAGGCATCTAATACACTAAAATATTTTGTCTCAAATATCATACTAAAAGCACTATCTTCACGCTACGTGAAGCGCTATATTGAATACAAGGCCTCGTCAGAGATTGCTTCTCCAGCGAATTGCACCTTTGACGTAGGCCTTCGCTACTTACTCGCCACGTTGCTCAAACGCCAAGCTTAGCCCTAAAGTTATCATGACAGCGCCTGTCGCTCCCTGTAATGATTTTTCAACGCGTCTTCCAACTCCACAACCTTTTAGCTTGCACAACATAAGCGTTAAAGCACAAAGCCAGACCATACTTATAACAAAATGAATACCTGCCAAACCTAACGACTGCGCTAACAAGTCAAACTCAGGGTTAATAAATTGGGGCAAGAATGCCATATAAAAAATAACTGTCTTAGGATTAAGCACATTAGACAACAACCCTTCCCTAATGGACCTAAGCCAATTAAAGTTATTTCCTGCAGTAACCACTCCCCCTCCCAGAATAGGTTTACGTAATGAGGTCAGACTCTGCACGCCAAGCCAGATCAAATAAATAGCACCTGCCAGTTTTAAAACGCCAAACGCCCAAGAAGACTGCAATAAGATGACAGAAATACCGACAGCTGAAACTGTTGCATGAACAAACAGACCGCTGCAAATTCCAAAACTACTAACAACACCATCTTTCCACCCGCCTCTATTGGTATTCCTCAGCACCAATAGAGTATCAACACCCGGTGAGATAGTTAATAGCGTGATAGCTACTAAAAATGCTATAAATTGCGGATCTGTCATCACTCTTCTCACGATCAAAAATGGATAAAATATACGCTAACAATACCTATCTGGGAAGGATGTAACGCTCTTTTAAAACTGCTTGTGGTATCATACTGCCCAAAAATCATAGCAGGTATTTGCTGATGGCTATCTCACTTCAAGATCAGTTATTAAAAGCCGGTCTGGCCAATAAACAACAAGCAAAAAAAGCAAAAGCTCATAAGAAAAAAGCGACAAAGCAAGACTTAGCCGCATCCAGTGCCGAGGCACAACGCAATCTTGATAATTCACGTAAAGAAAAAGCAGAACGTGATAAAGAGCTAAATAAACGTCGTGAAGAAGAAAAAGCAAAAAAGGCATTAGAATCTGAAGCACGCCAGCTTATAGAACATCACAAAATTCACATCAGTGATAAAGCTGAGATAGGTTATCGCTTTGTCGATGGCACACTGATAAAAAACCTTTATGTCACGGCAGATTTACATAACCAGCTTGCCCGCATGCAACTAGTCATTAGCAAGCTAGATGAGAAATATTATTTAATCCCTGATGACATTGCCGACCGCGTGGAAGCACGCCAGCCAACATGGTTAATCCGTCTCAAGCCTGAAGAAAAGCCTGAAGAAGATGATCCATATGCCGACTATGCAATCCCTGATGACTTAATGTGGTAGTGATCAACTAATAGCTTTAACGCTTGCCTACAGCACCACCGGAAATCATCCGGTGGTTATTACACAACGACCTGTAAACGCCTCATATAGCCCAATCGGGCTTTTCCTGCTGATTTTTCAAATGCGTTGTCATTTGTTCGTATGGAAGTGGTTTTGTGAAAAAGTATCCCTGACCAAGATCACAGCCATATACACGAAGAAGTGCTAACTGGTCTTCGTCCTCGATTCCTTCAGCAACCACTTTAAGCCCTAGTTTATGCGCCATAGTAATCACAGTATGTGTCAATGTCGCATCACTACGATTATCAACCATATCCATGATAAAACATCGGTCAATTTTAAGAGCCGAAACCGGGAAGCGAGTCAGATAACTCAGTGAGCTATAACCTGTTCCGAAATCATCGATACTAAGCGAAACACCTAAGCTTAAGAGATCATTAAGAACAGGCTGCACTTCTTCTAAACGCTGAGCAAGCATCGATTCTGTTATCTCTAACTCAAGCACACTGGGGTTTAACCCGGTATCTTGCAAAACTTTCCTAACCGTACCAACAATATCTGAGTTAGTTAACTGCGACATTGAAACATTCACAGCCATAGCAAGTGGTTGAGTCGCATGATACTGAAATTTTTGTAGATCACGACACGCTTCATAAAGCGCAAACTCACCTAACTGATCAATGACACCTATCTCTTCTGCTGCCGAAATAAACTCTTCAGGACTCACAAAACCCAACCGCGGGCTCTGCCAGCGCATCAATGCCTCAAAGCCATATATTTCACCTGAAGATATTCTATTTTTCGTCTGATAAACCATAAAGAGCTCTTTATTGGCCAGAGCATTACGAATCTCAGATTCTAGTTCTACTTTACGTTTGTTCTTATCATCTAACTCTTGGCTAAAGAAGCTATAACAACGCCGCCCCTGATTTTTAGATTCATACAGCGCAATATCTGCATGTTTTAATAAATTTGAGACATCATCACTATCTTCTGGATAACGCGAGATACCGATACTCACTGAGATAAATAGCTTTTTAGCTTCCAGTAAAACAGGCTGCTTCATAACATTCATTATATTGTCGGCAAGATCCACTACATCTTGCTCAGCATCAAATACAATCGATACTAAAAACTCATCACCACTCATATGACAAGCAGTTCCTGAATCGGCAACGGCTTGCTGCAATCTTACGGCAATGAGCTGTAGCATTTGATCACCTAAGATATGACCAAATGTATCGTTTATTTGCTTAAAGTTATCAACATCCATGTAGAGCACAGCAACACGCTTATTTTCTTGCCAGGCTGTTTTCAAGGTTTCAGTCAGTAATTCATTGGTGCGTCGCCTGTTAGGCAGCCCTGTTAACGCGTCATAGTTTGCCTGCTTAAATAAACGCACCTCAACTTGTTTACGTTCTGTTATATCCTGAGTAACAATCACGTGATTTGTCACATCGCCAGCATCATTGGTCATTCCACTAATAGAGAATGAAAACCACTGCTTCTGCTCTTTTGCGCGACGCTCTCCATACCAGTTAGTGCCATGGAGCAAGTTTTCAGAAATAGCAGTAACATCAGTTTTCAACAAACTATGAGGAAAATGCTCAAGGAGCACTTGGCCAGAATCGAGCTTAATTAAAGACTTTGCTCCATCGCTCAAACGATTATTTGCATATTCAATTAACCAGTGCTCGTCGGTAACAATGACGCTGCTAGGACTTTGTTCAATAGCTCTAGATAACTTGAAAACATTATGTTCAGCCACATTCCTGGCAGACTCAAAACGAGCAGCTCTGGTTAAAATAACCCTGAAAACAAAAAGACCAACAATGAGGAAAATTAATACCGCCAAAGCGACATATTTCATTCTCTCTAACCAACGAGAAAATAAATCTGCGCTCTGAATCCCACTGACTATATAGAAGCGATAGTCTTCAATAAAACTGGCCGTAACGAGTAACTGCTCATCTTGATACTGCACATCACGCGTTTGCCACTCACCTGCTTTTTGGGTTAATTCAGATAAAGTGTTTAGAAATTCATCTTCTACTTTCAACGAAACAAAGCTTTGCCAAAAAGTATCGGATTCAGGATAAGAAATATACACACGGCCATCATCGCCTATGATCATTGAGCGGCGCTTACTCTCAGCCTCTTCAGCTTCTTGCCAAATAGCATCATTACCTAACAGACGATAAGCAGCGACAACATAACCCGTTTTCTCACCGTTTAAATTCGTAATGGCTTTTCGTACTGGCAGAATATTTTCACCCACAAAGGTAGGTCTAAAAGGCCTACCAATAGTGGACTCCTCATCATCAAACAAATCCAGCCATTCAAGTGTATGAATATTACCAGTCGTTGCCACAATAGAGCCCTGACTATCGAGCACAGCAAGTACACGCATTTGTGGCGTAGCTCTTAGGACATCATTTAAGCGAGTTTGAATAATGCTATCAGGATGACTTGAAACAGTGATAGATTTTGCTAATCCATCAAGAAGAGCTTCCTGATGAATAAAAAAGCGCTTAACAACGCTCGTTAGACTTTGGTTATGAGGCGTCAAAGACTGGTAAGCTTGCTGCTTAACATTACTCCAAGTGGCATAGCTGAAAGCAAAAAGAGCCAACAACATTAACAGTGACAATAAACCATATAAAAGCTTAAACCAACGTGCTGTTTTAGCATTAATCTCTTTCATTCACGCCCCAGTATCCATGGCTACAAAACTCACACGTTTTGACTATATTTCTAAATCCAATTACTCACAGTATTCATTACAAACGCATAAAACTAGGTACTGGTGAGTCAGTAACATTTTACCATTCGATAAAAACACACCTTATATGAGTAATTGTAGCTCTCATTTAAAGATTTGCATTGTCCAACCGGCATAACTAAATCGTGAATAGCCATCAACCAAGACAAACCGTTTTAAACACAAATGATTCAAAAGAAAACAAAAAAGTCGCTTTGCTAATGATGATTTAGCTCTCTTGTGCAATACATCTGTAGTCGACTACGGTTACTTTTTCTACCGTCACTTTAGTTAACGGAAATACCATTAACTGCATCCTGGCAGCACCAACACCTTTTTTTATAGGTGTACGAATTCGACCAGCTTCTTGTAACGGCTGCACTTCGCCGCCCTTCAAATGCAAAAGCACTTCTGATTCACAGCGAATTTCCGCTGCCGTTTCGCTTCGAGGTCCTGTTACTGTGAAGTCAATATCTAACATACAACTACTTACACCGCTCTTTTGTGCATTGGGTAAGCATTTTAAATGGGCACCGATCGAGTCTGCTTTGACCGTCGTATTTTCCTGTCTGCTTTCACTTTCTCGCTGAAGGTAATCGGCATGCATCCAGCCTTCCACTTGACGACCATCACTGTGCAAGAAAAATATATTCGCCCAGTCTTCTTGTTTCTTTATAAGAAGAACCTGCTCCCCTTTTTTCGCTTTCAGTAACACGGGAAACTTTGTTCCTGGACCCGAGCGAACATTTATCGGTTCATCTGTTACTCGATAATAATCCAAAGCAGAGACATCAAAGCTAATCAGAAATAAGCTAAATAAAACAAAAATGAACTTCTGACGCATAAGCACCCTCTCTATACTTATCATATTTTCGCTAATTTCTTGATTCGTTTTAATATATATCCATAAACTTCAAACGATAACTTTCAGCACTGATAAGTGCAAGCATTAACGCCTCTCTAGCACTACTCTCATTGCTTTTAGGATGCGACAATGAGTCGCATAGCCGAGTAAGCACATAACCACTAAAATATATGAAAAATGAGCACCCTAAATGACAGGAAGTAAAACAATTCAACATATCAAAATGTTAACGGTAATTGCACTTTCACTAGGGGTATTAATACTTCTTTGGAAACTACCAGATATGATTGAAAGCTCTCAGTCATCGAAACTGCTCACTGTCGTTGAACCATGTGACCTTAAACAGTCACATTGCAAAGCAGTTGCTGGAAAAAGAAGTATTTCGCTTAAGGTTAATCCACCTTCGATACCGTCCATGGCACCACTTACCTTTACTGTGACATTAGATAGTATCCAAGCAAAAACCGTCGTACTAGAGTTAAAAGGTAAGGAGATGTTCATGGGCATCAATAAAATAAAGCTATCGCCGTTACCCGATGGTGTCACTTGGGAGGGAACAACAGAACTGGCTGTTTGTGTAACGGGTTCAATGCTCTGGCTAGCCTCAATATTCACATATACCGATCCATCAGTCGCCTCCAATAAAGCCACATTCGAGTTTGAATCACCATGAAGCATCGTACCCTTTCTACATTACGCATATTACTCATACTGACTGTTTTAATGCTTATTGGCTTAGCAGCAATTTTTGTATTAAGACCCCAGACCGTTAATAGCGACAACATTACGACCCTAGGTGGCAACTTCACACTGGAGTCTCAAGCCGGCCCAGTATCCCTTAGTGATTACCACGGGAAAGTAGTGGCTTTGTATATCGGCTACGCATCCTGCCCTGACGTTTGCCCTACAGCACTTGCTGTTATGACGCAGGCATTTAAAGCACTTGATGAAAAAGAAAAAGAAAATGTTGCCGGGATATTTATTAGTGTCGATCCTGAAAGAGATACTCCAGAAAAATTAAACACCTATGTTAAATTTTTCAGCCCTATGATTACTGGCGTAACCGGAAAAAAAGCTGAAATTGACAAGGTTGTTAAGCAATATGGTTCTTTTTACCGAAAAGTAGATATGAGCGACTCTGCTATGGGTTATGCCGTTGATCACTCGTCAAGAATTTACCTTATTGATACTAAAGGGAAACTCTATAAACCTTTATCGCACAATAGCTCACCCTCCGATGTGTTGTTAGAAATTAAAACTCTGCTTGATCAGAAATAATAGGAAAGCCCCATGAAAAAAATACTGCTATCAACCATATTATTACTAACCTCACACCTTGCTACAGCCGAGGTAAATGTTGATGGCGCTTATGCTCGTGCCGTACCTCCGGGCCAAATGAATAGCGCTGCCTTTATGCAGCTAACCAATAATGACAATCAAGATCTTAGTTTAATATCTGCGACAAGTGATGCAGCTAAAAATGTAGAACTACATACCCATACGCAAGACAACGGCGTTATGCGAATGAGACAAATCAAAGAAATAAAACTACCTGCTGAACAACAAGTAACATTACAGCCTGGTGGCATGCATATCATGATGATTGGTCTAACACGCAACTTAACAGCAGGCGAAAACATCAACCTCTCATTAACATTCTCTGATGGCTCACAGCAATCATTACAGATCCCTATCAAAACAATCATGCCAATGGGCGGTAAAAAAATGATGCACAAGCATGGCGCCAAGGCCGAATAAACATATAAGAATCGTAGAAGTAGTTTTCTTAAATATGAAAACTACTTCTCACATTAAATACATACGCGGCTGGAGCTTCAAGCCCTCACATATATAACAGGTTACTTGGTCGCGTTAAATTGAAGAGAAATCAAAGTACTCAACATCAATACAATCACTCGTACGATAAAAGCCACTAAGCTTCTTACGCAGCTGTTCGGCTCTCTCAGGCAAGCCTTGCAAGCCATACGCTTTAACCTGAGCAAATACTGCCTGCTTAAACTCAGAAGCATCAGTCGCTTCACCATTTAAATTATCTGCACTGATATGAAAACGATACCCTGCTGCTACTGATAAAATCCATTCGATTGCTTGGGGTTTAACCTCAACTTGCTCAAAGACTTTTTGCTGCTCAGCAGTGCGCCCATCAGGCACATACCAATAACCAAAGTCCTCTAACTTACGGCGCTCATCTCCTGCAATGAGCCAGTGCGAAATTTCATGCAAGGCACTGCTGTAATACCCATGCGCGAAATAGATAGCGTGGTAATCCCGCTCCTTATCGGCAGGCAAGTAGACAGGCTCATCTCCACCCCTAACCAAACGAGTGTTATAAACATCAGCAAAGCACTCATTAAACAGAGTAATTAAATCTTGATACAGGTAGGGAGCGTTACTCAACGAATCTTTCCTCTGTGCCTATTGGAACATTAACCATGTGTCTTGTTTTAACCACCAGGATTGCCCTGTAGCTTGATCTACTCGTGCAGCAACATAGCCTTTTACATCTTTGTCTGCACGCAAAAGCTGAATAGTGAAAACAGAAGGTAACACCTCTTCTGATTCACTCAGTAAATTCCATTGCCCATTATCAGCTAACCACGACTCACCGCTAAAGCGGTCATAACGGATCAACACCCATTCACCTTTTGCGGTATAGCCAGAAACTAATTGATATTGAGCATCAGTGCGTTTAATCAAACTATTTAATCGTTTTGTAAGTCGCTCAAGGTCCGGACGATCCTCGGTAGAGCTAGCAGAACTGTTCACATCAGAAGAGGCTGGCTTGGCTGATTGATTAGATAGCATTTGCGCTCGTGCTAGCAGTATTTGAGTCGTTTTTCTCAACTCAGATGTATCTGCTTTAATTTGAATAACCTGCTCTTGCATTGTCGATAACTGGCCTGACAAATACTCTACATTATCTGATCTAGTAGCTTCTAATGGAGCGGTAGTTGGCTCAGGAGTCGGTGCAGTTTTATTCGCTTCGCTAGGCAAAGATGGCGCATCTATAGTTCCTGGTTCAGGTACAACAGAGGCTGATTGGCAACCTGCAATCAATAAACATAGAGCAGGCATAATTATCCAAGACTTTAACACCACAACACCTTCTCCATTATCTGTTTGCTGGCTATTCTAAAAGAAACTTAGCAAAACAGATATAACCTATCGATGCAGCGATTTGCTTTTCATTATGCATTTAACAAACAAAGCGAAAGCACCATAAGAACTGCTGCAATTATGATGCTCTACTTTCTAGGCTGGGTAATCAACAATCCCAGGGTTGCCCGCAACATTTTTCAGCTTTGGTGTATTAAGTTTATCAATACTGGCCACTTTGCGATCTTTGAGGTATTCAGCAACCACGTCCCAAATATCAGCGCCTTCAGAACGCGCACCCACCGTTGCCCAACCACTGACTTTATATGATTTATCTGCGTCCACTTTTTCGCCATTATCTAGCGTCATTTCACTAATACGTCGACCAATGGTTTCAGCCGGATCACAAACATAATCAAAACCGCCAACACGCACCATGTCCCCACCAGACTGCAAGTAAGGCTCCGGATTGAACAAGTTGTCGGCAACATCTTCCAAGATCAGCTTCAACTCTGAGCCTTTCATCTCGCGAACATAGGTTTCGGGGTATGTCAGACACGTTTGATCCAACACATGCTCCATCGTTACCATTTGACCTTTTAGTACCGTTGTTCCCCAACGAAACCCTGGTGACAAAGAGATTTGTGCATCATTTACGCTACGTAGCGCATCACAAATAACCTGATCAAAAGTACCGTTAAAGTTTCCTCGACGGAACATCAGCTCATCAGCAGGTGCTAACTCTTCTGTTAACCAAGGCAGATAAGGAGCTCGAATATCCGTGATTAGCTTAGCCATACTCTTATCTGGCGCTAATAGCTCAGAAAACACTGGCATTAGGCGATAGCGGAAATCTTGCACCTTACCGTCTCGGATATCTAGATCCATAACACCAACAAATTTACCGTTTGAGCCAACATTACAGACTAATGTTTTCCCGCCATTATTTTTTACAATCGTCGGTGTTGGAATACCATCATGAGTATGACCACCCAAGATCACATCAACACCCGATACCCGGCTTGCCATAGCAAGGTCAACATCCATACCGTTATGTGATATTACAATGACAGCATCAACATTTTCATTTTCGCGAATATGGTTTACTTCCTCTTGTAATCGGTCATCGTATATATCAAACGTCCAGTCCGGGATAAAGCGAGCTGGGTTAGCGATTTTAGTACGAGGGAAGGCTTGGCCAATAATGGCGATACGCGCTCCACCTATTTCTCTTATGCTAAACGGTTTAAAGACGTGCCCAGCGTCTTCATCATGAATAT